>DATDQA010000053.1:0-38946 GCA_035292505.1 Saprospiraceae bacterium | reverse complement strand
TCCTGAAATTTTTTGTAGGCTGTTTGTGCAGAAACTTTGTCTCCTGCACGACCACTATATAAAAAGTTCAGTCCTTCTTCGTAGAGTTTCTCGACAATTTGGTTTTCTGCATGGTGAATGATTTCGTGCGTCTTCACAAATGCAAATGTCGCCTGGTAGCCATTATCTGCAACCAATGGAAGGAACGACCTGAGTTTCTCCTGCCTCCTTTCAACTCTTACGGCAATGACCACTATCTCCTCCCAGTCGTTGGACCTGTTGCTCACTTTCAGCCGATCGATGCGATCCATATCGCGCTCTGTGATTTTTGCAAAGGCTTCTTCAATAAGCACCACATATTTTTCCTTCTTCAGCGCTTTGCCTGATATTTTGCGTTGTGCAAGCGACAGTAACTCATCATACCGTCCCTGATCAAGCATGCGCTCAGTGGTGTGGCAGCCGGCACTCGCTATCATTAATGATGTGAGGATTGCGAGGTAGCAGTTCGTTTTCATAGTGTTGAGATTTTCCAGGCACATTGAATCTTATTACACTTCTTAGGACGAAAACGACTCCTTCAAGGGATCATCCTTCTCACTTAAAATGAGGTTAAATCCAAACCGGACAGGTTAAGGGTATTAACACAAGGGGTGACACCTGCTTTTAACTGCACCGAAACTGATTGATCGATCAATTCTTCCGGTTTATCGAATAACGGATCTTGCCTTCATATCAGATTGATAGCTTCAATCCCTATCCCGTCGCAAGGGATGTTATTTCTTCACCAAAACTTCTTCTGTATGAAAAACAACTTCGTTCTTGTATGCGCAGGCATACTGATCTCCGCGCAAGTCTATTCGCAAGCACTGAGCCTGCCACCGAGTGGTGACAATCAGAAGTGTGTTGTCACTCAGTATATTGGCACGATAGCAAGTGTAACCATTAAATACAGCAGCCCTGATGTGGATGGTCGCACAGGAAAAATCTGGGGTCAACTTGTTCCCTATGGTCTTACTGATCTCGGATTCGGACTGCGGACACCGGCGCCCTGGCGGGCCGGAGCAAATGAAAACACGACAATTAAGTTTTCACATGACGTCACAGTGGAAGGCAAACCACTCAAATCAGGGACATATGGTTTGCATCTGATGATCGAGGAGAGTGGACCATGGACATGGATTTTCTCAAATAATTCTACTGCCTGGGGAAGCTTCTTCTATGAAGAAAAAGATGATGCTTTGCGCGTACAGGTGACACCAGAGGAATCCGAGTTTCATGAATGGCTCACGTATGAATTCATCGATCGTGATCCCGAATCCGCAGTGCTGGCTCTCATGTGGGAAAACAAGCTTATCCCTATGCGTATCGCAGTAGAAGACCCCAATGACCTCTACGTATCCACATTTGAAAAGGAACTTCAGGGGTCTATCGGATTTCAATCACAAAACTGGGCAGCCGCGGCCATGTTTCTGGCACAGCGTGAATACATGCTAGACAAAGCTCTTGAATGGGCAGACGCGTCCATTAGTTCACCTTTTATCGGGCAAGAAAATTTTAACAACTTGCAGACGAAGGCGATGGTGCTAATGAAAATGGGTAAGAAAGAAGAAGCCAGAACCACGGCGTTATTTGCTGTGAACCATCCAACAGCCGGGGCATTCCAGGTACATGGATTTGGTCGGCAACTGATTGCTGGCGGCATGAAGGAAGTGGCGCTTGAAGTCTTTGAAGCAAATTATAAGAGATTCAATGGCGCATGGCCTACGAATGTCGGCATGGCCCGTGGTCTTTCAGCGGTAGGTCGGTATGAAGAAGCTTTGAAGTATGCAAAGCTTGCTTTGGCTGAAGCACCCGATCAGGTAAACAAGGACAGCATGACTCAAGCCGTTGAAAAACTGGAAAAACAAGTCGACATTAATTAGGTATCAATCCGTTCTGGTCATTGTAAAATCAGGAAGGAGTTGATGTGGTTGAGAACGCGAAAAATGTGATTCAGGGTCTCCGTCCGGAGAGGTCCGATGGGAAGTTAAAGAGTGATCTGACCATTCAAGTCCAGTAAAGACTGGTGTTCCGGGTTAAGATTATGTTAATAAACCTATAAACATTCCTCTGAAACCCGGAAATTTGAAATATCTCTGTTAGTTTTGGGATTCATTAGATATCACGAACAAATAAAATTATTTCTTATGAAAAGGATCACATTGTTTTTCACACTTTTCGTTGGCTTAGGACTTACCTCACTCCAGGCTCAGACATGTTCAAAATCAGCAAGTGCTTGCTCGAAGAAATCTGCCTCCGTTGCTACAGCAGATAAGGCTCATTGTGCTGGATACGCAGATGCTGCAGCGAAACTTGCTTCACTGGATGAGTCGATCGAGTCTCGCACCTGTGAAAAATCTGGTAATGTCAATTATGTTCGTAAAGAGACAAATCCTGAAACGGGTGCTGTAATCTTTACATCCGTAGAATATAACGGCGAATTGGGAAAGTTTATAAATGTATCTCCTTCAGAAAGTAAATCATGCTGTAAGGGAATGAAGGCTACAAGTTGCTGTGCTGGAAAATCAAAAGCCACTTCAGCTGATGCTGGCACGACAAGCGAAATGACCAAACAAGTAAAAGTGCAGAAGGGCTCATAATTTTTTAAGTGTCCGCTGTACACAAGGAAAGCCTGGATTCTCCCGAATCCAGGCTTTTTTTCTTTAGCTCGGTAACGCTCCTACCTTGAAGTTTGTATCTACGTTGATTATCTATCTTTGCACCCAACAGCTATGACAGATTCCACCGAGAAGTTGACCCCACAATGGCTTGACAGCATTCTGGATACCATAGGTGAAACTCCTATGGTCCGATTGCGCGATTTGTCACGTAAAATTGGCTGCACCGTACTCGCTAAGGTGGAGTGGATGAATCCAGGCTTGTCGGCAAAAGACAGGATCGCCCTTGAAGTCATCGAGCAGGCAGAACGTCAAGGCAAGATCAGGTCCGGAGGAACGATCATCGAGTCTACATCAGGGAATACAGGATTTAGCCTTGCCATGGCATGTATTGTCAAGGGCTATAAGTGTATTCTCACGATTCCTGATAAAAGTGCAGAGGAAAAGATCTACCAATTACGGGCAATAGGTGCACGTGTCATTGTGTGTCCGAGCAGTGTAAAGCCAGATGACCCGATGTCTTATTACGAACAGGCAAAGGCGCTCGCGACGCGTATCCCAAATTCATTCTATGTCAACCAGTACTTCAATCAGGCAAATTCGGATGCGCATTATAAATCCACTGGCCCTGAGATTTGGAAACAAACAGGAGGACTGATCACGCATTATATTGCGACTTGTGGAACAGGAGGTACATTGTCGGGTACGGCTCGCTATCTCCTTGAGCAGAACCCTGACATTCAGATCATCGGTGTCGACGCGGATGGATCCATTCTCAAGAAATATCATGAGACAGGTAAAGTTGACATGACGCAATCACACCCATATGTCCTTGAAGGAGTTGGCAAGAACATTATTCCGAGTAATGTGGACTTTGCCAGAATTGATCGCTTTGTAAGAGTAAATGATCAGGACAGTGCCTTCAGAGCAAGACAACTTGCTAAGCGCGAAGGGATTTTCTCCGGTTATAGCAGCGGTGCGGCGATACAAGCATTGTTGCAAATTAAAAACACACTGCGGCCTGAACACATCGTGGTGGTTCTGCTTCCGGATCATGGCAGTAAATACATGAGTAAAATCTACAATGATGGATGGATGCAAAAACAGGGATTTATACGTAGCCTCAGTAAGTATTCGCCAAGCTATGTCATCCAAAAAAGAATTGAAAAAGTCTACAATAAATACGTGAAAGGTTATGGACATGTTTGATCGCATTCGCAAGAATATGGGTCCTCTGGGCCAGTATGCGAACGATGCAGAAGGTTATTATATGTTTCCAAAACTTGAAGGCCCGCTTCAACCAAGGATGAAGTTTCGCGGCAAGGAAGTCATTTGCTGGAGTATCAATAACTACCTGGGACTTGGTCACCATCCTGAAGTGCGCAAAGCAGATGCTGAGGCAGCAGCCAAATGGGGCCTCGCATATCCCATGGGCGCCCGCATGATGTCAGGGAATAGTGATGAACATGAAGCACTGGAATCTGAGCTCGCCGACTTCGTAAAAAAAGATGCTGCTGTCCTCCTCAATTTCGGATACCAGGGATTTATGTCCGCCATCGATGCCATTTTGTCACGACGTGATGTAGTCGTCTATGATTCTGAAAGCCATGCATGTATCGTTGACGGTGTACGCTTACACCTGGGTAAGCGGTTTACATTTGATCACAATGACATCGAAAGTCTCGAAAAGAACCTGCAGCGTGCTACCCGGGTTGCAGAAGAAAACGGAGGGGGTATTCTTGTGATCACCGAAGGAGTCTTTGGCATGAGAGGCGATCAGGGTAAGCTAAAAGAAATTACTGAACTCAAGAAAAATTACGCGTTCCGGTTCATGGTAGACGATGCGCATGGCTTTGGCACCTTGGGTGATACCGGGGCAGGCACCGGTGAAGCCCAGGGAGTACAAGATGCCATCGACCTGTATCTTTCCACATTTGCCAAGTCAATGGCAAGCATCGGAGCTTTTATCGCCGGAGAACCAGATATCATTCGGTATCTAAAGTATAATATGCGTTCACAGATTTTTGCGAAGACCCTTCCAATGCCATTAGTCATCGGTGCACGCAAACGCCTTGAGCTCATTAAAAAACATCCTGAGTACCTCCATCGATTATGGGACAGCGTGAGGATGTTGCAATCGGGTTTAAAAGAACGCGGTCTCGAAATCGGTGAGACTGCCTCCTGTGTGACCCCGGTGTATCTCCAGGGCCAACCTGAAGAGGCCGCAGGTCTTGTGCATGATCTGCGTGAAAACTATAACATTTTCTGTTCTGTGGTTGTATATCCCGTAGTTCCACGAGGAATGATCATTCTACGACTGATCCCGACTGCATTGCATACAGATGAAGACATCCAACTTACTTTGGATGCGTTTGGTGAGATCACAGGCAAATTGAAACACGGAGTCTACAAGATGAGCCAACTGGTCAATCCGCTGATGCCAGCCTGATTCGGAATTTTTACCACGTGCATCTGATATTCGGAATGTGCAGTCTCCTGAACAGGGTTTATTCCGTCACGATCAAAATAACCCGTCTTTACTTACCAGGGAAAAGATTGAACTCTACTCTCCTATTGAGTTGCCTTCCGACCAGAGAATTATTATCCGCAACAGGACGAGACTCGCCAAATCCGACATAACTCATTCTGCGGATCGAAATACCTCGTGCAAGGAGATAATCATAGCAAGCTTTTGCCCGATCCTGGGATAGTTTTTTGTTAAAATCATCGGTTCCGGTATTGTCGGTATGTCCATTGATCTCAATCCGGTAATCCGGGTATTTCACAAGGATATCCGCCACCTGGTTGAGGATTCTGTTTGATTCAGGTTTCAGACGGGAGCTTCCATGCTCAAATTGCACTGCCCGCATTGCAAATTCAAGCGTCTCCTTATCCTTTGTCTCAATAGGTGGACAGCCACCATTATCCGCAGGTCCGGCCATTGTAGGGCACCTGTCTGTGAGATCATCAAGGCCATCGCCATCGGTGTCAGGACACCCCTGATATTCCGCTTTTCCCTTGATTGTTGGACATTTGTCATCCAAATCTGCGATCCCATCGCCATCGCTATCCGGGCATCCGTTCAGTGACCCCGCAAGATCAGGACAGCGATCATCTGCATCCGCAATCCCGTCCTTATCGCGATCTGCAGGGGGAGGACAACCGTTATATTCTCTTACCCCTGCTGTTAAAGGGCATTCATCTTCTGTATCTGCAATTCTATCTCCATCTGTATCCGGGCATCCGTTAAATTCAACCAAACCCGGAAACTCGGGACACTCATCTTCCGAGTCCTGAATCCCGTCATTGTCCGTATCAGGGCAGCCCCTGAACACAGCCATTCCAGGAATCGTTGGACATAAATCGATATCGTTTGTGACACCATCTCCATCTGAGTCGGGTATAGGTTCGGGTATCATTACTTCTTCCTTCCTGCTAAAAAAGTATTTGAATCCAATACTATGATGAAAATTATTCCTGTCTTCCGTTGATGCAAACCGCACTTCAGATTGCCAATTGAAATAAGCGCCCGGATAAATCCGCAGGTCCAGGCCGAATCCAACAGGCACCTGTACATGGATTGAATCTTTGTTCTCAAGCACGCCGCCCACGCCAATGAGAAGATAGGGTGAAAGCATTTTCTCTCTTTGCCGCAGATAATAGTTAATATGCACATCTGCTCCAATGATTGAAGTATTCCTTACTTCACGATTACTGAACATCCCGATTTTTATTGGCACGTCAATTATCAGGCGTTCGGTGATGGGTTGGAGATACGCAAATTCAAGTCCATCGGTATAGTCCCGAAATGCACCGAAGTCACCCCCATTCAGGGTCTGGTAGTCCATAAAAAGTCGCTTAAAACTTACGCCAGGCGGGGGTGTCTGCGCAAACAGGAACGACGTAAGCGCGAGGAAAGGGATAAGGGCTCCAAACTTGCAATTTACCTGCATATCACTCGATTTTCAGGGCAAAAGTCTGATAATTAACCGGCTAAAGATAGTGATTGGATAATATATAGTCTTTATTCCCTATCTTTCGAACTCCTGAGATACTTTACTCTAAGATAATAGATCCGGGGCAGTGGTTTGCCCTGTCAGATGTACCGGAACCTTCCGCATCAATGAGGGTCGATCAGGTAAGCGCGCTTTTGATTCTGGTACCTTTGGCATTATAGTTGTGTATCATGTTTCTTGTGCATTTGATAAGGTTTCAAAAGCAGTTTTATGTTCCTCCTTCCCTTTATTCTGGCAAATGCGTTGATACAGACAACCAATGCCGACGATGTCAACCTTGCTCTTTCGAATCAGCGCATGTATCGGGAAACACTTCCTATGTTGATTTATTTCACCGCTGACCGCTGTTCTGCTTGTGCAGAGTTTGATGCGTTATTCGAACAGCCGGAATTATTGCGCAAGATGGAACAGTACTTTGTCACAGTGCGTGTCAGCATTGATGAGAAAGTCGGTAAGGCGTGCGCTGATATCTATGGTATCCGGACAATCCCTGCGGTCGTTGTTGCAGACTATAAGGGTGTTATTCTGTATAAATCAGATGAGACCTTGTCGGTACACGATGTGCAACTTTTAATTGCTAATATTCCGGAACAGGATATCACTTCTGGAACGTTATTGATTCCCACTGACATCCCTTTGAATACCACATTGGTTTCAACACCATTGAAAAATGAACCTACGGCAACAGATACCAATACTCAGATGATATCCAAACCTTCTGAAGAATCATCTCTTGTCCCGTCGGTTGTTCAAGTCAGAGGGGATGAAAATAATATCCGCATCCAGAGTCAGACTTCGGACGCTGCGATTATTGAAAATCAGCACTCTATCGCAGGCAAAACCGAAGCGGAGAAATCCAGTGGGCAGAACCTCGACAATTCCGATGTGGCAGTTACTAAAAAGATCATAGTCGGTTCTTCACGAACGTCTTCTGATCAGCGCCTTGTAAAAACAGCAGAAATTCAGGGCACTCCACCGGAAACAAGCAATCCGACTTCGCGATCTACTCCTACGGGAGCCAGTAGACCTGGTCAAACACGCACCATCCGGACATACGCAATACAACTGGGATACTTCTCCCTTGCGCCAAATGCACAGAAGTTGATGCACAAAGCTCAAAGCAATGGCCTGAGTGAGGTTCGCACAGAAACGGAGACACACGACGGCAAATTCTATTATCGGGTGCTTGTGGGTAAATACCTGACCTTGGCTGAAGCTCAGTCCCTTCTGGCGCGTGTGACAACCCTTGGCCTTAAAGGAGCTGTATATCGCAAATGAACCTATGCCTTCTCTTTTGATTCGGGGTGGAAAATTTCATGGGGTCACGTCAAACCCAACTGAACCCTTGCATGGGATTAATCTGGCACATCTTCCCTGCCTTGAAAACGGCTTTCTCCTCACAGAGCACGGGATCATTCAAAAAATTGGGCCAATTGAAGAAGCCCCGTCGCGCGCTGATCAAATCATCGATGCACATGGAAAGCACATTCTCCCTTGCTGGTGTGATAGTCATTCCCATGTCATCTTTGCCAAAAGCCGTGAGGAAGAATTTGTGTACCGGATCAAAGGCATGAGCTATGAAGAGATCGCCGCAAAGGGAGGTGGCATTCTGAATTCGGCAGACCGGCTGCGCGAATTGCCGGAATCAGTTTTATTCGAACAAGCTTCTGTCCGCTTACATGAAGTCATTTCACTTGGTACAGGGGCTTTGGAAATCAAAAGTGGTTACGGACTGACGACTGAAAGTGAATTGAAGATGCTCCGTGTTATCCGCAAACTGAAAGAAGCATTCCCGATTCCCATAAAAGCTACTTTCCTTGGCGCTCATGCCATCCCACGTGAATTCAAATCAAACAGGGAAGCCTATGTAAGACTCATCATAGAGAAGATGATTCCAAAGGTGGCAGATGAAGGATTGGCAGACTATATTGATGTCTTTTGTGACCGGGGATTCTTTGATGTCGATGAAAGTGAACGCATTATCGGGACAGGTGTGAACTATGGCTTAAAACCAAAGATCCATGTCAGTGAACTTGCGAATATTGGCGGTGTGCAACTAGGATTGAAGTACGGTGCACTTTCTGTTGATCACCTCGAATGTGCAGGATCTGCTGAAATCGACGCGTTGAGCATATCTTCTACCATTGCCACTCTCCTGCCCTCCTGTGCCTTCTTTATGAATCTGGAATATGCGCCTGCAAGAGCGCTCATTGATTCCGGTGCAGCGGTCGCCCTTGCAACAGACTACAATCCCGGCACTGCCCCATCGGGTAGTATGCCTTTCGTTATTTCCCTTGCGTGCCTTAAGATGAGAATGCTCCCTGAAGAAGCGATCAATGCAGCAACAGTCAACGGTGCATATGCCATGGAGCTGCAGGACTTGGTGGGGGTATTGGCTCCCGGCATGTTCGCCAACGTGATAGTCACGAAGCCTATGCCGTCACTGGCCTATTTACCCTATGCCTTCGGGAGCACCCAGATCGATCAGGTAGTGATCCGCGGGAAAGTGTTTATTTGACCAGCCTGAGGCTATCCTTTGGCAATAAGTACCTTACACCGACGTTTTTATAGCGTTTATCTCACCCCAACACCCAAAAACTCGTATGCGCAACTGGGTGTGATTCAGTAGATTCATATTAGAAATTTTCACATACTTTTACCCCCTGATTCGTGGAAATGATGACACCAAGACAACTGCGGTTTTTCACAACTGTGTTTACCTTTTTTTCCCTCCTCACATTGAGCAAGGCGCAGGATACGATCATCGTGAGTTTTGATTGTGGCCAGGTCATGCTTGGAGACCAGATCTGTATCCCTGTGAACATCGAGAATTTTACCAATGTCACCACATTCAGTTTATTGATCACGTGGGATCCCCTGGTTCTTGATTTTGCGAGTCTGCAAAACGAAGTTTTCAGCGGAGGCGCATGGAATGTAGCCGGACCAAACGATCTGCGCTATATCTGGAGCGACCTATTGGGTAATGGCCAAAATCTTCCGGATGGTACAACATTGTTTGAAGTTTGTTTTGAAGCTATTGGTGTCCCTTCAAGCACATCGATTGTCAATGCCCCAGCCTTTGTGCTGAACCCTTTCAATACAACGGAGTTTGCAAACCCGGATGCAGAAGCAATTCCATTTACGACAATTCCTTGTTTTGTTGAAGTCATCAATCCTGTAACTGTGGCAGCCATCCTCAGTGCCTGTGGATCTCCAGATGGTATTGCAAATGGCAGTTTTATGATCACAGCTGCAGGCGGTGCTGCCCCGTATGATTATACCTGGTCAGGACCCGTGAGCGGTAACGGAATATTACCATTGGTGGGATCATCGGCTATACAATCCGTGCCTCCTGGCAACTATACGATCACTATCACAGACGCTAATAGTGTAAGTCAGATGTATATGATCACAATCACAACCGAAGAGTTGATGCCAGTGATCACCGTCATCCGGCAAGTCACTTGTTTTGACTTTTCAAACGGTCGCATCGAAGTCGGTGCATTTGGAGGTACACATCCGATCAGTGTCATCTGGCAAAACACGACCAATCCTGTTTATGCCGGATCAGGATTCCTGAACAGCTCTGGTGATGTCATCTTGCTCAATAGCCTCCCTGTAGGAGACTACATTATTACATTGATTGATGAGCGAGGTTGCTTGCGTCAGGGCATGGTCAACCTTTCGGCAAGTCCGATCATCATTGATGCAATACCTACCAATGCGACGTGCCTTGGCGCTACTGATGGTACCGTAAGCGTGTCCTTCTCTGGTGGCAGACCTTATGTAGGCGGTGTGTATGAAGTCATGCCGGGATGGAGTGGAGGAAGTTTTATGACCACTTCTCCTGTGAATACGGCACCCGTACTTGGTCCGGGTGATTACTGGATCGAAGTATGCGATTCGATCAATGGATGTTGTGTACGTGATACGTTTACAGTTGGTGCCGATGTGGTCATTTCCGCGAATTTACTCGAAGAAGCTCCGACCTGTGCCGGTGTGAATGATGGCAGAGTGAGAGTCACGGGGTTGACTGATGGAGCAGTTGTGGGACCCTACAATATTCAGCTTTTCAACTTCAATAAAGTTGCGCTCGGTCCCGCGGTGAATAATGTAATCCTTGTACAATACACGAACCTGGCTTCCGGTAATTATTTCGTCGTGGTGAAAGAAGGTATATGCAGATCTGACACGCTTCCTATTGTGATACCCGCTGCAGTACCGATGGTGATCAATGTGCTTTCGGTGAAACCAAGTGGTTGTATTAGCGGGCAGGGTACCGGTGAAATCTCGGTGATGGCAAGTGGAGGTAATCCAGGTTATACATATACATGGGACGGTGGTGCATTCATGGGCTCTATGATTACTGGAGTCACTGCCGGCAGTCATTTTCTCACCGTAACGGATGCAAATGGCTGCACAGGCCAGCTCACCGTAAGTGTCCCTCAGGCAACTGGCCCTATGATAGAAACAATTCTTGCGTCGAATATCGGATGTACGGGAGGCAACGTTACCTTAGAGGTTGTCTTTACATCTGGTACGGCTCCGGTTGAAGTAATTGACTGGTCAACAGGTGATAGTACAGCGATCATCACAGGCGTAGGTCCTGGCAATGTCACAGTCCTGATTCGTGATTCGCTTTTCTGTTTCGACCTCGCGAGCTTTAATGTACCGGATATGGCAGTGTTGAGATTAGATAGCGTACGAGTTGAGAATCCGACGTGCATCGGAGATGCGGATGGACAATTCACCGTGTTTGCTTCGCAGGGCCTGGAACCCTACACCTACATTTGGTCGACAGGTGATACAACAACCTTCAATTTATTACCTGGACTCACAGCAGGAACCTATAGTGTGACCATCATTGATGCTGATACGTGTGACATTTTCGTGGATACGACGATCGTGCTTTCTGATCCGGTAGCACCTACATTTGTTTTTAGTGCAATCGCAGATGCAAGTTGCTCAGATACCTGTGATGGATCGGTCACCCTGATACCCGCGGGTGGCTTGCCTGCAACACCCTTTACCTTTTTCTGGAATGCCGGCCTTATCGAAACCGCTATACAAAGTACTGCATTGGATCTTTGTCCGGGATATCAGAGTGTCCTCATCACACAGGATAACTTATGTTTTTACGAGGATTCAATATTGATCAGTGCGCCTGCACCTCTCAGCATTAGTACTCTTACGTTATCTGACGTATCCTGTTTTGGTGTATCAGATGGAATGCTTTCCATTGAAGCAACAGGTGGTACGGGACCCTATACATTCGACTGGGACGCGTTACCTCCAGGTTCGATACAAAACCAATTATCAGCAGGTATTTACACCGTCACGGTCACAGATCTCAATGGATGTACAGTTGCGCGTGCACTTGAAATCTTTCAGCCTGATTCATTGGTCTTAGAAATTGACAGTAGCGGTCTTTCTCCTGTATCATGCAACAGTGTAAATAGCGGCATCATTACCTTGCAGGTTACAGGAGGCAATGGAGGTTATGGCTATGTTTGGGATCCACCGGTTTCTACAAGTTTTATTGCTACTGGTGTCACAGCCGGAACATATCAAATCACTGTGACTGATGCATCGGGATGTAGAGATATAATAAGTATCACGATGACAGGACCATCACCGGTGATGAGCTTCCTGCCGATGATAGATGATCCTGCCTGTTTTGGTGGACTGACTCCAGTGACAGTAGAGTCTGCCACAGGAGGCAATGGTGGTTATACCTGGAATATCAACGGAGGCCAGGTTCATGAGTTGGATTCCATTGTTGAATTACCAGCCGGTATCTACAACATCATCACCCAGGATAGTACAGGATGCAGAGATACCGTCCAAATCTTTATTGACAATCCTCCACCTCTGGAGATTATAATTCTTCCGGAAGAGCCGATCATTGAATTGGGAGACAGTATCATGCTGCAGGTATTGATACAGGGCATGCAAGTACAGATTGATTCCGTCTCCTGGGTTTCGAATGGGCCACTGAGTTGTTATGATTGTCCTGAACCCATCGCGATGAATGTCGTCCCGACAGTGTATACGGTGACGGTATGGGATGAAAACGGGTGTAGTGCTACCCTGGATGTGTTGGTAGATGTCGATAATCAGCGGGAAGTCTTTATCCCAAATGTGTTTTCACCAAATTTCGATGGTCGCAATGATGTCTTGATGCTCTTTACCGGTCAGGGCATTGTGCGGATACCGAGCATGCGGATATTTGATCGCTGGGGAGAAATGATTGTTGAGGAGAAAGATCTTCCACCGCTTCCCGGAGGCATTGTCGTCTGGGATGGTTCGTTCCGGGACAAAGAGATGGTACCAGGAGTATATGTGTACTTCATCGAGGTTGAGTTTGCCAATGGTGAAGTGCTGAGATACCGCGGTGACGTGACGTTGCTGCGGTGATCCCTTTTGAATAGATGCATTCATTTGAATCTGGCAAGTAAATACTGCCTTGGAATAATCTTATTTTTTTGATCCACGCGAAATTTCCACGGGCAATCCAATGTGGCTACCGCTAAAGAAAATCACTGTCAAGGTCGCAAGTATTGGATCCGACCCAACAGACGATGATGACATCCGACTTAGAAAATCACTGCTGTTGCTTTGTTCCTTCCCGTTTATGGTGGCAGGATGCGCCTGGGGCTCACTCTACATCGCGACTGGAGAACCCTTGTCGGGGTTGATTCCGCTCGCTTACGCGTTTGTATCCATGCTGAGCGTGATTCATTTCGGAATCACGCGGAGGTATCAATTCTTTTGTTTCAGCCAGCTATTGCTGATCCTCTTGTTACCTTTTTTTCTGATGCTGACATTGGGTGGTTTTATCAATGGCAGCGGCGTCGTTCTTTGGTCGCTGATCAGTCCACTGGGGGCCCTGCTTTTTGATAAGCCTTCTCACGCTCCACGATGGTTTTTCGGTTTTTTGGGACTGGTTATTCTCAGCGGCTTTTTGGAACCTTACCTGCGTCACACAACGAACCTGTCGGCGGCGATGATCGTCATCTTCTTTGTCATCAATTTCATGGGCGTTGGATCGCTGATTTTCATTATGGTATTCTATTTCGTAAACCAAAAGATGCTCTTTCAGGAAAAATCCGAGTCCTTATTGCTGAACATCCTTCCTAAAGAGATTGTGGCCAGTTTAAAAAAAGAGCAGCGCACTATCGCGGATCATTTTTCAGGAGCAACCATTTTATTTGCTGATGTTGTGAATTTTACGCCGATGTCAGAGACCATGACACCAACAGAACTCGTAGAGCTCCTGGATGAAGTGTTTTCACATTTTGATTTGCTTGCCGAGAAGTATGGGCTTGAGAAGATCAAAACGATTGGTGATTGCTATATGATGGCGTCAGGTGTTCCGCGCCCCCGGAGAGATCATGCACAGGCTCTCGTCGCTATGGCACTAGATATGCGAGAATACGTTGAGAAACAAGAGTTTAATGGGCAAAAAATCACATTCAGGATCGGACTCAACTCAGGACCGGTCGTCGCGGGAGTGATTGGCAGAAAGAAATTCATCTATGACTTATGGGGCAATGCTGTGAATATTGCAAGTCGCATGGAGTCCCAGGGTCAGGGAGGAGTGATCCAGATCACACGCGCGACATATGAATTGATCAAGGATGACTTTATCTGTGAATCACGTGGAACGGTGACGGTAAAGGGCAAAGGTGATATGGAAGTGTGGAATGTGGTCGGAAAAAAGACTCATTTGAGCTAAGCCCGAAGTTAATCTTCTCAGAATTGCTCCATCACAATTTTTTGCAATGAACGAGAGTCACTTGATCAGATTAAACCCACCGGCTCTGGCCTGCTCTTCACCATTGCACCGATAGTACAGTTTGTATAAGTACATATCAGGTATGGAATCCTCTCCGTTTGCAGTGCCATCCCATTTCACAAAAGGATCCACGCTCCTGAAGAGTTGGGAACCCCAACGGTCATAGATCTCAAGTGCAATAAATTCTCCGAGGAAGAAGCGATTGCTTACACCGAATTCATCATTGAGATGATCCCCATTCGGCGTAAATGCATTCGGCACAAAGACATCATTGCAATCCACCTGCGACGAGTCGATCACGGTAATACGAACCGTATCCGTCGCAAAACAAGATGGATAGTCCATGCGCAATTGATACGTGGTTGTTTGCGTCGGGCTGATGAACGGCTCTGAGATACCTGGTGTCACGACGTTGTTAGTGGGGCTCCAGGTAAAACCAAGCGCGCAACTGTTCGGAACGCTGATTTGCGCACCATCACCAAGAAAGACAAACGTGTCACGCGTGGCGATGTGATCAATTTGCAGGTAGAGTCCTCCTACTTCGGCGGTGCTCAAGGCGCGGTTGTACATCCTGAGTTCATCTATTCTGCCGGCAAACCGTTGTTCACCATTTGCAAGGCAGGGACTATTGGCGATACTCATGATACCGTTATTGCTGACATCAAGAAAACCAGGTGTGTTTACGGTATGCACCAACACACCATTGACATAAAGAAAGAGGTTGGCACCATTACGCACCCATGTGATATGCTTCCAGCATTCAGGACCATCCAGGACTGCCCTGCTCTCAGAGCGAAAATTGATACTCTCTGCAATCTCCGCCCGTAGTGTCTGTGAACCACTTTCATAGCGAATTGCAATTGAATTGTCGATCGTGCAGTTTTCCTTCTTCGACAGGATGTCGATGATCCCAGGGGAGTTTTCCGGAAGGAAATAAAAGCTGATTGTGAAATCGCCGGCAAAGAGAAGGTCGAAACTTCCGAGAAAGCGCAAGTCATCATTGACGCCATTCAGACGTAATGCATTGCCCGATGGTCCGCATTCACAATCCGGTGCACCACTGATCACGCCATCAGCTCCATTGCCTGTATCGTCTGAGGCATCACAGAGATCGAATGAATAATAAGCAACCAGGCCAAGAGTAGCCTGGGCCCATACGCCATGGCATACAAACCACAATCCCAATGCAACTGCAAGGCGGCGTAAATGTCTCCAGATCATCTCTCAGGCTGTAAATGGACTTCCGAGTCCGTTGAAATCGGGTAGAAAATCACTCATCTGCTTCTGCATTTCTTCCACCGCCCTGGCCTCCGCCTTCCGGATGGCTTCATTGAGGGTGACGACAAGAAGGTCCTCAAGCATTTCACCGCCCCCATCTTTCACCAGGGAAGCATCGATGGAGAGATCCTTTATCAATTTGTTTGCGTCAATCTTTATACCCAATGTGCCATCGTCCGATTTGTGTTCGATCACTATCGCTGCGAGTTTTTTCTGGAGTTCCAGTTGCTTTTGTTCCATATCCATGAACATATCAAACATATCAGGTCTTCTTTTATCTTTTATGAATTTGGCAAAGGTATGTTAATAATGCAATTGGCTTTTGGCTACTGGCGACTAGCTCCTGGCTACTGGCGACTAGTTTTTGGCTAGAAGCATGATGCCAGATGCCTATAGCTTCCCACCTTTAACGTGTAAATTCGCCCTGCATTATGTTCAAAACACTTCTCAAGATCGCTGCTTCGACCGTTGCCCAGAAGGCAGCATCAGCGTCAAACGGACAACCCTCCGGTAAGCATCCGGACGAAATGTCCTTTCTCGAGCATCTCGAAGCGTTGCGTTGGCACATTATCCGCGCGCTGTCAGCTATCGTGATTGTTGCGATCGGCGTCTTTGCGGCGAAGAACTTCGTCTTCGATACGATTATATTGGGTCCTGTTGATCGTAATTTTCCCACCTATAAGTGGTTCTGCCAACTCGGGGAGAGTTTGTGCTTTTATCCTCAGGGTCTCGAAATTATCACCAGGGACATCTCGGAACAGTTTATGGTGCATATCCGGGTTTCGGTATGGTTGGGACTGATTGTAGCCTTTCCGTATGTGATCTGGGAATTCTGGAAATTTATCAAGCCGGGTTTATTCGATAAAGAACGGAAAGCGGCACGCGGGTTGGTGACTATTTGCAGTCTTCTGTTCCTGACCGGAGTCCTTTTCGGGTATTTTATCATCTCGCCCTTTGCCATTACCTTCCTGTCCGCCTATTCTGTCAGTGATAAAGTCGCGAATACGACGACACTCAGCACCCTTGTCAACTCCATGACGATGTTTACGATTCCTACCGGATTTGTCTTTGAACTTCCGATTGTGATTTATTTCCTGGCCAAAATCGGACTGGTGAGCTCTGAGTTTCTCCGTAGTTACAGACGCCATGCTCTCGTTGTAATTTTAATCGTTGCTGCAATTATTACACCGCCGGATGTGATTTCACAATTGCTGGTGAGCTTCCCGCTCTATGGTCTCTATGAAGTTGGCATTGTGATCGCAAAACGCATTGAAAAGAAACAAAAACTCGAAGAACAGAATGGTTAGAATCTCTTCGGATTGGACCCTGTTCTATAAGATCTTTCTGCCAACAGTATGGATTGTGTTTTTTGGAGTAGTGACGGGGGTTTTGCTGTTTTCCATCAGGCCCACCATTCCAGTCGTCACCGGGGTATTATTATTTTATATAGGAGGAGTTGTATTTCTTTATTTTACACTTATTCCGTTGAAGCGTGTAGAAGGTACTGAGGAACATCTCTATATCACCAACTATTTCAAGACATTTCGCTATACATTCGAAAGTATCAGTAAAGTCAGAACTGTCGAACTCCTCTTGTTTAAGATTGTGATCCTGCATTTCAGAGAGAAGACATCATTTGGCCATCATCTCTATTTCATCCGCCGAAGGCAGGTCTGGGAAGAATACCTGAACCAACATGCAGAATTACTCGAGGTCTACGTCAGGTAATATACGATCGCAGATCTAAGGCAAGTCCCACCAAAGGAGGCGAAATCACCGTATCATCCAGTCTGCTGAAAGCTATCTCTCCTGAGCGATACCGCTGTTGACCTCCTGCGTGCAGGCGTGAAATAAACTTCCTGATTTTGCCTTACTGGGATTATATAAAACCAGAGATGCAAACATGAATTTTGTTCTAGCGTCTCACAAGCCTGATAAACGGGCAGATCATTTCTTCAAGGGATACACCTCCATGTTGAAATGTATCTCTGTAGTACGTGTTATAGTAGTTATAATTGTTGGGGTAGAGAAAATAAGTATCGTCCAGCGCAAAAATATACGTTGAGCTGATATTTACTTTGGGAAGATGCGCATCTTCCGGCCTGGTAATCGCCAGCACATCTTTCTCCTCATACTGCAAATTTCTGCCCGCTTTGTAACGCAGGTTTGTCGTCGTCGCTTTATCGCCCACGACACGTGAAGGTTTTCCTACACGGATAGTACCGTGATCTGTGGTAATGATAAGTTGCATGGGTCGTTCTGCCAGTTTCCGGAGTGTCCCCCAAAGTGGAGAATGCAGAAACCAGGATAAGGTCAGAGAACGATACGCTGTTTCATTTCCTGCCAGTTCCTTCAGCACTTCCATTTCGGTACGTGCATGTGAGAGCATGTCGATAAAATTGTAGACAATCACCGTGAGCTGGTTGTGGAGAAAATTCAAAGCGCTATCTTCCATTTTATGTGCTGCCTGCACATTCGTGACTTTAAGATATTCCCAGCGGATTTGTTTTCTCAATCGCTTTTCAATCAGCTTGCGCAGGAATTCTTCCTCGAACTGATTTTTGCCCCCTTCTTCGTGATCCTGCACCCATTTGTCAGGATAGTGCTTCGCTATTTCTCCCGGCATCATACCTGAGAAAATCGCATTCCGACTGTATTGCGTTGCCGTTGGAAGGATGCTGAAAAAAGTCGACTCCTCTTCTACTTTAAACAATGTGCTTAATACCGGTTCTATCACCTTCCATTGATCATAGCGGAGATTATCAAGAAGAAGCATCACTGTGGGTAATTCATCGCTCAGTACCGGGAAGACTTTTTCAGTCATTAAGTGAGGTGACATGAGGGGCTGCTTATCATCCAGCTTGCTCATCCATTTCAGATAGTTTTTCGTGACGTATTTCGAGAACTCCTTGTTGGCTTCCTGTTTCTGCATTGCAAGAATTTCCCGCATGCCTTCACTTTGGGACGAGTCAATTTTCAACTCCCAATTCACAATACTTTTATAGATCCGTACCCAGCCATCAATATCGAGGCCACTATTGATGTCCATGAGGATGTTCCTGAAATCCTGTTGATAGTCCGAGGAAGTTTTTTCTCTGACAAGTCTCTTGTTGTCAATAATCTTCTTCAGAGAAAGGAGGATCTGGTTTGGATTTACCGGTTTGATCAGGTAGTCAGCGATCTGTGAACCGATGGCCTCCTCCATGATGGTCTCGGCTTCGTTCTTTGTGATCATGACCACCGGCAACGCGGGATTTGTAGCTTTGAGACGTGACAAAGTCTCAAGTCCTGTAAGGCCAGGCATTGATTCGTCGAGGAACACGATATCGATATCGCGATTGGCATCATATTCCTCGATCGCATCATGGCCATTACTCACGGTGATGACATCGTAGCCCTTCTTTTGGAGGAAAAACAATTGTGGCTTCAGAAGATCAATTTCATCGTCAGCCCAGAGTATTTTAATTTTATCCATGCAGTGGTTTTGTATCTCAGAATTTAAGCACCTCACTCAACGGCCAAAGATGAATGGATATTTTCCCAGCCAAACTTTACATTGCCTGTCATTTGAGGTCCAGGCTGGCCGTGAGGAGTTTGTAAAGGTACTAATCGCCTGATACCCTATTGATTTCATGAACAAACGTAAAATTCTCAACGATCCGGTCTATGGCTTTATCACTATTCCGTCAGAACTCGTGTTTGACCTGATCGAACACCGCCTTTTCCAGAGATTGCGACGCATCAAGCAAGTCGGACTCACGCATTATGTCTATCCCGGGGCGCTGCATACGCGTTTCCAGCATGCTTTAGGCGCGATGCATCTTATGGGGCAGGCGATCCACACATTACGGCTGAAGGGGCATCTGATAACAGAAATTGAAGAGGAAGCTGTACTGGTTGCCATCCTCCTGCATGATATCGGTCATGGACCCTATTCGCACGCATTGGAGCATTTGTTATTACCGCTTTCCCACGAAGACATCACGCTCCGGTTCATGCATATGCTCAATGACGAATTTCAAGGTCGACTTTCTTCTGCCATCAAAATTTTTGAAGGCAGTTATCCCCGCAGATTTCTGAATCAACTCGTGAGTGGTCAACTGGATATGGATCGTCTCGACTATCTCAAAAGGGATAGTTTTTTTACCGGGGTCGCGGAAGGTGTCATTGGCCATGATCGGATCATCGCGATGCTGAATGTTGTAGATGATGAAATCGTCGTTGAGGAGAAAGGACTGTTTTCTATTGAAAAATTTCTCGTCGCACGCCGCCTGATGTATCTCCAGGTCTATCTGCACAAAGCCGTGATTTCGGCAGAACAAATGATACGAAGGATGATATCAGTCCTGCGTAATGAAGTCATCGCACAGAGAAATACCGAGCTTCCGCCTTCAATCCACAAGTTACTTGCACACCAGGAGATCAGTTCCTGGCAGAGCAAGGAAGAGATGCTGGATACCTTTGCCAGTATTGACGATATCGAAATCGATTATACTCTGAAAAGTCTGCTACAGAGTGATCATACTGTCCTGCGCCTGTTATCTTCAGGACTTATCAATCGAAGACTATTTCGGACGGTATTCAGCGATCATCCGATACTACTCCATGAAGTGCAGGAAGCCATTGTACAGGTTTCAAAAACCCTAACGCTGAATTCAGCCGAGGCTGCTGAACTTGTGCTTACAGGTATGGAATCGATACCCACATATGATCCAGAGCAAGGTGAGATTCGGATTCAACGGAAAGATGATAGTGTCGTTGACCTGCCCGAGTTACTGCAAGATCACGCACATCCACGATTGCATAACCGCTATTTTTTGTGTTACCCGGTAAAGACAGCATTCACACGTTAACTTCGTATAAAAACCGTGTTCACGAAAAAGCCTTTGCATCAAGCTATCCATTTCGTCATGGCAATATTGCCATAGTGTATGAAAATACTGAAATCCCAAATATCATCGATAAAATAACCGATAATTACAAATCAAATTCTGTATTGTCTCAGGCATTTACAAATAACCTTGGCCGAACGGACAGAGTAGTTTTTCAGAAAACCAGATGGCACTTCTTCTCCTGTTCTTTGACGCGCGCATCACCGTTGAAATCGTTACGCCCATTGAATTAACTTTGCGCGCTTTTAGAATAATGAATAGAAAACACGCATGAGGATGAAAGACCCGGTATTTGGACTTATTGAGCAAGAAGAAGCACGTCAGAGGCATGGCATCGAACTGATTGCTTCCGAGAATTTTGTAAGTCGCGCTGTCCTTCTGGCGATGGGTTCATGCCTCACAAATAAATACGCGGAGGGATACCCGGGGAAACGCTACTACGGCGGTTGTGAGGTCGTTGATGAAGTCGAGCAGCTTGCCATCGATAGATTGTGCCAATTGTTCGGTGCAGCCTATGCCAACGTTCAACCCCATTCGGGAGCTCAGGCAAACAGTGCGGTGTATCTCGGCGTACTCAATCCAGGAGATACTATTCTGGGATTTGACCTCTCCCATGGAGGACATCTCACACACGGTTCACCTGTGAATTATTCCGGCAAAGTATACAGACCTGTATTCTACCAGGTAGAGAAAAGCAGCGGCCATGTGGATTTGCAAATGGTACGCGAAGTGGCGCAGAAGGAAAAGCCAAAGTTGATCATCTGCGGTGCATCGGCGTATTCAAGGGATTGGGATTACAAAGAGTTCAGAGAGATTGCGGAGAGTATAGGTGCATTGCTCATGGCGGACATCGCACATCCGGCGGGTTTGATTGCGACAAAACTTCTGAATGATCCACTGCCGTATTGCCATATTGTGACATCCACTACCCATAAGACCTTACGCGGACCTCGAGGTGGTATTATCATGACAGGTGCTGATATGGATAATCCCTGGGGAAAAACAACGAAAAAAGGGATTCCTATAAAAATGTCCGCAATTCTGAATAGTGCAGTTTTCCCTGGAATGCAGGGCGGGCCGTTGGAGCATGTCATCGCAGCTAAGGCTGTTGGATTTGGTGAAGCACTCACAGAGAATTACAAATTGTATTGCAGGCAGGTGCAATCGAATGCATGGGTCATGGCTTCTGCATTGACGGAAAAGGGCTACAATATTATTTCAGGCGGTACAGACAATCATCTCATGCTCGTCGACCTGCGCAATAAAGGTGTCACAGGAAAAGATGCCGAGGACGCACTCATCCGGGCTGACATCACCATCAATAAAAACATGGTACCCTTCGATGATCAATCACCATTCGTGACATCCGGCATGCGCATCGGCACGGCAGCAATCACGACGCGTGGAATGAAGGAAGATGATTGTCGGACGATTGTGCAATGGATTGATCGGATTATCTCGCAACACACAAACGAGAAGGTGATTTCGGATGTAAAGCAAGAAGTGAATGCGTTTGCGAAAGGATTCAGGTTGTATCCAGATGAATGATAAAAGAAGCTCATTGTTTGATGCTTGGCCTGAGCCTGGTTTGAGGGGTTCAAAGTAATGTTTATTTAATGTTTAAAGTTTCTTTAAACATTGAACTCTTATCCAACAACTTGTATTACAATACGAGTTTGTTAACGCACATTCACACCAAACCTAATCTGACAGCGTATGCAGTGAGTTCTGCGGCATTGTGAGTTTCGGTCTTTTCAAGCAGATGCTTGCGATGGGACTTAACCGTTTGCTCGCTTATGAATGTTCTCCTCGCGATCTCTTTGCTCTTCAATCCTGAGGAGAGGTAGCTCAACACCTCAAGTTCACGATCTGTCAAATGCACTTCTGGTTGGCTCATCGTCTGGCGAATGACAGCAAGTGATGTGGTCTGGGAAACAAGCTGAATGGTTAGGTCAATATTGTTGGTGAGCGAACCCGCTTCCCCAAGAATCCTGACAATGCCAAAACCGTGTGTGAAATCACCTTCAGGACCGAACTCAATCGGGATTGTTTCCTGCCTGCACAAGAGGTAGCGGCCGTCTGCCGCACGCAGCCGATAGGTGTAGCTGAGCATTACGTTGTGAGCACCACCTCGGGCTATGAGATGCCTGATGTAATCACGATATGAGTCCAATGCTTCAACAATGGCGCTGGTGTCAGCAGGATGGACGAGGCCAAAGCTAAACGACACTCCCTCATCAATCATCCGTTGAGACGGCCAGCCGGTCAGATTATCCCAGTTGCTGCTGACGAAGTCATATGTGCCCGTGGCATGATCGATCACAAAGTAAAGGCTGTCTTCATGGAACACAAACTGTTCAAAGAACGGGCTTCTTAACAGGGCAATAAACTGATCGCTACGACTCGTAATTGGAATCTCCTTCCAGAGACGGAAGTGATTCAGGATCTGCCGCGCTCTCGGACTTGCGGGCATAGGGTAAAGATTAGTGGCTTAAATATACTGACCAGGGCGGAAAGTTGCAAAATTCACTCTTTGGGGGGATTGCCCTGGCCCTGTTCAGCCCAGTAACTTAGAATGCGTTCATCGGAATGCGCCAACTGTTAAAGGTGCATGGTCTGCGTACAAATTTAACAGCTGAATAAATATGTTCATGTCATTGACCCGGGCTTGAGTGGTGATGCTTTTTATGATGATATTCTTATTCATCAGGCAGTATGGCATGTGTGTCAACATTGCGCCTCACAGATAGAGGAAACCCAACTCCGTTACGCTGAATCAGTTTACCCTTAAAGTTAAAATCATGAAAAGGATTACGCATCTTCCCATAGTACTGTACCTCTTTGGAATCAGCAACTTATTTGCCCAATGGACGCAGCTAGGCAACGACATTGATGGTGAAGCGGCGGTTGATGAATCCGGTTATACCGTTTCCCTTTCCACCGACGGTAAACGTCTGGCTATAGGAGCTTATACAAATGATGGTAGCTTCTTCCAGGCAGGTCATGTTCGAGTTTATAACGAAAGCGGTGGAGTCTGGACGCAGTTAGGTAATGACATAGATGGCGAAGCGGAGTGGGACCTTTCAGGATTTTCCGTTTCCTTATCTGGCGATGGCAAGCGCCTTGCCATAGGGGCTCAGGGCAATGATGGATATTTCTCTTATAGTTATCTAGGTCATGTGAGGGTGTATGCAGAAAATGGTGGTTTTTGGACGCAGGTTGGTATCGACATTGATGGTGAAGCCTTTTACGACCAATCCGGTTGGTCTGTCTCCTTATCTTCCGACGGCAAGCGCGTGGCGATTGGGGCTCCCTTTAATGATGGCTTCCAGGGAGCCTTCTACAATGCAGGTCATGTAAGAGTTTATGAAGAAAGTGCAAACACATGGACGCAGGTGGGCAGCGATATAAATGGAGAAGCGTCCCTTGACGAATCCGGTCGTTCTGTTTTCCTGTCTGCGAACGGTACGCGTTTAGCGATTGGAGCCTTTGGCAATGATGGTAACGGTAATGGTTCCGGTCATGTGAGGGTGTACGGAGAAAGTGGGGGTGTATGGACGCAGTTAGGTAGCGACATTGATGGCGAAGCGGCAGGAGACGTCTCCGGTTTTTCAGTTTCGCTTTCGGCTGACGGCAAGCGATTGGCAATTGGAGGTTACGGAAATAGCGCGAATGGAACTCTCTCTGGGCATGTGCGGGTATATGCAGAAACCGGAGGTGTTTGGACGCAGCTCGGTAGCGACATTGACGGCGAAGCGGCGGATGACCGTTGCGGCTTTTCCGTTTCCCTTTCCGCTGATGGAAAACGACTTGCGATTGGCGCAATCCTCAATGACGGAAGCGGTAACAATGCCGGCCATGTACGGGTATATTCGGAAAGCGGGAGTATATGGACACAAATAGGCAACGACATTGACGGTGAATCAGCTAACGATCATTCTGGACAAGCTGTATCATTTTCTGCAGATGGCAAACGACTGGCGATAGGAGCTAACGAAAATGACGGTAATGGTAATCTTTCAGGTCATGTACGGGTGTATGATAACTCTTGTCCGGATGCTGATCTAGATACCTATCCCGATATCGCCTGTGGCGGTACCGACTGTGACGAATCTAACCCCGATATTCATCCGGGAGCTCCTGAAGTATGCAATGGCCTTGACGATGATTGCGGTGGTTTTGTGGATGAATTCTTTCCAAACACCGATAACGATGGGATGGCAGATTGCGTTGACCCCGATGACGATAACGACGGCTGCCTTGACGGAAATGATGATCATCCGCTTGTAGCTAGTTCCGATACAGATGGTGACAATATTGTCGATGATTGCGACCCCGACGACGACAACGACGGTTGCCTCGACGATGAAGATACCAATCCGCTCACGGCCAGCGCCGACAGCGACTGCGACGGTGTAGCCGATGATTGCGACGTTTGCCCAGGCGGAGATGACTCAGAGGACAATAATAATGACGGCATTGTCGATTGCAGCCAGTTGCTCGCCTATGGAGATTATAGTTCAACCTGGCACTGCGGTAGTGACAAAATCAATGTCTGCCACAGCTTCACCAATCCTGGTGGTTTCTCTACTTATCCGATCACACTCTGCGTCAACGTAAATGCTCTCGATATCCATTACAATCACGGCGATTGGGTTGGGCCTTGTGCTTCCTGCACTATCCCCATGATGGGACCTGATGAATCAGGTACAATGAATTGGTCTGCTAACGCTGCCATACCGGAAGCATTTCCAAATCCGGCATCGGAGGAGGTAAAGATTAAAATATTGCGAACGTTTGAGGCGGGCAGCGTGAAGGTTTACAATCTATTTGGATGGCTTGTTCTGCAGCGTGAGCTTGAAGAAGGTGTCTTTGAGTACCTCATGGATATTAAACATGTACAGACAGGCATCTACTTCATTCAGGTCTTCGCAGATGGAGAGAGCTACGTGTATAAATTAACGATACAGTAGAATTCATCGATGGAATGATTCATTTATTCATGAATAATGCTAAGCAAGTTACATACTGATATTCGCGCAGCCGATCAGTATCGACAGGCATACCTCCATCCAAGCGCGGTGATTTCCACATATCAACGCTTCTCATATTATTTCTCTTTCCCTAAATGAGCTGTTAAAATCAATAGGCTATGGAAAAAAGTATTCTCTTGCTTTTCTGCATGATCACGTTTTGCGGAATATTGCAAAGCCAATCGGTAGCCATCAATAACACCGGTACTGCACCCGATGCAAGCGCCATGTTGGATGTTTCCTCCACCACAAAAGGTATCCTGATCCCGAGAATGTCGACTGTTCAGCGCACCGGCATTGGCAGCCCTGCAGTTGGACTTATAGTGTACGACACGGATACTGACAAGTTTTATTGCTATGCAGCTTCTGCATGGGTAGAGATTTTGTCCGGATATGTTACACTGGTGCGCGACAGCGACAATGACACAAAGATTCAGGTGGAGGAAAGTCCCGATGAGGATAAGATCCGCTTCGATCTTGGAGGAACGGAACGCTGGGTGATGACCGCATCAAGACTCGAACCGAAGAACACCGGAAGATCAGTATTTGTCGGTCAAGGTGCCGGAGCCCAAGATGATCTGTCCGATAATATGAATGTTGCCATTGGGGATTCAGCGCTATCCAGGAATACCACAGGTAACGTGAATACTGCGGTAGGAGCTAATGCGCTGCACGCGAATAGCACCGGAACGTCTAATAGTGCATTTGGAAACCTCGCACTAACGGCTAACACCTCGGGGGGATCAAATGTTGCATTAGGCAGACAGGCCATGGTTTCAAACACAACAGGTGGATCCAACACGGCTGGCGGAGCTTCATCGCTGAGCGCTAATACAACGGGTGGTTCCAATACCGCCTTTGGGTATCGATCGCTATTTCTCAATACAACGGGCAACGGTAATATAGCTGGCGGATATCAGTCGATGAATAACAATACCACTGGTCAGTACAACACAGCCCAGGGATACAGGGCATTGTTTTCCAATACAACAGGATATTCCAATATAGCCATCGGTGTTCGCGCTTTACATCAAAACACTACACGTGCGAATCTGGTCGCTGTCGGCGATTCAGCTTTGTATAATAATGGAACAGGTGTGACTAATTCTCTTCATGCCACGAGTAATACCGCAATAGGTTCAAAAACGCTATTTACTAACACGACAGGTTACCGGAATTCAGCTCATGGATTTCAAGCGCTATTCTCCAACACTACTGGATCTTTCAACACAGCTACAGGTTATACGGCGCTGTATTCTAACACGACAGGTCTTCACAACACGGCCAATGGGTTTTGGGCATTGTATTCCAACACGACAGGAAATAGCAATACTGCACATGGAACTACGGCTCTTTATTCCAACACGACTGGATATGAAAACACGGGGATCGGGTCTCTTGCATTGAATCTGAACACGGCAGGATATGAAAACACAGCGACAGGTCGTGGGGCCATGTTAGATAACACAACGGGATTTGCCAACACTGCGACAGGTTTGTTGGCTCTTCGTCTTAACACGACAGGTCATTCTAATACCGCTATTGGTGTACGGGCTTTGCATCAAAATACCAACCGCTCCAACCTCGTCGCTGTCGGCGATTCTGCTTTGTACTATAATGGTTTCGGTGCTACAGACTCCACACATGCCATTGCTAATACTGCGGTTGGATCAAAGGCCATGTATTCAAACACCACGGGAAACACGAATACGGCTCTGGGATACGAGGCGATGTACTCAACTACTACCGGAGGTGCGAATTCTGCCTTTGGAAGTGAGGCGTTGCATCAGAACACCACTGGGTATGAAAATTCGGCTCACGGTACCTGGTCGATGTATTTCAATGAGACCGGTTATCAGAATGCTGCTGATGGAGTTTTAGCATTACATCTCAACACGACGGGATATGGAAACACAGCCCATGGGTACCGGGCTTTATATTCCAATACGGCAGGCCATTCAAATGCTGCCAATGGACGCACGGCATTGTTTTCAAACACAACGGGCCATGAAAATACTGCCCATGGAAGGAGCGCACTGTATTACAACACCACAGGTCATAACAACACAGCGATCGGCCTACGGGCGCTTCATCAAAATACAGACCGCTCTTATCTTGTTGCCATTGGGGATTCTGCGTTGTACAATAATGGTACGGGTGTGACTCTTTCCTATCATGCCACGGGTAATACTGCGATAGGTTCAAAAGCGCTTTACTCCAACACGACGGGTTATTGGAACACGGCCTATGGGCATCAGGCGCTGTTTTCCAACACCACGGGAAATCAAAACACAGCAATTGGTTATTATGCACTGTATTCCAACACGGAAGGTCGTTGGAATACGACCAATGGGAGAAGCGCGCTGTATTCTAACACCACGGGAAATCAAAACTCAGCCAATGGGTTCTACGCACTGTATTCCAACACAATAGGTAATGAGAACACGGCCAATGGGTTTTACGCGCTGTATTCCAATACCACTGGAAATAATAACATAGCAATCGGCCCACGGGCATTGTTCGAAAATACTGACCGCTCTTATCTCGTTGCCATTGGTGATTCTGCCCTGTACAACAATGGTACAGGAGGTGTGTTTTATGACTATGACGCCACTGGTAATACCGCAGTTGGTTCAAAAGCGCTGTACTCCAACACCACGGGTTCTCTTAACACGGCCAATGGGTATCAGGCGCTGTATTCCAACACGGTAGGTTCTTTTAACACGGCTCATGGGTGGGAGGCGCTGTTGTACAATATTGGCTCTTTCAACACGGCTATTGGAAATCAGGCGCTGTTGTACAACACAGCAGGAGAACGCAACACGGCCACTGGATATCAGACTCTGTGGAACAACACAGAAGGAGATTACAACACGGCCAATGGGTCTCGGGCGCTGATTTCCAACACAGAAGGAGATTACAACACGGCCAATGGATCAAGTGCACTTCATTATAACACACTGGGTAAATACAACACTGCCAATGGATGGGAAGCTTTGCGTAATAACGACCTGGGTCATTACAACACTGCCGTTGGAATTCAAGCACTGTATGAGAATACCAACGGAGATTTCAATACCGCAATTGGACGTGATGCTGATGTCTTAACCGGCAACCTCCAAAACACAACCGCTCTTGGCTATGGGACCATTTGCGATTCCTCCGATGTGGTGTGTATTGGCAATACAAGTGTGGATTGGATCGGCGGTCAGGTAAATTGGAGTACCTACTCCGATATGCGCGCAAAGAGAGATATACAAGAAAATATCCCTGGGATCGACTTCATCGACCGACTGCGTCCAGTGAGCTATCACTTCGACATCGACAAAGAACAACTGTTGATGTATGGAAGGATCGATTCCAACTCCTGGGACAGTAAGTATGATATCGAACAAATCCGTTTCAGCGGGTTTCTGGCTCAGGAAGTGGAGCAGGCGGCACGGGAGGCAGGATATGATTTCAGCGGTGTGAGTGCGCGAAATGATAAACAAGGGATTTACAGCATGCGCTACGCAGAATTTGTCGTGCCAATTGTAAAAGCAGTACAGGAACTTACCGAACGGAATGAGCGGCTTACTGGTATTGTATGTGGGCAGCAAGAGACAATCGAAACCCTGCAGTCAAGAAATGAAGCACTCGAAGCCAAAGTCCAGAAATTGATCGTTGCAATAGAAAATGCAGGGATTCAGGTGGAAAATGAACGATGAATCAATTGATTGATTATTGATGAATGCATTTATAACAAAACAAGTATACGGAGTTTGTCCGTTTTTTTCTGATGTCTACGAACAGGGTACCCAATGTTTAATGTTCAAAAAGCCGGAATATTTTCAATCCTAAACATATAAACCCATAAACCAATCAACCTATCAACCAGTTAACTTCTTCAACAACCCCGATGGATACTCTACACTCACCAGATGCAATCCATGCGCCGGCGCACTTTCCGCCTTTGGCATAGGAGATTGATCATCGAGCGCTGATTTTACATCATTGATATCCAGCTTTCCTCGCCCCACCTGAAGGCAGGTACCGACGATGAGCCTTACCATGCCGCGCAGAAAACGATTTGCGCTGATGGTGAAGATTGCTTCACGCCCGGTGTCCACCCAATGCGCTTCGAAAAGATTACACAAATAGTGCTTTGCATCTGAACCTTCCTTACAAAACGGTTTGAATGCCTGGAATTGCCTGAGCAATTCTGCAACATTATTCATCGCATCGATGTCAAGACTGTCCCTGAATGGATACCACAGAGCAAGTCCCGGGGACAAAGGATCTTTCACAAACTTCAGATAGTATTGATAGGTGCGTCGCACAGCATCAAAGCGCGCGCTGGTATCATCAGTTACTGAATAAACTGCATGCAAGGCAATATCCTCCGGCAGATATTTATTGAACCGATGTAACATTTCTGGTGTAAGCTCCTGTGATGTATCGAAATGAAAATAATACTGTTGCGCATGCACACCGGCATCCGTACGTCCACACCCGAAAATCTCGATCGGTTCACGAAGAATTAAGGAGAAGGCTTCCTCAAGGGTTTGCTGGACACTCTTGTCCTCTGGTTGACGTTGCCAACCTGCGTAATATGTACCGTTGTAGGAGCATTCGACGAAGTAGCGCACCGGGGAAAATTCTCAATTATTGATTCTCAATTCGCGGAATGCTGAGGGCGAATTACTTAGTACCGGCGAATTAAGTCGCCAAATATTAAGCTGCACGCAGTTTATTCAATCGCGATTTATTGAGCTTATCTTTCACATAGCGCACGTTAAGTTCAAACTTATCAGTATCGCGCTTGCTGGGGATTTCATACATGGCATCAGTCATGACGGCTTCGCAAATCGAACGGAGACCGCGTGCACCGAGCTTGTATTCCAAAGCTTTTTCAGCAATGAAATCGATCGCTCCTTCTGTGACATGGAGTGTTACGGCCTCAAGCTCGAAGAGGCGCTTATACTGACGCACAAGCGCATTGCGCGGTTCTGTCATGATTCGTACCAAGTCTGTTTTTGTCAATGGATCAAGGTGAGCGAGTACAGGAAGCCTGCCGATAAGCTCTGGGATGAGTCCAAATGACTTGAGATCCTGATGTGCGACATACCGGAAGATATTTTCCTTGTCGACGCGTTCGACTTCGTGTGAGTGATAGCCTATTACCTGTGTATTCAGGCGACGCGCGATGATCTTTTCCAAACCATCGAAGGCACCACCAGCAATAAAGAGAATATTCTCAGTATTCACCTTCACCATTTTCTGTTCGGGATGCTTGCGACCCCCCTGGGGAGGTACATTCACGACCGTCCCTTCAAGAATTTTGAGCATCGCCTGCTGGACACCTTCTCCGGAGACGTCACGTGTGATCGACGGATTATCGCTTTTACGTGAGATCTTGTCTATTTCGTCAATGTATACAATGCCTCGTTCAGCCGCCTCTACATTGTAGTCACATGCCTGGAGTAACCGGCTGAGCATGCTTTCTACGTCTTCACCGACATAACCGGCTTCGGTCAGCACGGTGGCATCTACAATGGTAAAAGGGACATCGAGAAATCGCGCGATCGTTTTAGCGAGAAGCGTTTTGCCCGTTCCGGTCTGACCGACAAGAAGGATATTCGATTTTTCTATCTCTACATCACGTTGACTATACCTCAGCCTTTTATAGTGATTGTAGACTGCCACAGCGATATAGCGCTTTGCTTCCTCTTGTCCAATCACATACTCGTCGAGATATTTCTTGATTTGCTCCGGTGTAATATTCTCAGGTAGGGTATATGCTGAAGAACTCTGGGGTTCCTGATCGAGTTCTTCGGCGATGATCTCGTTTGCCTGTTCGACGCAGACCTCACAGATATGTCCTTCGATACCGGCTATGAGAATGAGTGCTTCATTCTTATCACGGCCGCAGAAAGAGCAGCGGAAATTTTCAGTACTCATTTTCATATGATAACTGGGGGATGGTTTTCGCACGTAAAGATACAAGAAACGGATCAAGGGATCAAAGGATTAACCGTCTTCGACGGTTAACATGGATCAAGGGCGAAACCGATTTATCCTTTGATCCATTTCACCCTTGATCTCAGTCTGTTCCCCGCCTTTATTCCTTAATTGAGAATCAGGAATTGAGAATTCCTATGCTTTCTTCCCCTGTCTTTCCAACACCTCATCCACAAGGCCGTACTCACGCGCTTCAGTAGCCGTCATCCAGTTGTCCCTGTCGCAGTCATGCTCAATCTTTTCGTAATCCTGACTCGTGTGCCGGACGAGGATATCGTAGAGTTCCTTTTTCATCTCTTTGTTGAGATTGTAGTATATCTCCATGTCTGAGAATTGTCCCTGCATGCCGCCGGACGGTTGGTGAATCATCACACGTGCATGAGGCAAGCATGTACGTTTCGTCTTCGTGCCGGCTGCGAGGAGGACTGCGCTCATCGATGCTGCCAGTCCTGTACAGATCGTGCCAATCTCCGGGGTCACATACTGCATCGTATCATAGATGCCCAGACCCGCGATCACACTCCCGCCAGGGCTGTTGATAAACATCTGCACGTCGCGCTTCGGATCGGTCGATTCCAGGAAAAGCAACTGCGCCTGGATCACATTCGCAACGTAATCGTTGACCGGCACTCCCATGAAAATGATACGGTCCATCATGAGCCGGGAGAAGACGTCCATGCCGACGATATTCATCTGTCGCTCCTCGATGACTTGTGGGGTGAAATCCGTGATGCCAGGGATGGAATGCGTGGCATATTTCTCCAGGTGCATACCCGACATCCCGAGATGCTGGGTGGCATATTTGTAAAATTCTTTGTAATCCATCTTTTTATCTTGTTGTTAGGCGGCTAAGATAGTTTTTGAGTGGGATTTGAAAATTCTTGAATTTTCTTCCTTTTTTAGAAATCAGTTGAAATCCCCGAACAATGCCTCAAAAAACAGCCGTTATTGTCAAAAGTTTAGATTACTGCGCCCAAACCTGCCATCCTACCCCCTTTTGTGAATCCGGATAGCTACCTTCTTAGAAAATTTTAAGGACCCCACTATGTCGCAGCCTAAATCAATCATTTAGCACTATATTTGTACGGTTGACCATTAATCCCGGCAAAACAACACCGATAAAATTGCAGAACAAAACTGCCTGTTCAAGACACTGGTTGTTGTAAATTGGCTTACGCAATGCAAGGACATATCATGAGAAAATCCCTTTTCTATCTGACCGTCTGCGTCACTGTTACTCTATTGGCAGCCTGCGAACATGAATATGTGTTAAACGTTGACCGTGAATTACGGCAGGCAGTTAGTGCACATTCGACCACCAATTCTTATACGAGCTTCATCATGCCGGAAAGTGATGATTACGCCTCTCTTCCGAACCAGGATCCAAAGAACCCAGTCACACAGGCTAAGGTCAATTTGGGCAAAATGCTGTTTTTTGAAACCGGGCTTGGCCAGGAGCCACATAATCCGATATCGAGGTCGACATACTCATGCAGCAGTTGTCATATCCCCGAACGCGGCTTTACTGCGGGTCGCTTTCAGGGCATCGCAGATGGTGCAATAGGCTTTGGGGACTCAGGAGAAGGGCGTCATAAAAGTCCCTTATACGATGGCGATGAGGTGGATGCTCAAGGTGCAAGACCCCTATCAGTGATCAATACGGCGTTTGTGACGAATGCCCTTTGGGCAGGAACATTTGGTTCGTTTGACGTCAATGAAGGAACCGAATCAGTCTGGAATCAAGATACCCTGGTGGAAATCAACCATAAGTATCTTATGGGGCTGGAGGCGAACAATGCAAGAGCCCTGATAGTCCACCGCCAGGTTATCAACAAAAACGTGACTGATTTTCTGGGTTATACACCGATGTTTGATGAGGCATTTCCCGAGATTCCTGAAAGCCAGCGTTATACCCGACTCACAGGTGCATTTGCGATTGCTGCCTATTTCCGGACTATCCTTACCAATGAAGCACCATTTCAAAAGTGGCTGAAGGGAACCTCTTCGGCAATGACAGAAGAGCAGAAACAAGGTGCATTGCTGTTCTTCGGCAAAGCAGGTTGTGCAAGTTGTCACAACAGTCCTTCCTTGAATACCTTACCTCACAAATTCTTTTCACTTGGAGTGAAAAATCTGCATCAATCCGGATACGAGGTGTTTCGCACGGGACCTGCTGATAAAAGAACTCTCGGTCGGGGAGGATTCACCGGACTTGAAGAAGATATGCATCAGTTTAAGGTACCTCAACTCTACAACCTGAAAGATATCGGCTTTTACTTCCATGGAGCCAGCAAAAGTTCATTGCGTGAGGTGGTGGAGTACTTTAATGCTGGTGTTCCTGAAAACCCTGAAGTTCCATCTGAACAAATCACCTCGCTCTTGAGGCCATTGCAACTGACACCAGAAGAAGTTGATGCGCTCACAGAGTTCCTCGAGCATGGTTTACATGATCCAAATCTGACCCGGTATGCGCCGGCGCAAACTATGTCAGGTAATTGCTTCCCGAATAATGATCCTGAATCAAGGTTGGATCTGGGCTGCCGTTGATTGAGGATCTAGCCCAGGAATTGCTAAGTCATCCACTTCTCGGATATAAAAATTCTGGCATTGAACTATCGATGGTAGTTCATCTTTAGCTTAAAATGTTCGCGAAATTCGCATATTTCGCAGATCACGTCTCCCGCTTATCGCTATGAGATTTGGCTCAACAGTTTTACCTATACCATGACTGAACAATACAAAATTCCTGTTCAAACACATATCGGGCATGTGCACCTCAAAGTGGCTGAACTCAAGAGATCTCTGGAGTTTTATTGTGACCTTCTGGGTTTTGAACTGATGATGATGTATGGAAAAGATGCCGCTTTTATTTCTGCAGGAGGGTATCATCATCATATCGCATTAAATACCTGGTACAGCAAGAATGCTCCTCCGGCACCGGTGAATCTCCCGGGACTATTTCATACCGCAATCGTTTATCCAATGAGGAAAGACCTCGCCATGATTTACGACCGCTTGAGAAGAACTGCTTACCCCCTTACAGGCGCGTCTGATCATGGCGTTTCCGAAGCGTTGTATCTTGATGATCCCGATCGTAATGGAGTGGAGCTGTATTGGGATAAACCAAAGGAACTCTGGCCTAAAAAAGCAGATGGTTCACTGGACATGTATACAAGAGTTCTCGATCTCAATGATCTCATGAAAGAATTATAGACAAGATTGTGTACCATTGTATGATGATACATCAATGTCCACAGTGGAAACATTCAGATTTTTGTTTGACCCCTATGAAAACTAACATCCGATCATGATGGCAAAACACATCGTGTCCACTGTTTGGCTCCTGGTTTGCGTCCTGCACGTCTTCTCCCAGGACCTTTCACATAAAGCGAATGACTTTCTGCAAACGCTTTCTCCAGCCCTAAAATCGCAAATCCTCTTTTCAATGCTTGATGCAGAGCGATTCAATATGAATTTTATCCCGATCGAAAGAAAAGGGCCCACGTTTCATGACTTTAATGAAGTACAGAAGACTGCTGCTTTGGCTTTGCTCCGCGCATCGCTGAGTCAGCAAGGCCTTCAAAAGACCATTGACATCATGGAGCTTGAAAAGGTGCTCATCATCATTGAAAAACAGGCACCTGAAAGTAATTATCGCGATCCTCTGAATTATCACTTTTGCATTTTCGGAAACCCTTCAGCAACTGAGCCCTGGGGATGGAGATTTGAAGGACATCATATTTCACTGAATTTTGCCTCTGCAAACGGAAAAATCGTCTCTTCAACTCCCTCCTTTTTAGGTTCGAATCCGGCAATTGTAAAAACCGAAGAACAGCGTGGTAAACAAGCGTTAAAGCTTGAAACCGAACTCGGATTTGCACTGGTACACGCGCTCTCGCCAGATCAACTGCACGTCGCGCGATTTTCTGATCATGCACCGGAAGAAATTATCACGGGTAATAAACGCAAAGTGCAAGAGCTAGAACCTTTGGGCATTTCATACGCTGCTCTCACAGCACAACAGAAAGATATCTTTATGCAATTACTGGATGTCTATGTGCAGAACTATAAGTTTGAATTTGCAGATACATTCATGAAGAAAATCAAAGATGCCGGAGTGAACAATTTACACTTTGGATGGGCAGGCGGACTGACTCCTGGCATCCCTCAGTATTATAGAATACAAGGGCCTACCTTATTGATTGAATATGATAACATCCAGGGGAATGCAAATCACGTACATACCGTTGTGCGCGATCTCACCAATGATTTTGCCGAGGATATCCTGAGAGAACACTATCTCAAAGAACACAGATAGTGAGAGGGTGCCATTTTCAATATCCAATCGTTCCAAAGGGATATAAAGGATGAATGACCATTGTATTCAAGATGACTTCGATCGCAATGCCCATTGACCATCATCATCGGAGCTCAGGCTCACTTTAAGCTATTTTCAGAATGATCGGGTAACACTGTTACAGGTGAGATTCTGATCACAAATGCCTTTTAGTACCTCGTAAAAAAAAGAAGACAATGGGCTACAAGAAAGACAAGCAAACAGGTAAAACGGGACTGAAATCAGCGATAACGCTTGAACATCGGAAGCAGCAGGTTGTGCCCCTCCCTCATTTTCTGTTCAGGATTGTACGTTATACCCTGTTTGCCGGGGTTCTGATTGTTATTTCGGTTTGTATTGGCACGATAGGGTATCATCATTTTGGACAAATAAGTTGGTTGGATAGTTTTCACATGGCTTGTATGATCTTGACCGGGATGGGACCCGTATCAGAAATGAAATCGGACGCTGCCAAGCTCTTCTCTTCATTTTATGCATTATATAGCGGAGTGGCATTCTTGAGCATCACCGCAGTATTCTTCGCGCCGATGGTACACAGAGTACTCCACATACTGCATGTTGAGCAAGATGAAAATGATACAGATAAATAAAGTTGGATACCCTTAAAGCAGCTCTATATCATTGTTCCGGTTGGATCCTCCGGCAATATCAATGCTCATGCCGGTGCACCTCCTGTATTTCTTTGAACTCCTCCTGTGTGATGACCTTTTTGACGACAGGCATATTGTCCTTGAGTGCATAAAAGAGTTTTGTATCCTCGATAGAATTCCTGAGTTTTTCGACACTCTCGTTGTCACTGATGTAGCGCTCAATGATTTCTTTCATCCTGTCATATGGCAGAGAGTTTCCAAAGCGATCATACACCCTATCCGCTGCAGCCCGGACGATTTCATCCTGCGATACATTTATCTCAAACTTCCGGATGAGTTTGTCCTTGATGAAATGCCAGCGGAATGAAGCAGCCAGTTTCTCTGGTGGAGACTTCTCCTTTTCTTCATTCTCTGTCGCTGAAACGAGCCTGTCAATAAATTCATATGGTAAATCAAAATGATTGGCATCCATCAACTGATGCTCGATCATATGTCGAAGGTGCGCATCGCTTTGGACATCGTTGCGTTGCTTGAGTACTTTTCCTATGACTTCACGGGCCTGTTCTTCCGATGCGACGGTGCCTGGATCAAATGTGGTATTAAAAAATTCTTCATTTGCTTCTGCCGGCTGTAATCTGGAAATGTCCATGATTTGTCCTTCAACCATTTCCGAGATAGCAACATCCTCATCATGCACGTCGAAGTAATATTTTTTGAAGAGTCGCGCATCACCGTTTTTCAAAAAATGATCCGGATCAAATCGGATGATATCACCCATCCTCTTGCCTATGAGTTGTGTCTTTAATTCTTCACGCAACAGATCAGGATAAATCATGTTTGTATACTCACGACCTTCAGCCTTTAGTCCCAGGTTTTCCATTTCACGGAAACGCATTTGCACCCGGCCCTCAGGCTCTACCTCTTCACCCTGGACGTAAGACCCTTTGCGCTTCAGGAGCTCTGTCCATTCTTTCTCTATCTGTTCTTCGGACACAGCCACGTCATACCATGTTATTTCCTCGTCGAGCCCTTTTACGACGAAATCCGGAAGCAGGCCGATATCGAATGTATACGCATATACCTCGGCAAGATCCCTGGGATCGAAGGCAATTGGTTCCTGCTCCTTTGCAGGGAGGGGCTGTCCGATATATTGAACTTTATGCTCTTCCAGATAGTTGTGCACCGCGTCTTTGAGCATATCTGTAATAGTCCGGGCAAGGACTTCCTGACCGAAGAGTTTTTCGAGATATCCAACTGGTGTTTTTCCTTTGCGAAAGCCCTTAAAACTCGCTTTCTTACGATGGTCGTATAAGGCAGCCCTATACGTGCGTTCATAGTCTTCACGCGTGATCTGTACTGTCATACGCGCATTGAGTGGGTCAATGTTCTGATAATCTATATGCATGATGAGGTCCGCTTTGCCTTTCGGAGGCGCAAAAGTAATCGGACTTTGGTATTCGGAGTTAAATCGACTGTCTGCAGTGCGCTTTTGGCTATTAGCATCTCATCAAGCCCACTCTGGATTATCTACGGTTCTCTCGTTCCGCACATTGCCGGTATTAAGCGTTCCTTCCGGCTCAAACAGCATCAGGTGTACTTCTTCTTCAGCTATTGGCAGATGCTCTACTCCCCTGGGCATAATGTAGAATTCTCCCGGATCAAGAATCACATCGCGATCCCGCATGCGAAGGACCAGGCGCCCCTTAATAACAAGGAACATTTCATCCGCATCGGCATGATGATGCCAGACAAAGTCACCTTTGACTTTCGAAAGCTTAACATGTTGCCCATTGAGTTCTCCGACCAGATGTGGATTCCAATACGTGTCGATGTGGTCGAGCTTGTCTGAAATATTCACTTTGTCCATAGTATAAAAAATTGTATTGATTGATTAAAGGTAAAAACTCAAAATGGAAAGCTTGGCTGTTTTGCTGTTCACTGTTCGCGTTTGTTATTGGCCGTTAGCCTTTAGCTGTTAGCGATTGCCGTTTGCCATTCGCCTTGTTCTTAATTCGAGTTTGCACTTGTGTTTGTATTTCTCCTCTCTGCACTAAGCCCTCTGCCCTCTGCTCTCTGCTCTCTGCTCTCTGCTCTCTGCCCTCTGCTCTATGCCCTCTGCCCTCTGCTCTCTGCCCTTTGCCCTCTGCCCTCTGCCCTCTGCTCTCTGCTCTCTGCCCTCTGCTCTCTGCCCTCTGCTCTCTGCTCTCTGCCCTCTGCCCTCTGCTCTTTGCCCTCTTCTCTTTGCTCTCTGCTCTATGCCCTCTGCCCTTTGCTCTCTGCCCTCTGCTCTCTGCCCTCTGCTCTCTGCTCTATGCCCTCTGCTCTCTGCTCTCTGCTCTCTGCCCT
>DATDQA010000052.1:0-6566 GCA_035292505.1 Saprospiraceae bacterium | reverse complement strand
GATCAGATCCACAAGGATGCGATCAGGATCTTTGAAGGATGGATTGAGGATATCCGGATTTACGATATGGTTACACAGAAAGGGCCAGGGATGCAGTATTAATTAATGCGCGGTAAAAATAATAGTGCTGTCGACTAAACGGAACATCAGCGCATGCAGGCCCGAGAGTTACACAACAGTGACTTATCATTACTCACAGATCCAGAATCATCTGGAACGTATACGCTGCCGTGTCGATATCGAAATCCAATCTTTCGAAGGGCAGAATCTGTGTCAGCGAAAGTGTATAATTCCCGATGGTGAGAGTATCCTGCCAATTGTCAACTGCAAACAGTGTATCCCGGTAGGAGGTGATTTCTTTGGTTTCAATCTGTAACTCAAGCACAGTACGTCCTGCCCAAACGCACTCGATGCCCTTGATATTACATCTGCTGTCTTCGAGGATAGGGCCGATGGTGATTTTTACACTTTCATCAGAAAGGCACCACGTATCGTGTACTTTGGCTTCGAATACTGCACCAGGTATAATCTCTTTGCACGGTAAGGCGCTTTCAGTGATAACCTTACATGACAGGAACAGTATCATCAGGCCAGATATTGAGAAGAGTAGAGAGCGCATGGTATTTTTTCTATAAAGACGTCAATTCAGATATTCCTGGTTGGGAGTATTGCGTGATAATTGTGTTAAGAGATCTGGAATTGAATCCCAGCCTGAACCACTTCATTCGCTCAGACAGAGATTCTAACGCTGTTCTTCCAGTGATGTTTAACCTCTCTTGAAAATAAACCTCGTGATATAGATTCCCTGCTCGTCTGTCTCGCCGCCATCACTTTCCACTCCGCTGACGACAAAGACTAATTGCCAGCCAGCGGCGGTCATTTCATTGAGTTTCGCTGCGATCAAGGCATCATTGGAGGCTACATTCTGGAAATTGATCCCTCCCAGGCTGAAGAAATTCAGCAGTTTGGTTTCCTCAAAGTTGTCCACTTTGATATCAGCGCGCTTTATTGCCGCCATTTTGCTATCAGTGCCTTCCGTGCGCTCGGTGGTGTATTGCGATGCATCCAAATCTGTCTTGTTGTAGATAATCCTCGAACGCCCGATACCTGCCGGAATAATTGACTCCACAGACGTGATCACCGTGTATTCCTGTGCCGGGAGGACGATACAATTCATCATGCCGAAGAGTGCAAAAAAAAGCTTGATTCTCATTGCAAATTGTTTTTTGTTTTAACGATTGTGTTCGAATTCAGCCCGAAATTTAGACGAATTGTGTCGATATGTCAATTTGATTATCAGAAGTTTAACGCAGATGCTAAGGAAGAACTAATTACCAGGCACTTTTTATGTATAAAAAGACGTTTGAACAGCCAACGTTTTCAGACTTCTCCGTGTCTATATTCTTTGAACAAAAAAAACTAAGATCATGAGATACCTGGTATTTCTGAATGCAGTGGCATGTCTGTGCCTTCTGAGTCTGGCCGCCTGCGAAACCGACATTACAGGTGTCGCAGGTTTGAACAGTTCTAGTAGCCGTCTCACAGGAGATGTCGAATCTGACGGAGCTGGAGAAAACTACGCCGGGATCGTTGAGAATCCGTTCATTAAAACGGTTGAGGAGCCTACATCAACGTTCTCAATAGACGCGGATGGTGCTGCGTATGCGAATATGCGGAGAATGCTTCGCGCAGGAATATTGCCAATTAAAGATGCTATCCGCACGGAAGAGCTTGTGAATTATTTTCACTATGACTATCCTGAAGCAGGCACCGATCCTATCTCTCTTGATGGAGAAATCGCCGCATGTCCATGGTCAGAGGGGCATAAACTTATCCGGGTCGGGATAAAAGGGAAGTCTATACCACAGGCTGATATTCCATTATCCAACTATGTCCTGCTCGTCGATGTCTCGGGATCTATGTCATCAGATGACAAGCTTGCGCTTCTAAAAAAGGCGTTCTCAAATTATGTCATGACGATGAGAGCACAGGACCGTATAGCGATCGTCACATATGCCGGTGAGGCTGGTCTGGCACTCGGGTCGACTCCCGGAACCCAAAAAACCAGGATCCTTGATGCGATTCAGAATCTTGGGGCAGGCGGGAGTACGGCAGGTGCAGAAGGTATTCTTACAGCATACAAGATTGCTGAAGAATATTACATACCCGCAGGAAACAACAGGATCATTCTGGGGACAGATGGCGACTTTAATGTAGGACCATCATCTACTGATGAACTCGTGAAGATCATTGAAGAAGAACGTGAAAAGGGTATTTTTCTCACTGTCCTTGGTGTGGGTACAGGCAATCTCAATGATCATATGCTTGAGCTCATTTCCAACCACGGCAATGGTACGTATGAGTATATCGACAATGAGAAACAAGCGGAGAAAGTGTTTAGTTATGAAATCGGAAAGTTCTTCACGGTCGCCAAAGATGTGAAAGTGCAAGTATCCTTCAATCCTCAACTCGTAGAGCAATACAGGCTTATTGGCTACGAGAACCGTGTGCTTCAGAACGAAGATTTTGAGAATGACAAGAAAGATGCCGGAGAGATTGGAGCCGGTCAGACGATCACAGCGTTGTATGAGATTATTCCCGCCGGTGGTGACAGAAATCTCCCTGCATTGAGCATCGGCTTTCGCTATAAAGAACCACAAGCTTCTGTGTCTACAGACATGACACTGGAGATACGGGATCACAATCTCGGGTTTGATGAGGCAACTGAAAACACGCGATTTGCTTCCGCTGTGGCGAGCTATGGATTACTCATCAGGGATTCTGAGTACAGAGGTTCGACATCATTTGACAAAATCATTACGTGGGCAGAGAAGAGCAAATCTTTTGATCCTCACGGATACCGAAGTGAATTCATAGATCTTGTCAAAGAAGCAAAAAAGTTAAAGGACTAAGACATAGCCCCCGGCGTTCAGATGGACTGAAAAATACTTCACAACTGCAGATGAGTTATTCTTCTTTAACCTGCATTTTCAGAGGAACTCTGAATACTTTTTGTCAGTAATTCATAAACCTCTTTCATTTCAGTATTCTCCTTCATCAGGAGGAGATGTCTGAGGATTGTGCCTTCATCACGCCTTACAGCCGCGCCTGTCTGTGCCTCCTCAGGAGACATCCGTTGAATTTTCAGCGCGGTCTCCTGGATCAGCGGTTTGAGGATATCAAATGGAATGTCTTGTGCTTCCGTGATTTGCCGGGAGAGGGTGTACATATGGTTCGAAAAATTGCTCGCAAAAGTTGCCGCAAGATGAAGAAACGCCCGTTGCGTGTCGTCGATATGATATACGTGATCTGAAATGCTCTTTGCAAGGGCTTCGATAGCAAGCGTCGTTTCCGGTATGTTTCCTGTAATGGCCAAGGGCACACCGCGCATATCAACTTTGTGAGATCGCGAGAACGTTTGCACGGGCCACAACACACCATGTCGGGAGTGATCGGTAAAAATCGTCATCGGCACGCTCCCTGCGGTATGCATCACCAAAGAATCCGATAGGTATGAACGAATCTGATTGAAGACGTCAGAAATCGCATCGTCCTTCACAGCAAGGATGTACACATCAGCGCCGTTTTTGAGGTTTTGTAAACTGCTGATCGGCTCCGAAGAAATGAGGCTCGCCAGTTTTTCCGCCCTCGACGCACCCCTGTTAAATACCTGTATCACCTGATGTCCGGCTTTATAAAAGGCCAACCCAAGTTGTGTCCCCACATTCCCTGCTCCGATCAGACAGATACGCATCACAGAACCGATTGCTTTTCTTTCAGCTTTCTCCACATAGCCAGAAACAAACCAAACATCATCAGGCACGAACCCAGCCAAAATAAGTTGATGCCAGGAAAGACAATCGCCTGAAGGACAATGATATCAGTCCTTGGAACTTCACGTGCAATCTCAAGTGGAACGGGAATGCGTTCCGGTATGGTAGCTATCGAGAATTCAAATTCTTCAGACTGCGGATAGATGTTGTCAAAACGGATGTGCAAACCAGCGTCAGGTACGTAGGATTTGAGATGTGCCGGAGTATTTCCCCTGATGTAATATAATGGTCGCGCAGTATAAGTCGTATCGCCATCGCTGATATCCAGAACTGCATTTACAGCGATATCCCCTTCCTGCGGCACATAGTGAGGATGACCTGCCTCCCGGTCGATCGCAATGAGTTTAATTTTCCAATCACCGACATCTATCGTCTCTCCTTGTCGCATTTTATACGAAGAGTAAGGTAGCTGATCATCGCGTGGATAAAAAGAGGTGATGGCCTCCTGTGACAACCTGATACGCAGATTCAGATCATTGACCTGAGCCGGGATACCATAGATCAGACTTTCGCGTAGAAAGATAATCGGTGATGCGGTATGCGAGATCCCGCTTTCAAGGTCTTTTACAACAAGATGGGCTTGTACTCCAAGGTCGCCTGGTTCATGGGTATACTCATCATGATGCGGTTCGATGGACATCCCTGCAAGTGTGATTTCAAAGCCCGCATCGTGCAAAGTATCACCAGGCAGCAAGGGATATCGTGTATACTGCATGGTATCATTCAGGGCCTTCGCAGTCTCGGCATCCATTTGTTCTGCGGGAAGCGCAGCGACATATGTAAAGATGTCTTTATCGAGATAGTGTTTGGTGGATGGGTTTGTCGCCTCGAGTTTCGTATTCTGTCGATTGAAAATCACGTTGGGCCTGAGTGCAAATCGCTCCACCGTATCCTGATCTGAATTGATGCGTTTATAGCTCACCAGGAATTCACGGGTATTTCCTTTCACGGTATCGTGTTCGTATTCCACCCAATATCCATTCATGAACATGGGTCGGTCTTTGATGAGATAGATATGAGATCCTGGATCGATGTCATCCGATAGTCCTGATTGTGCAAAGACATTGCTTGAAATAATCTGCTTATTGAGTCCGCTGGCCATGATACCAATGATCATGAGCCCGAAACCAAGGTGTGCGATGGCAGAAGCTCCTTCTTTGAGATTGCCGCGAAGAAATACAATGATATAATTGAGATTTGCCAGCACCGCGAAGGCGCCACAAAAAAGGAGTATCCGATACTGCCATGCATGCGCATCGATCCATAGACTCAGCAGTGCGGTGAATCCAACAGAAAGAAGTGCTGTGATGCCCAGGTGAACGATAAACTTTCTTTTGGCTGTCTTCCATGAGGGTTCACGATACCTCAGGAATTGGGCAGATCCTGAAAGTAATGCCACAAATACAGCAATCCACAACTGAAATTTATTGTAATGTGCGACTGCATCGATTGGTGCCGTACGATGCAAATGTGAAAGATCGGAATCGATGATCCTTCCAACAAGATCAAAGAATTTGTTGTACACTGGAATCGATGTCGTAAAGGTGATAAGCACTGCAGAGAAAAACAGAACCAGGGCGCCGATGAACATCCAAAATTCACGTGCAGAAAGTTTTTCTTCCTTTGGCGGTGTGGGAATGTGTTTGTAATTTTTGAAGAACAGCCACGCAGAGGCAAGGGTGAAGACACCGATGAAACCTATGAGCTGCCATTCAAGTCCCATCTGTGTAAATGCATGGGCAGAAGAGTCTCCCAGGATACCGCTCCGCGTAAGGAACGTGGAATAAAGAACGAGTAGGAATGCAAGGAGATAAAACGCATACGTCATGCGCAATGAATACCCGGTTTTCCGGGCCACAACATTCCCATGAATGGCTGCAATCAGGACGATCCAGGGCACGAGAGACATATTCTCAACAGGGTCCCATGCCCAATACCCGCCGAAACTCAAAGCTTCATATGCCCATGCCCCCCCCATGAGTACCCCGGTACCAAGGACACCTGCAGAGAAGAGCGCCCATGGCATGACGGGTTTAAGCCATCCAATATGATCTTTCCTGATAAGTCCGGAAAGAGCATAGCAGAATGGAACCGTGACCGATGCAAATCCAAGAAAAAGGGTAGGAGGATGTATCGTCATCCAATAGTTCTGCAACAACGGATTGAGTCCATTGCCTTCGATCAATTCAGTATAGCGCGGATTGGTAAAGAGCGGTGCATCCATTGTGTCACGCAATAAGAGGAATGGATTACTGCCAATCTTAGCGACATCTGTCAGATAGATACCCAGGAGCATGGAGACGATGATACACTGCACAGCCAGGAGTATCGCCATGACAAGGTTTACCCACCTATCATTGCGAAACAGTAACACGGTACCAAGCATCGCATGCCAGAACAACCAAAGCAGGAAGCTCCCCTCCTGTCCTTCCCAGAAGGCCGAGAAGATATAACGCATCGGTAGTGCATCCGAGACATGGTTCCATGCATATTGATACTCATATCGATGCGTGATCATCACAAAAAGCAAAAGTCCAACGATGCCGAGGAGACTTGCACAATGAATTCCGAAGTAGACGCGACTGATGCGATTCCAATGCGTGTTATCCCGTTGGCTCGCTTTGAAAAATGCAATACTTCCTGCAAGGGCGGCTACAAAGCATACGACTACAGCAAGCCTGCCCAGGATACCAGGCCATTGGAGTTCATTGATATATTGAATGGAGTCCAAAA
>DATDQA010000051.1:0-3107 GCA_035292505.1 Saprospiraceae bacterium | reverse complement strand
ATTGGCAAGTCCCAGGGCTTCTCTCCTGGATGGTACACAGAGGAGATCATGCGCATGATATAATGCAATCATCTCCGGCCACGACTTCACCCGTCCCGGATAATTGATGGTCACATTGTTGAGTTGCAGGAGCGTGGGGTTGATCTTACGCAGGACCCGTTGTTTCGGCGGGCCCGCGATTGTCAAGTCAAATCTGTAATGATTCAACAACTCTAATGCACTTAATAAATCCTGCAAGCCACCCCTGATGAAATCGCTTTTTGCAAACAAGATGCGAACAGGCTTTGTAGGATCTATTGTTTTGCTCCTAAAAGACAGCTCGGGATAATCATGCGCAGTGTAATAAAGTTTTCTGACAGTATTCTTCAAATGAAATGTTTCTTCTACTCGACCTTTCAGATACTCTGAATTTGTCAGGACCCTATCCAGCCTCGGGACCACGGCTCGCTCCATGAACCACCTCACCAAATACCCGAAGGCAGCATTACCTGGTATAAATCCATCCGGCATATCCAGGGTGTTGTCATCATGGATAAACGCGATAATCGCAGTATGCAGCTGCAGTTTTCGAAACATCTGTCTTGCACCATATGCCAGCCACGCATTATGATAGATGATAACGTCGAAATGCCTTTCCCTCAGGAGTTGCTTCAGGCCTCGCTTGTACTTCCTGCTTTTGAAATAGTAATTAACAATAGGTATCGTGGATAACACATCCATGGGGCATTTATACTGCTTTTCATTAATGTCTTCACAATCCTCTGACAAAATACAGACGATGCGCTTCTGGTTATACTGAGGCCAGTTGCCAATCATCCTGGCGACACCGGCGGCCCCAGTGAACACCGTGTCGTATGCTGTAGTACACAAGAGAATATTCAATGTATTTGTAGTGATCTGTGTTACTTCAGTGATGCAATAAACTGCTCCGGGTCTGCCATAAGCTCAGCATATACATGCCTGTTCAACGTATTGTACAGTCTGAATAATTGACGAAGCATTCGACCTTGAGGGTGTAGGATGGACTTGCGCACTCGCATTTTCCATCGCTGAGGAACCAGTCGCAACAATACTCTTCCATCCCACCGTCTGATAGGTTGTACATACATCATGTAGTCTCTCCTGATGACTTCCTCCGACCTGAATCCCATTCCGTGATGATATACGAGGTCGCCATAGATTCCAAACAACACCGGATGGATATTTAGTTTATTAGATCTCTGCAAAGGTTTCCATGGAATGTGATTTTGCTCAATAACCCGCAGAAGTTCGCCTCCGACATCTGTCATAGACTCACCTTGCGGAGTCTTCCATGTATATCCTTTTCGCCAGCTCGGCTTGTATGATCTCCAAAAGCCTGTTGTTGTGACACAAAAAGCAGGATGTGCATGCTGTTCTCCTTCGTTCTCTAGCCTTTGTATAGCTACCAGTTGATATTGCACTAAATACTGTCTAAGTGTGACGTCTAATGGGGCTACGGGAAATGTATCTCCATCCATGAACACCATCCAATCATCATCATTTTTACTCTCTGCAATCACCATTTCAGCTAAGAGATCCAATTTGACATCATGCCTTGGATCTGAGGAGTCTGATCTAACAACATCAAAAAACCTGCAATACATGGGATTAATACCATTCAGAAACCCGTAGATTTTGTATTCACCGCTCGTATGTTTCCGGATCATGTTATTCTGTATCTCTATCCAGAGTGGTGACTTCCAGTGAATAGTGATGTAGTAAATCATCTCCTCAGCTACAATTCAACAGAGCATAACATTAACTTCATCATGCTATTTGGGTGTATGACAAGATGCAGGAAATGTTGACCCGCGGGGAGAACTTGACCTCGAACCGTCCACAGTACCTGTCCCAAAGGGACTCCTTTGGAGCGAGCGTCGCGCGGTTGAGGCGACTAAAACCTGCAGAATGTCATACACCCTGCTATATTCTCCGAGATTCTGTTTCATCATAAATTCAGACCTTGTTTGTATATGCTGGACCTTCCAGAAAAACTACGCCGCAAAGCTGCTGAGACACTTTATAGGATTGATCTATCAGGGGTAAATATATTCCAATTGAAACCATTGGGCGTTCGTTTCGTGAGAGCGGCCACTTACAGAAGATCCATCAAAGAGAGTAATTACCATATTCCACATCCAGGGCATACAATGATCTTACCCTCTCTGCCAAAGCAGCGGTGTAAAATGAGCGATAATCAGGATGCATGACCTGGCCTTCATGTGCCACCCGGCATTCGATCCCCAGCTTTCCCATTATATACTCCATTCCAACTTCAAATTGCTCCATGCGACATACATAATCAATATCATCCGGCGGAAACATGGCAGTCTGCATTTTCAAATGGCCATCACATTTCCGAAGATTTTTTCTGGACACAAATTCAATAAAATAGTCAAAGTCCTTATCCCAGCATTCGGGATACATCAGTCTCATCAGAACTTTGTTGCAATACACACTCACCAGCCTGTCCCAGGGATTTCGGATCACACAGAAGCGAAAATTATCCCTATGCTCCTTCCTGTAATAAGGCACATAGGAACTATTGATTTCAGCAGGTGCGTATATGTTCAGTATTTGCATGATACTATGTGTTCCATTTTTGGGAATGCGAAACCATGTGTACCGATACTGAGATGATGCGGTAATATCGTAAAGGGGGACTGAGATAAGGTCATAGAGAGGAACAACAACTGATCTGTATACATCCTTGGCGAAATGAACGTTGTGCTTTCGTACGTATTGCCTCAAGGTACCGCTCAAAGAAGTCATTGTCCTGATTGATGAAATTCTTCAAACAACTCCAATATTCCCTTTTCCCCCACATGCATCAATGCATCCACGACAGACAGCCCTCCTGTAAACTTTGTCGCCCCTTCAGGGCTCATAACCAACTCACTCGCTTCTTGATTTCTTTGCACTTGAATTTGCGCTTGCACTTGAGTTTTCTGCCCTGTACCCTGGTCATACGGATGCGCATTCAGCCATGCTCCCATATCGTGTCTGACGATTTTTATCCCAGCATGAAGAAATGCATTATCGTCCTCATAATTACTGCTACCGACACCTGCCAGGTATTGTGTAGC
>DATDQA010000050.1:0-5111 GCA_035292505.1 Saprospiraceae bacterium | reverse complement strand
GCTGAACATTCTGGATTTTTATTCCTGTGCAGGAACCTGCTGGTGTATTGAATGTAATAGGATTGTTCGAAATTTTATAACCGGAATTGGAAGCGTGTTGGAGCTCAAGGCTGATACCAATATCAGCATTTGTAATAGAGTTATAAGTTGCCGTAGTCCTTTGTTGCTGAAATTGATAAATGGCTGCACCAGGTATGTCAAAGTTGCCTGATATATCAGTAAAAGAGTTGTTGGACACATTGATATCTGATCTTATTCCAACAACACCTCTGTATGAATCGCTAAATGAACATTCATGTATTGTTACACCAAAACCGCCTTGAGATACGATGCCATTTCCTGACAGAATCTCATTTGTGCCGAGTCCTAACATTTCAGAAAATTCAAGGTTGACGAAATTCGCCGAAAACTTATTCCAAATGATTCCATTTCGCAGGTTGGTAAATTTATTCTCTTGTCCATCAAACCGGTTGAAGAACACTCCATAGAGCTCCATGAGCATCCCGGCATAAGGTTTATCAGTAGGTATCTCTTCAGTAGGCTCAGGCCAGTCTGGGTATTCCGGATGCCCGTCGTAAGGTTGCTTCAGCGTCCCGAATCCAGAGAATATGTTTGCTCCAATTGGAGTAAAGTTTTCAAAACTTGGACTACCTGTACCTTCATCAGGTGCATATATTCCAATATAGTTGCTTTCAAAACGATTTCCTTGAATACGGACTTCAGCTCCCTTTTTTATTCGAATGGCATATTCTGCATCCTTAATCAAAGAAGAGAGTGCTCTTATGTTTGCATCTCCTTGTACTTCAATTCCCTTCCACATGCGTGTGCATGCATAGATGCTTGAATACCATAGAGTAAGAGTATTACTGCTTTCCACTATGATTTTAGCTCCTTCGTCCATCCTTATCTCAGTCTCATAAAACAGAAATTCTTTGTCTATAATCAATGTCCCACGGACGAAGAGACAAGAATGAGGATATAGATTTGTACTCGGGAACTCTCCTGAAATATCGGTTTCAGAACTACTGCTTGTACCAAGCGTGATTCCATTTGTACAAGAGCATACAGGTAAGCAATCCTGAGTGACTGATATCGTGACGTCTTTAATTTGTTCACATCCGTATTCGTCAGTTATTGTCAAGGTGTAGGTTGTAGTTTCTTCTGGATGTACTACAATGGATAAGCCGGTTTCGGATGTGCTCCATTCGTAAGACTCACCACCGATTGCAGTCATCTGTACTTCTACGCTTTCGCAAATTGTACCGTCGTTAGGGAGCCCGGAATCTTCTTCAAAAAGTATATCCACGACGGCGGGCGGTGTCCAGATTAATAGCGTTTCTACAACTTCATCAACCCCTTCACAACCTCCAACATCAGTGATAGTACACGATACAGGAAGAGAAAAGGGCACGTTAGCTTGTCCACCGAACCAACTACCTGTGATACTTCCATCAGACCATTGATACTCTTTCCCCCAATATGCACTGGTAACAATAGCATCACCTACGCATGCAATTCCGTCATTTGGCTGCGATCCTGAATTGTCGATCGTTACGAAATCTGGTAAATCTGATAATATATCCCTTACTGTATAAGGATCTGGAACAGCGTTGAAGTTTTGACAGTAAACCGTAACGCTGTATGTACCGGGTGTAGATACAGTAATGGACTTAGTAGTAGCACTCGTAGACCATAAATAAGATAACCCCTCACTGGCTGTTAACTGTACCTCTTCTCCATGGCAGATAGCTTTTTTGTCAGACCATATGAATGGTGCAAATGCTAATTGTGAAGAGCAGCCACTAGCCGAGCACACCAAGGCTGCATAAGCATCAAGCCGGCCACTCCCCATGGTATAGTTGTTATTTGGAGGGTTAATACCGCTGCCATAAATATCTGAGTTAGCAGATGCTATTAAACACCTCAGTAAGTCTTCCCTTTCCAAGGTTGGTTGATAGGAATGCATTAATCCTGCAACAGAAGCTACCAATGGCGCTGCCATAGATGTGCCAGAGCGATTATTGTAATAGTCGGGTACCGGATCGTCGAAAAAGTCCGTGCTATAAATATTTGTGCCATAGGATGAAATATCTATCCATTGTCCATAATTAGAGCCATCCATTCCGCTCCAATAGGATCGTGTTTTATCTTCATCGATTGAGGCAACCGCAATAACCATATTTCTGTCATAATCTTCCCATGCATTTAGTCCTTCCCCATATGCGGCAGGGTAAAGAGGGCCTAATGCGTGGTCATTACCAGCCGAGGCCACGATGATCACTCCCATGTTATACACATCTACCACCATCTTGTATTCCATCTCAGACGAACCATAGCCTCCCCAGGAACAACTGATCACGTCAGCGCCTAACTCAGCAGCTTTAGTAATTCCATCAAAGCCAGAGTCAACAATACTAGGATCCGACGAACTTTTTGTAGCCTTTATAGCAATAAGGTCGTTATTCCATCCCGGTGATGCAATTCCTTTCTCGTTATGAGTCACTGCTGCAGCTATACCAGCCACATGTGTGCCATGACCCCATACTGTCGAGGAACCTCCAGGAGGTCTTGCTATCGCATCGTCATCAGCAACATCATATTGTGCTATGACATTATCTTCGAGATCTTCGTGTCCTGTATATATTGCATTGTCAACAACCGCAATGACAGCCCCTCCGCCAGTGTGCAAATCAAATGCGTCAAACGCTCCAATGAGGTCAAGTTGATAGCTGCTTTCGTTTGGTGGTGCATTTGGTTGAACTGAAGGGTCATTAGGTACTAAGCAAATCCTATTACATGGTACTCTTTCTGCGAATTGAACAATACTCTGTGCTTCCAGATCATCAATAAAGTCCTTTGTGTCTCCTTCTTCGAACCAAATTCTGTACGCATAGTCAAAATCTGTTGAGGGAAGAGTTGAAAAGGGCATCTCGACTTTAACAACCTCATATTCATCAAAGATGTCATAAAGAGTTTGTGTTTTTTCAGTTGCTGAATCGGGATACGGCATCAATGTTTGTTCCTGTTCAGGATCAAGCTGAACATAAATGACCCCTTCCTGGTACAATGGTAGACCGTCAGGTCCATTCTGACTGGATAATTGAGTGAGGGCAACAAATAGCATCAGTACACAAATGCCACACACTTTGATACTCTTCCTAAATTCTAAAACACAAGCATGTAAGATGATTGATTTACTATTAAGGGGGTATTGACATGAAGTTAAATTTTTCATGACTTAAGAAGTAAAAAGATGAATAAATCGACTAGTCCCAATGCCCACCGTGCCAGTAGGCAAGCTCAGGGGGAGGTTTTAACGGAGCAATAAATGGCCTCTCATAGAGTCAGATACTTGTTGCATCCTTGTCTATGGCAATACAAAAGTGATAGCCTGTTCCTGCGCGCAAATGATACGCTGAAACAAATCAACTGTATAGTGGAATTCTTTCTGGTGTGTTTCTTACTCGGGTGAGAAGAATTTGTATTTAATGAGGTAAGGACACAAAGATGGTGTTATCAAAAGGAGAAATGCAAGTACCAAAAAGTACCAGAAAATACCAAAAGATGCAAAAAAATGCAAAAAAATACAATGGTAGAGCAGGATTCAAAAGTGATTCGAGCTTCACGGGAAACGAAAGAACCCTTGATCAGTCCAGACGTGTAATGGCGGTCCGAGAGCACGATAAATCCGCATCTGGTCTCTGGGCATGATTTGCCCATGTGCTAAAATAATCCCTGCATATTCAAGCTTTGCGTTGAACGCCCTGATCTCAAGGCCGTATTCATCCGCCATCTGCTTCCGTGACTTGGGGATAGTCGGTGTTGGTAGTTTCTCCTTCATAACAAGTTCATTTTAAATGATATACGACTGGAATGCGCCGGTAAACATTCCTGATCATAGTTCATTCACAAGCCCATTTCTGCCAGTAGAAGTGGATTTAAGGAGGGGACCGCTTATGCAATCAATAATTGCAACGGCGTATTGATGCAAAAATTATTGAAGGCGCTAGCTAAGTCTGACGCCTGCCTACCTCGCCTTCGCGTAGCCGCCTGACTGCCGTCATAGGCAGGCTTCGGGCGCCTGCGCCATAGCCGGTTATGGCGACGGAGCGCAGAGCGAGGCAACAAAGGCGGGCAAAGGTAATTGATCATGTTGCCATAACTATGTCTCAAGCTAGCGCTTTCGCTGAGTAACCTGAATGCCCCAAAGGGATGCCTTTGGCACCGTCAGGGTGACCGGGAACTCTTGACTTAAAACTTGGAGCAAAATGTTATTTCGTGCCGCTGGCCCTCTCTTAAAAAAAGAGAGGGTTTGGGTGAGTTAGATGAAAGCAAACGAAATAACTTTTTACGACAACTTCTTAAACTTGAATTCTCGGTCAACCATCCGTCAGGCAGGCTTCGGCGTTCGAGGAAAGCACGGGTTTTTTGCTCACACTTCATTTTCAGTCGTTTAATTGTAAAAGACTCATCAACGGGAACTGAAGATCATCCTGATGTCATCGAATCACTGACCGTATTCCTAATCCGGCGAATGCCCTCACCTGCGTACCTGTGCACTTAGAGAAGGCTGAGTCAGGCGTCTTGATGCTCTATGATCTGCATGGCCGACCAGTAACGGAGATTTTTTCAGGAATATTTCCTACGGGAGAATCAAAATACTTTTTTGATGTAGGGAAGATGATACCCGGGTGTTATGTGCTTGAACTGAGAACTGATAGCCTACGGGCCATCGAGCAGGTAGTAGTTAAGTGAATATCCATTTGACTTTTGCATTTTACATTTTACATTTTGACTTCTTCACACCATTAGGAAAGTCAAAATGTAAAATGCAAAAGTTGTTTCTATTAGAACCCTACCACCTTACCGACATATACCCGCTCATCCGACCTTGCCTGGATAAAATAAAGCCCTGGCACAGGAATGTATTTTGAAACGAAAATCTTCTCCCCTGCTGTAAGGTCATGATCTGCAGTGATCATTCTGCCGTCATATGTCCACATCGAAAACTCCTTCACGTCCGCAGGAACGATGAAATACGCACCAAGTGAACTGTAGCGTATTTCAAGTGATTTCGTTTCCCCAGGTCCGGAGATACCCGTAGTACAGTC
>DATDQA010000049.1:0-13746 GCA_035292505.1 Saprospiraceae bacterium | reverse complement strand
TTGCTCAGGCTTACCTTCCTGCCGTGCCTGTTCCTTTCCGATCTCGATTTCCTTATCGATGATAGACTGATCCACATCCTCTTTGTCGATAGCGATAGGCTTCATCGCAGCAATCTGCATGGCGAGGTTCTTCCCCGCTTCAGTCACCTGGGTTCCGTTTTTATTCAAGCCTACGATCACGCCCGCCCGATATCCCATGTGGATATAAGGAACGACAAGATCCGATTCGAGTTTTTCGTAGTCGGACAGCTCGATCTTTTCACCAATCACACCCACCTGTTCCACGACTTTATCGCCAACCGTGATACCATTGTACTTTAAGCCAAGTAATGTCTCGCGATCAGCAGGAAAGTTGTCCAATGCCAACTGTGCGAAGTCTTTTGCCAGTTTGATAAAATCTTCATTCTTGGCAACGAAATCTGTTTCACTGCTGAGTCTGATCACGATGCCACGCTTGCGATCATCGGACACCAGCGCAATGACCACACCATCTTTCGCTTCGCGGTCTGCGCGTTTGATCGAAAGCTTTTGGCCCTTCTTACGCAGGATTTCGATCGCCAGCTCAATATCTCCATTGGCTTCGGTGAGCGCTTGTTTGCAGTCCATCATACCCGCGTTTGTCATATCGCGGAGTTTCTTCACATCTGTTGCACTGATCATGGATGGTTCCTTTCTGTTTGTTATTAGCATAAATACATCACCAAAACAGTAACCTGTGAATAAGGTTGCTGATTCTTTTTCTGATTCACTTACGCCTCAGTTTCTGCCGGACGTTCTTCACGAACTTTCCGGCGCTCTTCGAGACCTTCGCGAATCGCCTGAGTGATCGACTGAGTAATGATTGCAATCGACTTCGACGCATCGTCATTCGCAGGAATCGGAAAATCCACAGTGGTCGGATCTGAATTCGTGTCTACGACTCCGATGGTGCGCAGGCCAAGTTTGTGGGCTTCCGCCAATGCGATATGTTCGTGATGAATATCTACGACAAACATGGCGGATGGCAGTCTGTTGATGTTCGCAATACCACCTAACACCTTCTCCAGTTTTTGTTTTTCACGCGACAACGTGAGGCGCTCTTTTTTCGTCACACTGCTCAAGGTGCCATCTGCAAGCATTTGTTCGATATTATTCATCTTCTTCACAGAACGGCGAATGGTAGAAAAGTTTGTCATCATTCCACCCAGCCAACGATCTGTCACAAAGGGCATGCCGACAGACTGGGCAGCCTGTGCAACAATCTCACGTGCCTGTTTCTTGGTAGCAACGAATAGAATTTTCTTACCTGACTTTGCCATCTGATGTGCGGCAAGGCACGCCCGATTGAGACAATCTGATGTTTTATTGAGATCGATGATATGAATGCCGCGACGCTCCATGAAGATGTATTGGGCCATCTTCGGATTCCACTTGCGTTTCAGGTGACCAAAATGTGCACCTGCATCCAGCAGTTCCTGATATCCGGGTAATTGCATATTGTGATTGAATTAAGATGATTCTGATCAATGAAATAAATAAACTAGCGCTTGCTGAACTGGAAACTCTTTCTCGCTTTGGGTTTACCAAATTTCTTACGCTCTACCACGCGGGCATCTCTTGTCATCAGCTTCTCCACCTTGAGAAGAGGCTTGAAGTCCGCATTGATGCGTACCAGTGCACGCGAGATTCCCATGCGTACTGCCTCAGCCTGGCCTTTGAACCCTCCGCCCTGCACATTCACATTGATGTCATAGCCCTTTGCCTGCTCGACAAGGCGAATTGGTGCCATCACTGTGTTTTGAATGATCTGCATCGGAAAATAGGTTTCAAAGGGTCTTCCATTGATGGTAATCTTACCAGAGCCATTTGAGAGGTAGACGCGGGCGACAGATGCCTTTCTTCTACCTATTGCATTGATTGTATCCATATCTGATTTTAGACTTTCAGTGTTTCTGGTTGTTGTGCCTGGTGTGGATGTTCGCCTCCCGTGTAGACGTAGAGTTTGCGGAACAAGGCACGACCAAGTTTATTCTTTGGAAGCATGCCTTTTACACCGGTCTCGATGATACGCTCAGGTGTTGTCGCCATCATATCCTTGAAGACCGTTTTTTTCAATCCGCCCGGATACAAAGAAAATCGCGTGTATTCCTTGGCGTTCTCTTTATTGCCGGTTACACGGACTTTATCCGCATTCAGGACGATAACACAGTCACCACAATCCACATGCGGGGTGAAATCCGGGCGATGTTTACCACGGAGCACATGTGCAATCCGTGTACATAAGCGACCTAAAATCTGTCCCTCGGCATCAATGACATACCATTTGCCAATCACCGTTTCCCTTTTGGCGGATATCGTTTTATAGCTTCTTGTATCCATCTGTTTGTCAGTTTTAAGCCCTATCCGGAGAATGTCTTGAGCTAAAGGCCTCCGAAAAAGCGGACGCAAAAGTAGACTTCTTTACCAGAAAAACAAACCCGCGAGCGGAATTTCTGACAATTTCTTTTGCATAAATCCTTGAAAAACAGGCGGATTTTCGCCCAGCTGGAAACATAGAGGACAGGATGTCAGCATGAGGACTCAGCTTCGGACAAGTAAGGCCATCGTTTGGCCGGCTCTCAGAAAAATGATATTTTCGCTCTTCTCTCCGGCAAAATTTCACCTTTTTCTCCAGTGTTCGGCCAGTGTTCTACGCGGAATAACACCGCCAAAATATGTATTGAAGCACCTTCTATGATCAATAGAGTTCAATCGAAGAAAAGGCAACGTATCATTATCGGAGCGCTGTTTTGTGTCGTGATTTTGTCATTAGGTTATTTTAATGACCCTCCGAACGGATATACTGGAGCACCCGGGGACGATTTGTGTACCGACTGTCACAGCCTCGGCACGGGGATGCAGAATGGAAACATCTTACTCAATGGCTTACCTGCGACGATTATCGCCAATCAAACCTATACGCTTACGGTGACTGTTTCGAATCCGAATGGTATCGCCGACTTTGCAGGATTCCAGTCAGTCATCCTGAATGCCGACGACCTGAATGCCGGTACGATGTCCAATCCTTCACAAGGATCTGCTATCGAGATTGAAGGTGGACGTGCATATCATGAACATAATCCTGCGCAGATGTTTGGTATGAGCAACGCTGTCTCATGGACTGTGAACTGGACAGCACCAGTTGGTACAGGCCTTATTACGTATTACGCTGCAGGAAATGTCGCCAACGGCAATGGAAATGACAATGGAGACCTGATTGTAACAACATCAGTTACCGGGAATCTCATCACACCTCTGCAAGTAGAAATCACAGATGTCAACCATGTAAGCTGCTTCGGAGGGATGGATGGCTCTTTGACTGCAGAAGCAAATTTTGGTGAGCCCGCTTATACCTATCAATGGTCAAATGGAGGGAGTGGGCAAACAATTGCAGGTTTAGAGCCTGGTGAATATACCGTGACAGTTACGGATAGCGACGGCGCCACTGCCACTGCCTCTGCAGAAGTATCAGAGCCGCCACTATTTGAAATCGTCGCTGAAACCATTGATCACGTGTCGTGCAATGGAGGAAATGATGGGATGATCATTTTAGTGCTCGATGGCGGTGTCCCACCATACAGTGGGGCACAAGGGGATATTGCAACATTTGCGAACCTCGCTGCCGGTGACTACTCCATCATGATCACGGATGCAAATGGTTGTCTCATTTCTGAAGAATATACCATTACTGAGCCGGCAGACCTCTTTATTGAATTGACTGTCATTCTGGAACCGGATTGCAACGGAGGGTCAACAGGGCTGATCAGTGTAGAGGGAACGGGTGGCACCGGAGACATTACATATGATTGGTCAAATGGGAGTACGAACAGTACCATTCAGAATCTGGAGGCCGGCATATATTCTGTGACAATTACAGATGAGAATGGATGCACTGCTGCCGAAACCATCGTGTTGGATGAACCACAGGAGATACAACTCGATCTCTTGCTTTTACAGCATGTCACCTGTGCAGGCGCGGGAGATGGACAAATCTCGATCGACGCGAGTGGAGGTACCGGAGATGTGTTCTATGAATGGTCTAATGGCGCAACGTCTCCAACAATCACCGGACTCGAAGCTGGTGATTATACTGTTACTGTCACTGACGAAAATGGATGTACGACAGTAGCAAATTATACGATCACAGAACCGGCAGTGCTTATCGGGACGATAACGGGTACGATGAGCCTGGCCTGTTTTGGCGATGCAACGGGAGCATTGCAAGTGCAGGGAGGTGGTGGAGTTCCAGCATACAGCTTCCTCTGGTCAAATGGATCTACAAACCAGACATTGACGAACCTGAATGCCGGCAATTATTCTGTTACGGTCACAGATGCGAATGGATGCACGGCCAGTTCTTTTGCGCAGATCACACAACCACCGCAACTCTTGCCCAATGCAACGGCAACCGGTGAATCGGCACCAGGCGAAATGGATGGCACGGCGACATCAACTCCTACGGGAGGTACCGGTGATTATACATTTCTCTGGAGTACCGGTGAAATGACTGCGATGATCACAGGGCTTGCAGTTGGAACCTATACAGTCACAGTGACGGACGAGAATGGCTGTACCGCGATGCAGACCGTGGCGGTGACAGGAGTCAATTGTACGTTATTACTTGAAGCATCAGTAACCCATGTCCTTTGCTTTGGGGAAGCGTCAGGTACTGCGCAAGTCAATATCATCGGCGCTACAGGTCCTGTCGATATCCTCTGGTCGAATGGTGATACGACTGCGTCCATCAGCAATCTTATTGCTGGTATGTATTCAGTCATGGTTACTGACTCGTCAGGATGTATCGCTACTGCTGATGTCATCATAGGTCAACCGGAGATGCTCGCCTCGGCATGCAGTGTTATGGGAGAGACAATGGATGGCGCAAATGATGGAAGTATCTCATGTATGGCTTCAGGTGGAGTCATGCCATACGCCTTTGACTGGTCCAATGGAGATACGACAAGTACCATCATAGATCTGGCACCGATGACATACTTTCTGACGATCACCGATAGCAATGTCTGTACACATCAGGATACCGCTGTGGTGAATCCCTTCTCATGCGCATTGCAGATCAATCTCACTGTGGATGATGCCTTGTGTTTTGGTGAAAATTCAGGTGTTGCCTCAGTAGTGGTCACAGGTGGGACAAGCCCATATGCAATTGTCTGGTCTAATGGCGACATGGGTACGAGTGTAGATTCATTGCTTGCCGGAGCGTATAGCATCACCGTGACCGATGCGGATACCTGTGTGATTACATTGCCTTTTAGTATCGGTCAACCGGCTGCGATCGTTGTGACAGTGGATACAGTGATTCAGGCCACTCAGGGTACAGGTGGAGCAATACAAATTTCAATCTCTGGAGGAACACCGCCCTTTACGACGGTCTGGACAAAGAATGGTGGTCTGTTTTCTACAGAGGAAGATCTCACCGATCTTGTACCTGGCGACTATCAATTAGAGATACTTGATGCCAATGATTGCATGCTGGCCGCGGGATCTCTCACCGTCACAGTTTCAACAGGCCTTGAGGAAGAACCCGGCAAAGTTGTCATCACCCTCTGGCCAAATCCTGTCTTCGACTATCTTCTGCTCGATATCGGCGGTGATCCATCTGCATGGTGTGGGAAGATCTATTCTGCAGAAGGATCGCTTGTCGGTTCTTTCACTGACGGTGATCTCTCAGGAAACAAGGACCTGCGCATTGATACTGAAGACCTTCGTACAGGGTTGTATTATATTCGGATTGTCGGTGAAGGAGGGCAGAAAGTGTTGGCGTTTGTGAAGCTGTAATAGACACACCAGGTTTTACTATGACTATTGGTATCGCTTTATCTTGAGCAATCTGAAGGTTAAAAGCAATAATATTTTAAGGGAATTATTCGATTATCAAAGAGTGTGGTTCTGGTACCGGTATAGCGTAATTACACATGAGTGCGTCTCATCCATGAAATATAATGACTTCTTTAATCCTTTCGTCATCAGCACACGCTGCCCGTCAAAACTGAAAATAAATAAACTGCTCTCCCGTCCCCTGCGCCACTGCGATCAGTATAAACATCAGCGCCCAGACAACACCAAGCACCCACGCAGGCATCTTAGCCGCCACTTCTTTCACGGAAGTATTGCGCATGAAATAGTGTACAAGGAACAGGATAGGTATCAATACATAGACGATGCCCAGATTGACGTATTGCAGAACTTTCTCACCTCCTGACTGGATGAAGAACATGGAAGCGAGCATCTTCATGGCGGAAGTGAAATCGGCAGCACGGAAAAAAACCCATGTGACATTGACACAGAAATAAGTGAGGAACGCAAGAACGATGCCCTTCAGTGGTGTGATCCTGATGCTCACGCGTTCACGGAAGAACCGTTCCGCCATCAGATAAAATCCATGCAGTGCTCCCCAGATCACGAATGTCCATGAAGCTCCATGCCAAAGACCACCCAGTAGCATAGTGAGCATGAGATTGACATATGTACGTGCAACTCCTTTCCTGTTACCACCGAGGGGGATGTAGAGATAATCGCGCAGCCATGTCGAAAGGGTGATATGCCATCGGCGCCAGAAGTCTGAAAACCCGATGGCGCCATAGGGATATTTGAAATTGTCGGTGATCCAGAAGCCCATCATCAGGGCAATCCCAATGGCACAGGTGGAGTACCCTGCGAAATCAAAGAAGATCTGCCCTGAAAAGGCCAGGGTGCCCGCCCAGGCATCCAGCGGGTGTAACAATGCTGTAGCGCTAAAGACAGCGTCTGAAGTTTCAGAGAGCAATGCATCGGCCAGGACTACTTTTTCAAAGAGTCCCAATGTCAATAAAAACATTCCCCAAAAGAATTGCCGTTGTGTTGCTTTCTTGGGTTCATAGAATTGAGAAACAAGGTCACCTGAACGTACAATCGGCCCGGCCACCAATTGTGGAAAGAAGGTGACATACAAGGAGAAATCAAGCAATGTCCTCGCACGCTCACCTCTCCGGAAATACATGTCCAGGGTGTACGACATGGTCTGGAATGTATAGAAGGAAATCCCCATGGGTAAAATGATGTCTGGTTTGGCCGCCTGAAAGTCTACGCCAAATACCTGCATGAGTTGCGTAAAGTTCTCAAGCAGGAAGCCGCCGTATTTGAAGAAGGCCAGAAACCCCAGATTGGTAACTAAACTGAGCATCAACCACATCTTACGCTTCCCGGGATTCTCTTCTTTGGATAATTTATTACCGGCGATCCAGTCCACGGCAGTGGAAATCCACAAGAGGATGACTAACGGTGGATTCCACATCGCATAGAATACATAGCTCGCGAAGAGCAACATGATCTTCTTGTGCATCCAGGACAGTCGTGAATAGTAAAGCAGGAGTACGATAGTCAGAAATACTACAAATCCAAGGGAGTTGAATAACATAGTGTGTGTATTAGGAAGAAGGTGATCTCAATTTAGAAGCTACAATACCCCATCTTGTTTCATCTGTCGGACCAGATCGCGCGTAAACGTTTTTGCATCAGGTGCGCTCAGATGCGACCATTCCGGGAGGGTGTATTTATTCATGAACTCATAGTCTTCAAAATAATACCCGGGGCATCCGGTCGCTTTCAGGAGTTCATCCCAGTATGTTGCTCTTGGCATCCCCATGTTTTCTCCGGCAAAGAAAGGTCCTTGCGACGGGCAGCGCACGAAGATCACCTTACCTCCCCGTGCCTCAAACTGTTTTACAAGTCCTGCGCTCATGCCTAAAATCGCGGCGCGCAATTGTTCTATTTGTTCAGGTGTCGCCGATGGTCGTTGTTGACCAAAGAATCCCCAGACGCGTTTGATCATATTAGCATAGGCAGTATCCGTCACCGTGCGATCTATCATGGTCATATTGCGGTCCCTGTCTACATTTCCGAAGCAAGGGAAAGGCGGATGATCTAACACCCGATGCTTCATGTGTACGCGCTTGACGAGAGTTGCGAGATCGAGATCATTATAGAATGTATCGCCTTCGTTTCTCAGAAAAGCGAACGTACGTTGCAAGGGAAGTGAAAGCCAGTGACCAAATCGCTCTGCGAGGGTCCTCTTGTGATAGTGATTGACTTGCTCCATTGCCCGATGCCATGGGGATGGCGTATCCATTGGTGGACTGAAATACAACGGTGGTGTGACACCAATGATCATCGTCCCGGCGAAGGTGCTCCTCTCGACAATATCCTTCACTACCGGTAATGGACTGCTGCCGGGCAATGCCAGCATGATGGGTCGTCGTCCTGTCTCTTGCTCCCACTCATCCAGCTGAATGTCGAAGAGTACTCTTGAGGAACCAGTCAAGACGACATCTTCGGGGCCGGTCTTCTCTGCCTTGGCTCTTTGCTCTGCCCAGAGGTGTTTATCATCATCGAGCCAGGGCTCATAGCCCATTCGGCGAGCGGCATATTCCCATACACCCAGAAGAGTGATAATCAATACGAGCGTGATCAGAAATGTGTTAAGACTGATAGGGTAAGTATTCATAGTCAGAGTTTGTCAGAGTGAAGTATAGGATGGAGGCGGGAGAGCTGTCATAGGGAAGCGTCGGAGTGTGTCTTGCAAAAAAAAATAGTAATCACATTAATAGATGAATGCAATTACACGGGAAATATAGTTATGATTTCGATATTGCCCTCTGGAACATTGTCATAAGTCGCAAACTTGCGAGGTTTGTGGTTTCAGACAAAGAGCAGCAATAGCTAATCCGAAGCGTCAACCTTCGGATAAGGTGAGAGTCAAGAATATCAAAAGTCACGCCGTGCCGACACGCGCTGAATCAATATCCCCGGAATCACAATCCATAACCCAAGTACAATCGCCGAGATCAACATTCCTGAAACGGTGCCGAAAAATTTGTTGAATACAGCACTTGTGTAACCCATCAGCGCAGAGATGTCCAACTTGAGGAGAATGAGAATGCGCGCAAGATCAATAGGGTTGAGTAATGAACCGGCCAGGGATGCGGAATCCAGGGGGTATGCGCTAAACACGCTGAGCAGGATGAGAAAGATCCCGTCATAGATCAACGCAAAAAACAACCATACAAGAATCGCAATCCCAAAACCCCTGATTTGATTGGTATTCACCATTGCAATCAGATACGCCAAGGCAGCAAAAATCATCGAGAGTGCGATTCCAATACCGATAAGGATGATAAAATTCCATATCTGGGCAGAGGCAAAAATTCCATATACGACAAAAGGAATCCCCATACCCACCAGAAGACTCAATGTCAGAGAAAGGGATAAGCCGATAAATTGTCCCCAGAATATTGACCGTCGCCGAATGGGCTGCGCGAGGAGAAGTTCTCTGAACTCACTGGTGTTGTAGTAATACATGGCGCCAAACATCGTCGCGATCAGAGGACAAAGGACCAGCACGACGTTCATAAGGCTGATAATGACCTTAGATAAGTCAGTGCTGAAGGCAAGAAGCACGCCCGTAAAAAGTAAGAAGAAGATGCCGTAGAATAAGGCCCACCGGCTTCGGATGAGGTCAAAGAAACTGTATTTAATGATTTTTTGCATGTCTATAATTAGTTGGACATTTCAGGCTGAGAGGTGAGATTTTCCCGCGGCTGAGGTGTGATATCGATGTCTTGAAAACCGGGATTGAGAATTCTGGCTATCGCGCGTTCAATCGTTGGCTCCTGGTATCTCTCTAATAATTCAGACAACGTACCACGGAAATAGATTTTACCATCCAGGATGAACAGGATCTCATCGGCGAGATCTTCGACAATACTCATGATATGCGTCGTCAGGATGATCTGCTTTCCTTTGGCTTTCTCTTCCTTCAATAAATCCTTGAAGCGAATCAATGCGACGGGATCAAGACCGGCGATGGGTTCATCCAGAAACAGGTATGGAGCATCAAACATCAAAGCTGCAGTAAGATTGACTTTTTGTTTTGTACCTCCGGATAATGTCCCCAATCTCATTTTGAGATGTGACGCCAGGTCAAAAAGGTGTATGTAGCGTTGCTCAGCGGTTGAGGAGACACCCCGGATGTCTTTGATCATCTCCAGAAATTCAAGGATGGTCAGGTTGTTAGGAAACTTTGCAATCTGCGGTGCATAGCTCAGGTACCGGCGATACTGCCAGTCGTTTCGGATATCGCGACCGTCAAAGATAATTTGTCCATGCTGCGGTATCACCATACCCAGGAGACACTTTAGCAAGGTCGTTTTTCCTGAGCCGTTTGGTCCCAGGATCGCTGTCACCCCCGGTTCTTTGAGCTCGAGATGAATCCCTCTGAGGACCTCCAGTTTACCGTAAGACTTTATCAGGTTGTGGATCGTGATCATTGTTGATGGATGATGGATGATGAGTGATGTCCGCCCGAACATGCCGTTCGGTGCGGGCAGGGATGATTGTTTAATGTTTTAATGTTCGCCAATTTATTTCATGAGTATATCCTCTTAATTTTATCATTCATCACCCGTCACCCATCATTTATCATTCATGATTACCGGTTCCATTCTGGGATTATTATCAATGACAGTAGCTGGAGTAAGTACCGGAGTGATTTTCTCAGCAAAATTCAGGATATCTGTAAACCAACTTCGCAGTAATACCAATGCCTCCGGTGTGCGACTTATGACGTATGAAAAGAGTTTCACAGGTCGGTAAGGCACGTCGCCCGTCCCGTTTCGATCCAGATCGTATCCAGTGTATTCACTCCAATAGTTGTCATCGAATGTATTGGTCGATGCAGAACTCTGCATGCCGATATCGAACGTGTTTCCCTGGAAGTTGTTTTGATAAAATGCATTCTCAAGACATCCACCGGAAATGCGCAGTGCCCATCCATTTCCTTCGAATTGGTTATGATAATACCGGATCCGGGTAGCCCCTTCCAGGTTAATACCAATTGTATTTCTCACGAAGAGATTATTGTGTATTTCGGTGTCATAGATTTCTTTGAGCAGTAGTCCATAGGACGCACTTCCCCAATTGTTCTCAAAGAGATTGTCATACATCGCAATACGTCGCGAAAACATCACCGCGACACCCGATCCATTTTCACTGAAAGTATTGGCAGAATACACATCATCATTCGAAAACATAAAGTGCAGGCCATAGCGGAGATTTCTTATACTCAGGTTTTCCCGGATCTGGCAACTATCGGCAAACTCAAAGTAGATACCGTCGCGATGGCCGGTCACGGTGTTTTTTTCAATACGAATGTGCTTGCAATACCAGAGATGGATGCCGTTTCCGGAAGAGACTTCATTCTCTGCATTACCGCGGATTTCATTGCGGATGATAGCTCCATGTTTTGCATAGGCGAGATAAATCGCAAAGAAAGCATCCTCCAGCTTGTTGTTTTCGATGAGGAAATGCGCAGCATGATCTATTCTGATTCCTGCTCTGTCTTCTGTATAGCTGGTGCCGACATTACGGAGATGCAGCCCTTTGATGGTGACGTGATCAGCAGTCACATGAAGAAGTTCGTTGTTGTTTGAGCCATCAATGATAGGATAGTCTGTCCCTTCGATCGTAACGGATTTATTGACCTCGATCGTCTTTTCAGTATAGACTCCAGCCTGCACCAGAATATGGTCACCGTCAACAGCTTGTTCGAGAGCAATGGTGAGAGATGGCACAGGACAAGTCGGGCACACGCGGATCTCATGTGTATGGCCGTGAGTGTGCAGGAAGAGCAGAAATCCTATCCACACCAGGTGACGATATTGTGTGATGTCCATCAATCAGATCAAGGATCAGTTTTCCGGTGGAAGGATGACGGCATCGACGACGTGCACGATACCATTTGATGCGAAGACAGAACCAAGGATTTTTGCACCACCAACATAGACACCATCGGGTTTGCGCTCCACCTTGATATAATGCCCGGTTGCCTGGTAAAGTTGTTGGTCGTTCTTCAGGTCTTCTGCCTTAAAACTGCCCGGAGAAGCATGGTGTTTGATGATGCGCGCAAGGGTGCTTTTATTCTCAGGCTTCAGCAGATTTTCAACGGTACCTGCCGGCAATTTTGCAAACGCTGCATTGTTCGGTGCAAAAACTGTCAAGGGTCCTGCATTTGACAATACATCCTCCAGGGAAGCAGCCACAACTGCAGTAGCCAGAGTCGTATGATCGGGTGAGCCGGCTGCAATTTGCAGGATGTTCTTTTGAGAAACATCATCCTTTACCGCAGATTGACCCTTTACGGAACCTGATGCCGTGGAAGGAATCGTAGATGACTGAGTCGCACTTTCCCGTTGTGTACAGGCAACACTCAGACACAGAACTCCGAGAAGAGTGAAGGACAAGATCGGTTTCATAGTTTGAATGATTTTATTGATGAAAAGAAAAGGTTTTTCATGTGTTGATTATGGATGAAAGACTTTTTGAAGACTTTGCCAATCATAGACCTGGCCCTCATTTTCTTTTTGCACAGCTATCGCACGATCACCAGTATTGAAGGCAGAGAGAAACGCGCCCATCGGGCTTGGTATGGACGGACTCACCAGGTATGTAGCGGTTTCCGCGTCGATCAAAGTACGTGGATGATCATAATCACTGACGAGGACGTACGCATATTCCTGGTCCCCTGCTTCCTGCATCTCCTGCATCAAACATTCGATGGCGTCAAATTTGTAAGCCTTTCCTTTGGTGGTCACCAACTCAGCCGCATGACGTTCATCCACGATCGTCATCAGGCAGAAGCGACAGGCATCTTCTCCGTAATGAATTTCCTGTGGAGACGGTGTGCAGGCTGAAACGATGCACACAACGAGGGTTGAAAGTGCAATTGTGTAATTCATCCTCTTTTTATTTTACGACAAAACCAGAACGCGACAAATGAAAGCGGTATCGAAAGTCCTCCAAGGTACCCAGCCGTGTCAGGAAAGGAGTATGCGATGAAGTTCAGAATGCGTTTCGTTCCAATCAACGGAGGCTGAAATGAAGCACCTGGAATCTTTATAGGAGCCGTATCACTCAGTGAATGTCCGTACTCATATTCCCATAAATAGAAATCATAGACAGCCAGTGCGGCAAGAATGATCATCATCATACCCCATATGGCATACCCCCATGATTTGTTCAGGAGTACTGTCACTAACCCCAGACCGATCATGATCCAGACGATCGTTGGAAAGTATTTCAGTTCAGGGATTGAATCGGGTTCGATAAACTTCATACCTACATAGTGATTGAGGATATTAATGGTTTGAATCGTTGATGCGGTTTCACCACCTACTTTATTGATCCAGATCAGCATCTTCACACCGTCGGGATATTGCGGAGCGTAGAGAATGATTTTCCACATGGGAAACAGAAACAGCGTCAAGAGTCCAGCGATGGCAAGAAGCATGATGATGCGCGGAAGGGATTTCATCGGAGTCTGATAAAGAAGATGGGAGCCCCCAGCGCTCCCATCTCGATGATAAAAAAAGGATTGCATTGTAAGAATGATCGCGCGTATCACATCTCGGGCTCCTCTTCTCCAAGCCACCACTTGAGTGGAACATTCGAGTTAGCAGGAGAAACCCTGATATAGCCCTGCATTTCCTGGTGCAATGCGGAACAGAAGTCAGTACAATAGAAGGGGAAGACTCCCGGGACTTTCGGTTCATAGAGCAACGTTTCGGTCTGTCCCGGCATCACCAGCAATTCAGCAGTAGTAGCCCCTAATACTGCAAGGCCATGCGGTACATCCCAGTCCTGTTCCAGATTCGTCACATGGAAGTACACTTTGTCTCC
>DATDQA010000048.1:0-13258 GCA_035292505.1 Saprospiraceae bacterium | reverse complement strand
CGTCAAGCTGATAGTATATGCTGTCTTTCCTCGATATCGTATTGAATACATGCAGGCGGCCTGTGTCTCGCACTCCAACACGTAACCATAGGTTCCCTTGATTGTCCAGATCAAAAGCCATGACATCTTCTTTGATCTGGTTGCCCTGTGCATCTGAAATTCGGATAGTCTCGAAGCAATCTTGAGCCCGGATATACCGCTGTATTGCCACATTACTCGTAAACCAGAGATCGCCTTTGTCGTCTTCAAAAATTTTACTGTTGATCACTCCACTGGCCAGAGATGTGGAATCATGCACCTTTGGCTGATAGGTGACGATGCGTTTACCGTCATATCGATTCAGACCAGAGACAGAACTGATCCAAATGAATCCCCGGCTGTCCTGCATGACGTAGGAATTCGTACCCTGGGTAAGACCGTCGTTTTGAGAAAGGTGATGAAAGGAAAGATTAAGATCCTGAGCATATAGTGATAATGGATAATCCGTTATCAGCGTGATTGTCAATGTCAAAAGATACGCCCAATCTAATACATATTTCATCCCAGGAAATACCCTCTATAGCATAATACCTATGTTTCCTATACTAATGAATATTAAGATACCTTGGATTGACTTGATCTAATAATGGTGTTTGTGGATTGGTGTTGTCTGTCTCACAATCGGGTGGACAGTTGTGAATCGGTACCAGATACTGTAGATTATTTGAAAACACTCGTTGGACTGGATTTCCGTTGTCGATTGCTATGGCGACAGTCTTTCGATCTGGTTGCCCTGCAGTGATATTACAGCATTCGATTGTGTAAAGAACGACATACGAGACATTTGGCAAATTTATCAGATTTTGGAGATCATTTTTGTTGAAAATACTAAATCCTGGGCGGGCAGTTCCATTTGCTATAGCATTTGCATCAGCGTTTTGATAAGCCGTTTTAAATGCAGGAAAATTCTGATTCCATGGGTCGTTTGGATTTTGTGAAACCCAAACCTTGGTTTCATCTGTTGTTCTCATCTGAAGAAAAATAAACCCCATGAGCAGAATGCAGATGTAAGTGGGTAAGGGTGCCGGAAGAAATCTTTGATTTTTCATAGTGCAGAGTTTATTGAATGAATGAATTGATGAAATCATATCTGTATTCAACCCCTGATACTGCAGCGTCATTTCCTGAATAATCTGGCGGAACCGTCCGCAAGCAAAACACTAAAACCTATGGTCCCCCCTTCAGGAGAGTTTCGCTGGTAATTTCCTTGCCTAAATTAAGAAAATCCTTGCATAAATCGTTTATTTTTCTGTGAATTAATCTTCTCTGTTCTGGGTGAATCCCTCCCATAGCCCAGGCACCCTTTAGTCACACATTTGGACTGACAACCGGATACCGATCCTAAGAACGATCGGCCGGCTGTCGAACCGACATCGCGATGACGATTCCTGGGCGCCTTCTTCATAGCCGGCTACGGCGACGGAGCAAAGCCGGCAGGGTGACCAGAAACTCTTGACTTAAAACTTGGAGCAAAATCAGTTGATGTCCCGATCTGAGTATCCTTCACCAGGATATTGGCAGTCACAAGAGGTACGCCATCCTGATCAGTAACTCTGCCTTCGACAATTCTTTGGGCGGTTGGGCTATACCATGCTGATAATGTGATCAGCAGCCCGGAGAGGTACTTCATAACAAGTCATGGTTTTGTTGTTTGATAACCACTCTAACCTCTGAATCTTCCTGCCTAATTACTCAAGAACTCCGGCAGGTTGTTCCTCATACGCTTACTGAATGCAAAATACCTGAACGGTAACCGCCGGTGCTGGTAATATCTATGCAAAAGATAGGAAAATCCGCGCATGAACCCAGGCTTTTGCCAGTCGATCATTCTTTCCTGCTTCCAGGGCAATCCTTCCCATAGCCCAGGCACCTCTTAACCACACATTTGATATGACAGCCGGATACTGATCGAGACGAACAACATCAGCGGTTGTCGACCGACATCGCGATGACGGTTCCTTTTTCTCAACGCTTAAAAGCATTCAGTCATGAAAAAGATTACCGTCAGTGTATTACTCTGTACATTATTATTGAGTGCATCCTTCCCGGGTGTTCAGAATCTCTCAGCACAAAACGCACGCCCTGATATCGATGAGAATCAATGCGTGATCCCTTTCCGTATGGTGTACAAACTCATGACCATAGAAGTCACCATTAATGGAATCACCGGTTACCTCTGCATTGATACCGGAATAGAAGGGCTGGTCATTCGTGATACATACTTCAAAGGGGGCAGGACTGATCGCGCCTTCATGAGCAGTAACGGCAAAACCGTGGATGTTGGCTATACCCCGGCTAACGTTCAGTTTGCCTGTCTTTCGATCGACATCAGGAGTGCCCGTGTGATGAATCTGGATCATCTCATCCCCAACCAAAGTACACGCGTGCTAGGCCTCGCCGGCTGGGATGTGTTTAAAGGATATGAACTCCGGATTAATCTGCAGAACAGTGTATTACAACTTTTTAAGTTAGATGAGAAAGGAAATCGGATCGGGAGAGAGGAAACTCCTGTCGCACCACTCTTCTCCATCCCGTTCCGGTTCAAAGGACCCTTACCCTGCGTACAGGCTGAAATTGGAGAAAGGGAAATGCATCTCATCCTGGATACAGGTGCAAGTGTGAATGTGATGCGTAAGACACTGTATAGCAAGCTAAGCCCATACAGTAGTTTTCTGAAAACGGTCAGGTTGCGCGAATGGGACAATCAAACTTCTGATGTACCCATGACCGAAGTCTCTGGAATGACGTTGGGTGCTGTGCAGTTGGAATCCATGCACACGGTGTGGTACGACTTGTCAGGACTTAACGCCGAACTCGGAGGTACCTCCATAGATGGTGTTCTTGGGCAACAGCTCATGAAACAATACCTGCTTGCAATCAATTTCGCGAAACTCGAAGTGAGCTTTTATCACTATGAAAATGTGCAGTCCGGCGACGTTGTCAACCATGACTCTGAAAGAACGTCAAACGAATGAATGGTTCATCGTTTTGTCTCTGAAAGATATACCGCACGTGATGTCATTTTTATTATCAACCAGAGAGGAGAAGGTCTCATGGTTCGATTCGAACATATATAATAAGTACATTGAACACAGTATCAAAAGCATTTCCAATTCTATAAACGTGTTTTATAACCCGATCTTATGCAAGATGTCTTTGACCTCCGGTTCATCAATGATGAGTTTTAAATCGGCATCAGTTCTGGAGTAAACTATCCAGAAATCATGCTTCGCATAAGCGGACTTGTACCACTTTAAAGCTTGTTCTTTTTCACCCCGTGCAGCAAAAATAACAGCCAGGCCGAAGTCAAGATTGCTTTCTACATCCGATCTACCTATCATTTCGTGTATAATGGAATCGCTTTGAGCAACCATTCCGGCTTTGAAGAATGCAGATGCCAGATAGCTGGTTGGCCAGATGTATCCTGTTTTAGCTGACAAAAACCCTTTTATTGCTTCTTGGTAATTGCCTATCTCATACTGATAGACAGGCTCATAGAAACCCACCCCGGTTGAGTCACTTAATAATCTTCTTATAGATGCAGTGTCTTGTAATATCCGGTAAACGAGAATCCTCTCGATGAATCTAAATGGGTAATTAGGATCTAATTTTTCAACTGTGTTGAGAACAGATAAGGCTCCTTGATAATCGCCTTTTGCCAACGTATATCCAATAAATCCGCAGAAACACTGTGAGATCGGTGCTTCGCCATAATTGCTGAGTGCCCAACCCTTTTCAAAGTTCTTTTTTGCTTCCGGTATATTCCAATCCAGATAGAAATTTATTCCACCAAGAATAAGATACGCGTCTGATGAATGCGGGTTAAGCTCAACTGATTTATTGAGAAACTCCCTTGCTCTGATACCCTCCACTACGGGATTCCGTCCTTCTGCCCACGTAAGATCAATCAGGTTATAGCCGAATAAAGAAAGGGCTTCCGGAAATTTAGGGTCAATTTTCAAAGCTTCTTCCAATAACTGGATACTTCGATGCAGATAGGTCGGATCCATATGGAATTTTCTGTTTTCCGCTCTTGCTTTCAGGAATAGATCGTAAGCCTCGAAACTTTTCGTAGAGGTTTTGGTGGAGGATCGGGTAAAGCCTACCAGTGAGAGGGATGCTTTCAAAGAATTAAATACTGAGGAGGCAATCTCTTCCTGCATCTCAAAAATGTCCGATTCAATGCGATCGTATGTTTTTGACCAAATATGCGTCCCGTCACTGGTCTTTATTAATTGCGCAGTGATCCGGATTTTATTTTGGCTTTTACGTACACTGCCCTCCAGGACAGTGGCAACGCCAAGTAATTCACCGATTTTTCTTAAGTCCTCGTTTTTCCCTTTGAACTGAAAGGAAGAAGTTCTGGCAATGACCCTGAGATCCTTCGACTGGGCAAGTACGCTGATAATTTCCTCCGAAATTCCATCGCTGAAATATTCCTGTTCGGGATCGCCGCTCATATTTACAAACGGAAGAACAGCAATAGACTTTTCCGGTATTGAGCCTGTAGTTGAAGGCCAGTTTTTTTGATAGACAAATACATACCAGCAAAATGAAACTGCAATTAGCAAGAGAATCACAGTTCCGATAAATTTCCTTTTTCGCTTGGACTGGATGAAGCTTTGCGTTCTTTGCAAGGTATCTGACTCTTTCTTTTGATAATCGTCGGTTCCTGATACGCTGACCTCATAAATCTTCACAGGTTCATGTACATTTTTCAGATATTCTTCACTGATAAACTGTGTAATGATTTCCTTTTTGTTACTTACAATTTTATAAACATCTTCCGAAACACAGATTCCACCGATAGCTGCAAGGGCATACAATCTTGAAGCAATGTTGACACCATCACCGAATACATCGTTGTTTTCGAATACCACTTCGCCCAAATGAATTCCGATGCGCAGTTTGAGATTTTCAACACCGACGGTAGCTTTTTGTATCGCACCCGCACACATCACCGCATCGGTCACTGTAGTAAAACTGGCGAGCACTCCATCTCCCAGTTCTTTTATCCAGCGACCCCTGTATTTTTCAATAATAGGCTTTTGAATTTCCCTATTCTTCTTTAGCAGCTCCAGGGCTTTTTGTTCATCACGGCCCATCAATGTAGTATACCCCGCGATGTCAGAGAACATGATCGCAGCGAGTTGCCGTTTTCCTTCCTGTCGTAGGGGCATGGTGAAGTGCTTAGCCGTCCTGAAAGTAAGAAAGAGTCGATAAAAAGGGAACATTCAGATTTGAGCTTCGAATCTAACTATTGCACAAGGAAGTGCATTCGGGAATTCAACCGTGAAAATAATCGGACACTGTATAAAAATAAAACATCCCACCGGGCGGCGGGATGTCTTAAAACTCCAGACTTCTCGGGAGATCAGCATGAAACAGGACGTATGAAGAAAAGTCTAAGTGGCTTCTAAACTTGCCCTGAGCTATCCGCCTAAGGCGGAATGTCGAAGGGTGGCAGCTAAGTGGCTTGCTTGTTCATTGTATGAAGTTTTCTCATGTTACAAGAAGCACTATAGCACTCGAATTACGCCTAATACTTGGCCTGTACTTGTGTTTGCACTTGCACTTGCACTTGCACTTGCACTTGACAAGGGGCAAAGGTCTACTTGACATCTTAAGTGGATGTAAAACATATACGGTCCAATCTGCTCCAAAAAGTGCTTCACTGCCCCCTGACCCCCTAAAGGTGGAACCGCCGCCCGCGTAATACATTGAAATTCAAGGCGTGTGGACTTCCCCTTCAGGGGATCGAGGGGTGAGCATGGGTAAAAGATGATTTTTCGGAGTGGACTCACAGTTCAATCATAAAAAATAGCAAATTCTCAGTGAGTCACATCCACCGGTGGCGACTAATGATCAAAAATATTTTACACTTATTTTTTATCAAATAAACTACGGTCTATTCGCCGGCATATGGGTTCTGTTAATGCTGTTCGATTCGTTAGGGTATAGACAACTTACTGACTGATACATGCCGTTCATCATGCAATCATAGCAGTTCACTGCACGGATGCCATTATTACGTGAGGCTTGAAATGCTTTATTGTGTGTTCCAATGAGGTCGATTTCATCGTAGAAGGAACCCCGAGCCCTCTTAAGAGTTTGGCAACGTTTGCGATGGGCTAGGCGTATACTCTTTATCCACGACTATTCTGGAAGGAACGCACTCTCAACAGTTCCTGATTCAGCATTTATTTTTTAACCAAAAAGGTTTTGTATGAAACAGCTAGGTAAGCTATGCTTTGGTATTGGCATAGGCTGTCTGGGTGTCGCTCTGATCGGATGCAACGATACACCGATCGGGACGGATTTCGCAGACAAGAACTATGCCCCCGAGGGAGCACTCGTCATTCCCTCGAACGTACAAGTCGGCTTCTTTGATCTTGGGGATCCCGACAATTCTTCTATTGCTTTCGATCTCACAGCAAAAGGTGAAAGCATCTCCTCAACCGAATTGATGATTTCTTTCAATGGAGAAGGAGAAGTCGATTTCAGCACCGTGAGTGCTCTTCCCGCTACGCTCAATGTCACGATGAATGACGTGCTTGCAGCGCTCAGCAAAACGGCCGACGATGTTGCGGTAGGTGATGCGGTCCGGTTTTCTTTCCGGGTCACGACACAATCTGGTGTATTCAGATCGAGCCGAACGCTACGCGTGCCTTTCAGCTGTGTGTCTAATCTGAAAGGAGAAGTAGATTATGTGTCTACGGTATACTTCTGCACTGGAGATGCACTGGCCGGTACTGCCGAGATCATTGAACTCGGAGCCGGCAGGTATAGCTTTAGTGATTGGTCTTTTGGAACCTATCCCGAATGCTATGGCGGCTCAGCAGCGAGTTGGGGTACGTTGACATTGAATGATGTGTGCAATAAGTTGTCTGTAACCGGTACGGATAACTATGGCGATAGCTGGCAGTTTATTGTAAACAGTATTTCTGGTACGGAACTGAATGCGTCCTGGTCCAATACCTATGGCGAATTCGGATCTGTCACACTCACCAAAACGGATGGCACCAACTGGCCTCCACTCACAAATTGATCACAGAAAAAATTAATGATACATGGAAAAATTACTAACAATATTATGTGCCTTCTGTCTGATTGCATCAACTGCAATTGCACAGCGTACGGTGACAGGGAAAGTCGTCTCATCTGATGGCGAAGAACTCATCGGCGCAAACATCATTGTCAGAGGCACCACGATTGGCACTGTTACGGACTTCGAAGGAAGGTTCAGTATCGAAGTACCGGAAGGCAGCGATGAACTCACAATCAGCTATACAGGATTTCAGTCAAAGACAATTTCACTCGAAGGGATGTCTTATATCGATATCAAACTTGATGCGGGCGTGGGTCTTGAGGAGGTGATTGTCACCGCTCTTGGTATCTCGAGGGAAGAAAAGGCAATAGGATATGCTGTCCAGGAAGTATCAGGCAGAACTATATCAAACGCAAATACCGTAAGCGCAATTGATGCGCTCGCCGGTTCAGCAGCTGGTTTGCAGGTCACATCTTCAAGCGGTGCAGCAGGTGCTGCTTCCCGGATCATTTTGAGAGGTCAGACCTCTTTCAATGGGAATAATGAAGCACTCATTGTCGTCGATGGTGTAAGAATTAACAATGATGAGAATCACACAGAACGCTCGCTTGCCGGAGTAGCAAACTCGAATCGGGCGATTGACCTGAATCCGAATGATATTGACAGGGTCACAATTCTCAAAGGTGCTGCAGCAACTGCGCTCTATGGCATCGAAGGTGCCCGTGGTGTAATTTTGATTACCACAAAAAGAGGAAAAGGAAAAGGTCTTACAGTCGATGTCAGTACCGGCCTTACGATTTCTGACATCACGAATGTCACTGGCCTTCAGGATGAATATGTACAAGGGTCAAATGGAGTCTGGCAGGGACCTCATACGAGTCAGGCGGGAAGCTGGGGCCCTCATGCTTCCACAGTGTTCTGGGATGGATCTGATTATCAATGGGACAAAAACGGGCGCCTTGTCACAACGGGTGGAACCCCTTTTAAACCCTATGATAATATTGACAACTTCTTCCAGACGGGTATTTCGACAACGAATAATCTGGCGTTTTCCGGAAGCAGCGATCTGACTGACTACAGATTTTCTTTCGGATACACGGATGATAATGGTGTTGCTCCGAAAAATTCGTTTACCAGGTACAACGTCGGTCTGAATATGGGAACATCCATGTTCAATGATAAGCTTGACCTTGGTTTCGGAATCAACTATGTGAATTCGGGCGGCCGCAGGCTTCAACAGGGATCTAATACATCCGGAGTCATGCTTGGATTACTCAGGACATCTCCATCTTTCGATAACGCGAATGGACTTGACGACCCCGCTGACTATACTTTGCAGGATGCAATTGCAGATGGCGAAAATGCAAATGCGTATCAGTTTCTCAATGGTGCCCAGCGCAACTACAGGGGTGGCGGTGGATATGATAATCCCTTCTGGGTTGTCAACAATTCACCTTTCTTCGACGATGTCAACCGCTTCTTTGGAAATTTCAAAGCCTCCTATCACTTTAGTGATTGGGCAATACTTGGTACAGTGCTCGGTACAGACGTGTATGCCGATAACAGGATTCAAAGATTTGAGATTGGCTCCAGGACATTACCCGGTGGACAGGTCGTAGAAGATAATTACAACTATCGCCATCTGGATTTCTTCCTGAGCTTGAGCGGGAATGGATCCCTCGGTGACAATTTCAGTCTTGGATACAATGTCGGCTTGAACCTCTACGACGAGCAACTCAAGGAAAACTATATTCAGGGAGACGGGCTCAATTTCGTCGGATTCCCTGAACTGGGCAATACCGCATTGATCTCTTCACAGATTGCCCACAACGACTTGAGAACAGCAGGAGTCTATGGTGTGCTCGACCTGGGTTTTAAAAACTACTTGTATCTGACACTGACGGGGCGTAACGACTGGTCTTCTACCTTGATTGATCCATTACGACCATTCAACGCAGGTGACATCTCATTCTTCTACCCATCCGCATCACTGGGATTTATCTTCAGTGAACTGATTAATTCGGACGTGCTCTCCTTTGGTAAGCTGAGAGTATCCTATGCAGAAGTGGGTGGTGGTGCACCTGCGCCATATCTCACCAGTACGTCATGGATACTACCGATTCAGAATGCCGGCACGGTCAATGATCTGAGCGATGGATGGACAAATGGAATCGGATTTCCGTTCAAAGGTACTTCCGGCTTTGTCATCAATGCAGTTGCGGGAAGTCCTTCCCTGAAACCTTCGCGGACAAAGGATACAGAGCTTGGTGTTGATGTGCGTTTCCTGAAGAACAGGATCGGCCTTGATGCAACATACTATACGAGATCATCTGAAGATCAGATCATTGCGATCAACATTCCGAATACAACAGGATTCCAGAGAGCGGTGGTAAACAATGGTCTGCTTGAAACAGTCGGTGGCGAAGTTGTCCTTACACTGAATCCGCTCAACAGTGAAAACTTCAATTGGAACATCGGTGTGAATTTCTCGAAATGGAAAACAACTGTGGAATCGCTCCCTGAAGGAGTGCCCAATCAGTATCTCGATGGATTCACCGGATCAAGTATATACAACATTGCACCTGAAACGGATGCGAATGGACACAGGACTGTGTACGAGTATGGCCAGATCCTGGGAGGAGCATTTCAACGCGTAAACACTTCGACTGGTACATTCGATCCGAATGGCTCTTACAATCCGGACGGTGCGTTGATCATTAATGATGATCCGTCCAGCGCAGGGTATGGGTTCCCACTCGTGGATCCGACACAACGCGTAATTGGAAATCCAAACCCGGATTGGTTGATGGGCATTACCAATACACTCTCTTACAAAGGCCTTTCCCTGAGTTTTTTGTTCGATCTCAGAGAAGGTGGTGATATCTGGAATGGTACGAAAGGAGCGTTGACCTTCTTCGGCATGTCTGAATTGACAGAGAATCGAGGTACAGTGACTGTATTTGAAGGTGTAAGATCTTCCGATGGTGGCGCCAACGATATCGCAGTCGAACTCAACCAGGCCTGGTATCAGGGGAATGGCGGCGGCTTCGGTGCTGTGACAGAACATTTTATTGAGGATGGATCTTTCAGGAGATTGCGATACATCACGTTGTCGTATGATCTTGCCCGGCTGATCAAGACATCGGCTTTCCAGTCCTTGAATATTTCCGTTACCGGCCGGAACCTCTGGATTGATACACCGTACACTGGATTTGATCCCGAGTTATCACTTGTAGGGAGCAGTAGCAATGGTCAGGGACTGGATTATTTCCAGCAACCAGGTATTAAATCCTATTCTATTGGTCTGAATGCAAGTTTCTAAATCATTCTGTTTGACAATTTAAATAATAAATAGTATGAAAATCTATAAGTATGTATTCATCCTCTTGATAGGCGGTGTCCTTGCAAGCTGTGAGGATTATTTCGGAGAAGACTCGAATGCCGATCCGGATAGTCCGATCACCGTCTCGCCGAATGTCATTCTACCCCAGGTACAATTGCGCCTGGCCTATACCTATGGCGGTGACTTTACCCGGTATGTAGGTATTTATACAAAGCATGTGGATGGTGTCAGCCGTCAATTTGCAGTCATCGGTCAGTACGGCATCACCAGCAACGATGTCGACGCTGCTTGGGCTAATATCTATACCGGCACTTTGAATGCAAACAGATTGTTGCTGAAACTGGCAAGAGACAACGGCTACAATCATTATGCCGGAATTGCATTGGCATTAGAATGCTATACCATGATGGCATCAACAGATCTGTGGGGGGATATGGCTTACAGCGATGCTTTCAAATTCAATGAAAACGGCGGTGTATATCAGCCGGTGTTTGACACACAGGAAGAGATTTACAATCAAATCTTTACCAATCTCGCTGAAGCCCGTGATCTGCTCAGTGGTGATGCCGGAGGAAATGCCCCGGGGAATGCAGATGTGATGTACGGTGGCAATGCCACAAAGTGGATACAGTTCTGCAATGTCCTGGAAGCACGCGGTAAACTCCACCTCGCTGAAGTAAATGGGGCAGCATACGGAGATGCCCTCACTGCATTGAACGGAGGAGGATTTAATAGTTCTTCGGATGATGCGAACGTTACCTTTGGAACAGGTGCAACGGAAAATGCGCCCTGGTACCAATATATCGAACAGCGCGACGATTGCGAGACGGGTGCGTTTTATGTGAGCCTCCTTGAAGAGTACAACGATCCCAGAATTGCAACCTATGGTTATCCGCACGACAATACACATCCGATCTGGACCAAGGATCAGAGCCTGCAGTTGCTCTCCTATACTGAACAGGAGTTTATCCGTGCTGAGGCCGCTTTGCAAGCTGGAGATCAGGCAACAGCGTATGCAGCATATCTGAATGGAATTGAATCTTCCTTTGCAGAAGCGCTTGTCGCAGATGAGTATGCTGCATATGTCGCGCAGAGCTCAGTGGGTGTTGGTGAAGGGAATCTGACCCTGGAAAACGTCATTACCCAAAAGTACCTGGCGCTGTATACGAGCCCTGAAGTCTTCAACGATTGGAGACGGACAAATATTCCGGCTCTGACTCCGGTGACCGGTACTGAAATTCCGAGGAGGCTTCCCTACGCACAAACAGAACTTTTCTCTAATCCTGACAACGTACCATCACCTGCTGATGTAAACATCTTCACGCGTGTATGGTGGGATAAATAGTTATCATAGCTTCATGAAAAATGAGCTGCCCAATCCGGCGGCAGCTCATTTTTTTCCTTGAGTTTGAACTTGACCTTGGAGCGTTCGTAGAAACCTACAAGCGTCACACATGAGACTCGTGACCTCAAGACTGCCAATTAAATTCATCTGCCAATGAAACACTTCCTTCTTATTCTCCTTTGTGCTTCTTCACACCTCACGGCGCAAGAATCGATCACTGAAGTCAAAAAACAGGCCTTTGGAAATCCATTAGATCCGGTTAACCAGGATGCGATCACCTTGCTCAATCGTATCGATTCGGAAGAAGAGTACAGCCTGATGTTGTTCGATCATTGGCAACCTATGGATGTCGAGGGTAAGGATGGTATACAACTGCATATCGATTCTGCAAACTATCACATCGGTCAGGACAAGTTTTTCTTTATAAATCAGAAAAAGTTGTATGAATTATTTCCTGAAAAAATTCATGATATCACAATGAATCAACGGACGTTTGTCAATACGCCCTATGAGTTTGAAGAGTATAAGGTGAAACCGAGATACTTCGAGATGCTTGAAGACGGAGAATACACACTCTTACGGAAGTTCGAAATCAAAAAAGAGGTAACCAATGATCACCCGATGGGAATCGCTGCTGCGACTGAAGTTAAATATCGTCATGACGAGAAGTTCTACTATCTCAGGAAAGGCGCCCGGCTTCCTGAAGTGGTGCCAACCAATAAGAAAGACTTCATCATGATTTTCAAAAAAAACAGACCTGAATTGGTCATTTTCGCAAAAGAGAATAAAATCTCTCTCCGTTCGGGGGAAGAACTCAAAGTGATTTTCGCTTATTACAACAGACTGGCTGAGCAGTCATAGGCTATGGCCGTCTATACACAGATCCTGGTACCTGCGATTACAATAATTCTCACCAGCCTGATGAGTAGCATTAGTGATCTGCATGCGCAGCGATTTCATTTTGGAGGGAGTATGGCAATACTGGCATCGCAGGTGGATGGGGATAATCTGAAAGGATTCAACAAGTTTGGATTCAACGCAGGTCTCCTGAGTGGGTATTCGTTAAACACATCCAATTGGCTCGTAGTGGAACTGCAATACTCTACTTTTGGAAGTAAGCAACGCAAGGAAGTCAGCACGATGCGGCTCGAAACGGAAATCCGGACTCTCAACGTACTGTGTGGTTATGCAGTATGGTTTGGAGACGCTTGGGATGGCAGCAAGAAATTCCGGCTCCTGATCGGCCCCAGGATGCACGCGATTCAGAAGGCGAGCCTGGGTCGAAATAGTGAACGTAATGTACTCGATCGGTATTTCATCAGCGGTAATGTCAGTTTCGGAATTCTCCTTTCCGAATCTTTCGTGATGGATCTGAGTTATAATCAGGGATTATCCAATATTCTCAAGGCAGAATACATGGGCATTGAGAGTCTGAATCCGTACTATTTGTCATTTGGAATTACATATTACCTGTATAAATAGG
>DATDQA010000047.1:0-15632 GCA_035292505.1 Saprospiraceae bacterium | reverse complement strand
AAAGCGCAAAGCCTTTGAAGAGGTCTATTTTTTCCGAATCACGGCATTAGAGGGCATGGAAGAATGGGGTATGCTGTCTGGTGCTGCTGAAAATATTGCCGCAGGTAAGGCCTTCGACAAGAAGAATAAGCCGGGTGATCCGGCTGCAGTATTCAAAAAGTATAAAAAACAAATCGATGATGAGTTCAAGAAAGTAAAAAGCACTAAATAATACTTCATCACTCTTAAAATCTAAAGTCATGTCCAAAACTAAAAGTGCTTCAAGGACCGGGTACAAGTTTCAATACGCGGCCAAGTTTATTTGCACCGCCAATATCCCGGGCACTTCACAGACAAGTGATGCAGTAGTTCCCGGATCATATCAAACCTCGGTGAATATTCATAACCCGCAAAATGTCAAGGTGAAGCTGAGAAAGAAAATTGCATCACCTATCGGAATTTCAAATTACTTCGAGTTTGTCCTTGAACCGGATGGGGTAGCAGGTGTGACATGTGCTCAAATCCGGGATTTTGGTTTACACCTGATTCATGGCTTTGAAGGTTTCCTGGTGATTGAAAGCACCCATAGCGTTGATGTTGTTGCGGTATATTCTGCTGCGGGCAAGGAACAGGTCTCGAGTATTGATGTGGAAGGAATCAAAGAAAGAAAATTATTGCGTTGAGAAACGTTGAACTGTTTGTCAAAAGTCATCACGGTGAAACAGAGAGTATGCCAGCCTGCCATAGGCATGGAAACTTGCGCACGCCTGCATCGCCTTGCGCTATGGCTGGAGCCAGCTAACGCCTCTGCAGAGTATTGTGAATGGGGGTACATCGGTGCACAGAGCGAGGGTCGTCGGAGCAGGGAATACGGACTCAATGGTGCTGAGAGATGGTACGGAATCCGCCAGAATACGGACTCGATGGGTTGAGAAGAAGTACGGAATCCGGCAGAATACGGACTCGAAGTGTTGAGCGGTGGTACGGAATCCGGCAGAATACGGACTCGATGGGTTGAATTGGTTAAGAAATGGCTGCAACTTTTTTGTATTTGCGTTGAAAAGAAAATATGGGAAAGCAGAAGCGCGAATTGAATTCAGATACGGCGACCAGGTCACCTCGCACTCCATTTTTTGCAGGTCGACCTTCCGTTAACGCGCCTCCCAATTCAGTTCTCAGACAAAAGAGCGGAACGGCGGCAGGAACTGCACCAGCGACTTCAGACATCAGTATCGCACTCAAAGCACAGAAGAAGCTCTTGGATGATATTCATGCGTTCTTCCCTGATGAAGGCAGGAAACTCGCAGGTTCGGGATATCGAGCAACCGGATCTCCGTTGACAGCAGATTTTACTGAAGGGAAGGTTGGAGATGTAACGCATTCGGCTCCGGTCATCTATGTAGGTAAAGCATATGTTGATGAGACTGATGCCGACAAGCGGAAGGCATGGATCGTCGCAGAGATGAAAAAAATAGATCAATGGAGAGTCAACACAGGTCGTATCGATGATCAGGATATCACGAATAGTGATGTCAATGGACATATTGACAAGGAGCCGGTGCCTGGAAAGATGAAAATCCTGAAAGAAATGGCAAAGCGATCAGGGATTGCGAATACAAAAATAATAGAACACATCAGGAAGAAGATGCCATCGACACCCTGGATTACAGGAGCGACGGCAACTGCCGCCGGAGGATTCGAATTTCAATTTGAAAACGTCAAGATCGTCGTACAGCCAGATGTCTTTAATTCGTCGCAAGTCGCCAGTGGAGCAGAATCAAAGATTGAGGCCGTAGGCACAACAAACTTCAACTCTCCTTCATATGGATGGGGTAGTGATCAGAAGATAAACAGGATTTCCTTTACTCCCACAGTGCCCCCGGTTGAATACCATATTACTACGCACTACAGTGCGAGTTCTGATCCATCTTATACATCTGGTTATGGTGTGGGTACAAGGGCATCCGATACAGGAGATCAGACGAAGTTGCGCTTTCATGAAGGAATGCATGGGCGTACATTTATTGAACATATCATGAATAACATCGCATCAAATAAGTTTCCGACATGGACGGGGGCGATCGGGCAGACTAAAACGGACTTTGAAGCGATGAAGTCTTCATATGACGCTGCTGTGAAAGCTTTCAGCGATATGCTCAAAGCTGCCCTGGATGAATCGGTGCAACAAGTGGATTGTGTAGGAAAAACGATTGTCCAATATCATCAGCAGCAGGGTACATCTACTACTGTGACATGTCGTCCATAAATATTTAACATTATGACAGTTCAGGTTAAACAATTACATACGGAGAATGCAACAAGCAGAAATGGATTATTGTCCGAAGATTCATTTGTTATGGCACTCCTCAGCTTTCTGGAAAAGCGATGCCTTGAAAAGTTACAGTTGCATTTCGATGGGAAACACGGAACTGAAACCGTACGATTACCTCAGCCCACACAAAAGGATCGCTCACCATTAGCTACATTCTTTCGGACATACGAGTTGACGGACGACGAAAGCATCTTGTTTCTTACTGTACTTGTCCCGCATATCATTCCTGGATTTTTTGATGCACTCGTGCATCGTTTCCTTCCCACTGGCGGTGAATTCCCTGAATTTGGAGGTGTAAAGGGACAAAACCATCGTGGTACTCTGCCAACTGGCGAAACAGCACTTTTTATTCTGGCCGGCATGCACCCTGAGGTCCGCATGTCTTTTCTTCACTTGTTCGATGAGGATCAGTTTTTATTTAAACATAAAATCCTCTCAATTCAACCGGTCGCATCTGAGCCACGCATGAGCGGCCGGCTCGTGATGGAGAAGGAATTTGTCGAAGTCTTTACAACCGGGAAAGTTCCTTTGCCAAAGTTGAGCATGGATTTTCCTGCAGAGCATATCGTTACAGAATTGGAGTGGAGTGATTTAGTGCTCAGTCCCTCTACGATGGATCAAATCCGTGAAATTGAACACTGGATCAATCATCATGAAACATTAATGGTTGAATGGGAGATGTACAGAAAGCTGAAGCCGGGATATCGCGCTCTCTTTTATGGACCTCCCGGAACCGGTAAAACTTTGACCGCGATGTTGCTCGGTAAATATACCGGACGCGATGTCTTTCGGATTGACTTGTCTATGGTGGTTTCTAAATATATAGGGGAAACGGAGAAAAACCTCGCTTCTCTTTTTGAACGCGCAGAGCATAAGAACTGGATATTATTCTTCGACGAGGCCGATGCGATTTTCGGGAAACGCACAGGAGTCCGTGATGCACATGATAAATATGCGAATCAGGAAGTGTCCTACCTGTTACAACGCATAGAATCCCACTCAGGGCTATCGATCCTTGCATCAAATTTTAAAAACAACATTGATCAGGCCTTTATGCGTCGTTTCAATTCTATTATTTACTTTCCCGTGCCGGGGTACGAAGAAAGGTTGATGCTATGGCAGAAGAGTTTTCCTGCAAGGGCTCCGCTGGCTCCTGACATTACATTCAACTCTCTTGCCGTTTCTTATGAACTTACAGGCGCTCAGATCATGAATATTGTCCAGTATACCTGCTTACAGTCTTTGTCAAGGAATGGTGATATCATTACGAAGACGCATATAGAGGCTGGTATCCGTAGAGAAAATACCAAAGAAGGGAAATGAAATTTTGCTCAGCGCAACTAAAAGGCCTTATACAATGCATAAGGCCTTTTCATGTGCGTTTTTTGTAAAGTACAACTTGTTCTCTACTGCTTCAATACGTGCACAGTACTTCTTTTCCCTGAACCCGGCTCATATACTTCAACCGAATACATGCCTGGTGGGTGAGAATTGAATGCAAGTTCAAAACGACTGTGCTTCAACTCCCAGGATTGATGATCCATGAGCGCACCTTTAGCATCGAATACGTTGATCTCATAATCGGAACGATCAGTCGATGAACAACGCAGTATAAGCACACTCTGTACGGGATTAGGCCATGCCTCGAGTCCTTCAAGAGGCAAGTTGTTGACACCAGATGTCTCTTCGAAGAAAGACACCGGATAAAACCCTGAAATCACCGCAATACCCTGGCTTACATCAACACCTACAACAGGTTCACCTAGCGTACTTACCATCAAAACATCACCTTGCGATTGAAGTGCTACGTCTAACTGATCTACCTGTATGACCACATTTTGTCCACTGGCAGCAATGGAAAGGAAGATGATAGATAGTGATAGAATAAAATGTTTCATTGTCAATTGGTTATTTGATGAGAGTTCGATCATTTCTCCAGTTCTGCAATGCGTGCTGTGAGTTGGCTGATCATTTCTTTCATCTCAGTCATCTCAGATTGTTGTTGGACAACTTTTGCATCAAGCTCCTGAATCCCGGCAGTCAGAATTGAAATGAGTCCATCATAGTTGACTGCCTTGTAGGTAGCTGTTTCAGTTTTTTTCATAGCACTTGGATCGAATGTCGTAGGATGCACGATATCCGCCACGAGTTCTGGCAACACGGTTTCGAGTTCCTGCGCAAGAAAGCCATGCTGAATTCCGCGGGGAAGACTATACGGTGTATTCTCCACAAAAACGTATGTAGAGGGATGCAGCTTGTTGATCAGAGACAGGGAACCTGATTCCGACTTCACTTCTCTTTTCCAGCGTGCGTCAGAACCTGTCATGAAAGGCGCAGATGTGTAAGACATCCCGTTGAAATATCCGGCATAGTTTACTGCGAAACCACCGTCTGTACCAGCCACGCCGTATTTGAACTCGCCGTTATCGGCAGCAGCAGTGCTCAAACCGTACACACCATATCCGCTGCCGGTACCTGTCGACTGAAATTGACCGCCACCTGATCCTACTCCGACAACGCCGAGATCAGGAGATCCTGCGACAATTGCTCCACCGTCTGCATTTTGATTCTGGCAAAGAAGGGCATAGGTTGGGTGATCCGCGTCATAGTTCTGTACGATAAGTTCTGCTCCGTATAAGAGGTTTCCGATGTTGGCCATCCGGATCCCATGCATGGCTGAGATATACGTGGGATCAGGTCCACAATACATCGGTTTGCCGAGACCAGCGCCAATATTCAGATAGGGGATCTCCGCGCCAGAAGGACTTCCCCCGGGTGCAGTACGTGCACGTATGATATCCGTTATCGGAGTACTGACAAACTGCATGTCTTCACCGCGCACGCCATCATCACAGATATTCGGAAAGTAGTAGGAATATCCGTCAGGAGGACATATCATCTGACCAAACGGAACAATAATCCCTCCCCACTGTATCCCTCCAAACGCCCAGGCATTAAGTGCAGTAAGGGCACACCCTGCTACATGAGAACGGGGTACAGCGAAGACTGGGTTTTCCCCTGAGATCACCTCTTTGTTGCCTCCGATATCTACAGAAAGACTATAGTACAGGAAAGCAATAGCCTTAAAGACGTCCAGGGAAAGCGTCCCTTCGAGAGGCTCTCCTTTCCCAACTTTGATACTCAGGTTTCCCAGCTCATTTGTGGTACCGGTATGGGCTTCACGATAGAGTACATTATTGTCCCTATCCTTATAGCCAACCATTGCAGACACAGGCTGATTTTTAAATACTTTACCTGATTGATCGGCGACCCAGATCACATAATTGACTCCGATATCCCATTCGTCTTGTGCAGACATGGTGCTGCTGAGGGTTAGGCAGGCCAGCAGAGTGAGGAAAGTGCGTTGCATAGTATTGAGTTTTAATGAACAATCAGGTCTGTATAGCTACATGATTCCCTGAATGAGTGCACGCTCATTGCCTCGCAGGTAACCCTTTTCCCACTGTTTCAATCACCCGAAAGATGTTTTCACCCTTGAGATCAAAAGCAGGAGATCAATGTATACTACTTATCGCCGTATATATTTCCATCAGTACTCCGAGATCAACTTGCCCAGGAATGAAATCTACTACAATTTTAATTCTAAAGTGCAGGAAATGTTTCCTCCCCGCCCTTACCGAACGGTATATTCGGGTGGGCACTTCCTCTATTTCTTCTATTTCCTCCTCTTCTTCTACTTATTATCCGCGTAATACCTGCCGAGATAGTCAACGATTCGCTTCTTCAACATCTGAGGAGTAATGATTCCAGGAATGCGTTCCAGGACATTCCCCCCTGGCTCCACTAATATCGAGTAAGGCAATGCTCCCTGCCACGCGGGATCGATCGCTTCGATCAGTTCGTAGATCTTTCCGGTGAAAATGAAATTGCGATTTGAGGCCTCAAAGTTTTTGAGTTTATCCAGTGCCTTTACCTCTTGAGACAGTTTGTCTGTTGTGATGGATACGAACTCAAAGTTCCTCCCACGGTACATTCGGTTGATATCCACCAATGAGGGAAATTCCATCAGGCAAGGACCACACCAGGTAGCCCAGAGATTGATCAGAAGCAATTTATCCGTGTTATTTGCGATCAATGTTTTCACATTGTCCAGGGAAATCTCCTGCAAGCTTACCGGCTCTGCTTTCCATTCTTCGCGCTGCTTCACGATCCATTCATTCTTCCATGCCCACTTAATGGAGCAGCCGAATGTTTTTGTCGCGGGATTCACAATTTCGCGACCGGCAAGCAAGGCTTCTATCGCATTCTGTAAATCTTTGGTGTCGGGTTGGACATAAGGATCCTCCATATCATCGATACGACCAGAGTAGCGTAAAATTCTATTCTGGTCAAACAAAAACACATGCGGAGTCGCGTTTGGTCCATAGGCAATGGCGGTCGACTGGGTTTTACCATCGAAGAGATAGGGAAGGTTATATCCTTTTTCTTTTGCCCTGATCTTCATGTCCTCCATGCTATCATCGAGATCAGAATAACCGAGTTCCGAAAGGCTCACAGCATCTGGATCGTTTGGTGAGATCGCGACAAAGCCAACACCCTTTGGCCTGTATTTTTCCACAAGACGGATCATCCGGTCTTCATATGCCTGTGCAGTAGGGCAGTGATTGCATGTGAAGATGATGGCCAGTAACGGATATTCAGAGAAATCGGACAACGAATAATACCGATCGTCAGTCGAGGGTAGGTTGAAATCGGGCGCAGAAGATCCGGTTGGAAGAGTGTTAATCTCAGGATGCTGTGAATGAGACTTGGAGCAGAGCAACAGAAGCGAAATCAGGAAACAGTATTTCATGCGTCACGACTTATGACGTTGAAGATAATGCCTGTAAAGTATTTATAAGCACCAAAAGTGTATATTATTGAAAGGACGCCAATGCCCGGTGAACACCTTACTGGAATAGGTTATTGATTTACAGGCGCAGAAAGTAGAAGCGCGAGTCGAGGAGACTCAAGGAACCTCCAAGAGTTCAAAATTCTTTTCTGGATTTCTTATAGCCCGATTAACATTCATCGCGCTAATCGAGACTGCCAGAGGCTGTCAAAAATCGAGAATTGAGAATCAAGAATTCCCCTGCTATACAACTGCCTTTACTTCCACTGCCGTAGGTCCTTTATGACCACGTTCGACTCTGTATGTCACCTTCGCATTTTCCCTGACCTGATCGACCATGCTGCTGACATGAACAAAGACGCTATCCTGTGTCTGATCGTCTTTGATAAATCCAAATCCCTTCGCTTCGTTGAAGTAGGTAATTTTTCCTGTACGATTTACATCGGGTTTAGCAGAGGGATCCTGCTTAGGTACGCTGATGAGGATATCTTCTAGTTTGACTTTTTGTTTTTTACCAGGGTCTGGAGGTGTGGAAGAATAGTTTCCATGTTCATCGACATATGAGAACATTTGTTCCAGCGATTTCCCTTTCGTAGAGTTGGCTTTACGTTCTACCTGCTTTTCTTTCTTGTCCTGCCTCTTTTTCATTTTCTTCTTTTCACGTTCCTTTTTGTTAAATGTCTCTTGAGATTTAGCCATACATTGTATTGATTAAATGATAAAATTCTCCTGCCATGTGCGGGAGTGTTCAAAGCAGCAAAATTATTTGTGTCCAAAGGAAGATTCACCAGACTCTTCGATCCCTTTTGCTGACGCACGAAGGCACAAGGTACGATAATCTTTGGCCGAGCCCTGTTTCAGACCTTTCAGAACAAGCGCTTGTGCCGTTCGGTATCTTGTGTACTGGTCATGAACATCAAGCAGGCTGATATCCTATGTCCCGCATTAACTCAAGGCCGTTCACAAAATTGTTTCATATTTTGTGCGACCTCAGAAAAAACACTCAAAATTATTTTTGTCACCTAAAATTTCCAGTATCTATGAGAAAACCAATGGTTCTGATTGGGCTGTTTGCCCTTGTAATTTCAGGGTTACGCGCGCAGACCGATTATGTGCAGTGGGTGGTGGTAGATCTGACACCCAAAGCAGATAAGATCGGCATGTTTGAAGCAGGTCTTGCAGCGCATAACAAGAAATACCACACTGCCGACCCCTACAAAGCCTATGTCTGGGCTGTCAACACCGGTCCTGGTTCAGGTTCGTATACATGGGTCATGGGACCCATTTCCTTCGCCCAGATGGATGCGCGTCCGGTCAACGCAGAACATGATACCGACTGGAACAATAATGTTGTGGCACATTGCGAGTCTGTCGCAGAAATATCATATTGGCGTTGGGACGAGGAGCTCAGTTATGCACCGGAGGGAGCCCAGAATTTCACGAAATCCAGAATCAGATTTTCCACGATCCTTCCAGGTGAAGGCGATCGCTATGAGGAGCAGGTAAAGAAGATTGTAGAAGTCTACAAGCAAAAAAAATATCCTGCCGCGTATAATGTGTACTGGCGGTATGGCGCCTCTGAGGGACCCCACGCCGCAATAGGAATGGATTTTGCCAACTGGGCTTACCTCGATACTCCGAATACATTCGTTGAGGATTTCGAATCAATTCATGGGGATGGTTCCTGGCAGCGATTCTTAGAAGAACTCGATCTGTGTATTGATCGGTCGAAGACCTATGATGAGTTGACCGAGTTTATGCCTGGACTCAGTAGCCCGAACTGATTGGTGTAAATCAGGAAGGGAACAAAAATGGGATGACTTCTGCTCATCCCATTTTTGTTTCAGAATGGTGTGCACGACATTCCCCTGTCTGCGGATTCGAAGTGAGCACTTACTCTATCATCGGGGAATCACTGCGAAGATGTATTATTGTATGACCAATGAATTCGGATGATGCGGAAGGGACATTGTGCTTCAATTACCACGTTTCTCTTATGCGTGTCGGTTTGCCACGCACAGGTGATATTCCGTATTATCAGCCTGCCATCTTCCACACCACCGGATGTCGGGATTTATCTCTCAGGTAATTTCGAAGGATGGACTGGCGGGCAGGAAGCTTATCGGCTGCATAAGGATGCTGATTCACTATTCTCCATCACCTTGACGCAGATGACCGGAACCATTCAATTCAAGTTCACGCGTGGATCATGGGCGTCAGTTGAAAAAGGCATGAATGGTGAGGAGATCGCAAACAGGACATACACGTTTGGCGGCAATGGTGCGGTCGTCAATATCACGATTCATAACTGGGCTGACTTATCAGGGATTACTTCGACTGCTGCCGAAAATATTCATTTGATGGACGATGCTTTTTACATTCCTCAATTGGATCGCACACGAAAAATCTGGATCTATCTTCCTCCCGCCTATGAGACATCACAGGATTCGTTTCCTGTACTCTATATGCACGATGGACAGAATCTCTTTGACGATTCTACGTCTTTTGCCGGAGAATGGGGTGTTGATGAGAGTCTGAATGAGATGTATGATGAGTCGGGATTCGCCATGATCGTGGTTGGCATTGAAAATGATGGTGCACATCGTATTGATGAATATTCGCCGTGGATCAATCCACAGTATGGAGGTGGAGAAGGGGAGGAGTATATCGATTTCTTAGTTGAAAATTTGAAACCCTATGTTGACAGCACTTACCGCACGATATCTGATCCCGCGTTGACTGGACTGATGGGAAGCTCGATGGGAGGATTGATCTCCCACTATGGAGGCATTGCAGAACCAGATGTATTTGGAAGGATAGGAGTCTTCTCACCATCGTTTGGATTGTTTGATTCCTGCTACGCATATACATCCGAGCAAGAAGTTGATGCTGATTCGAAGTTTTATTTCCTTGCCGGAGGTTTGGAGGGTAATGTGGTTGCCTGGACACAACAGATGGAAGCGACGATGTTGTCTGCCGGAGCGAATCCGGAATTCATTGAAGTTGTCATAGATCCGCAAGGCATGCATAATGAAGTGTTTTGGAGAGGGGGATTTCGTGAGGCGGTGGAGTGGTTGTTTGATGTTTCAACCGGATTGAATGAAGAACACAGATCGACCGGGTTTTCTGATGTCTTTGTTTATCCTAATCCGGTGGCAGATGTACTGCATGTTGAATCGCCCGATGTACACAGAATACTTGAGCTGGAATTGTTTGATGCGACTGGTGTACGGGTTTGTCAGAGCAGATTTCAAGGTTCATTTGAGATTGATATCACGGATCTTATATCGAGTGTGTACATACTAAGGGTGATGTCCGAGAATGAGTTGATGGTAGTGAAGGTGAGTATAGAATAAGAGGAAAATTTTCATGAGAAATTCTCTCATCAGCAGGTTACATCTCCCAGAATCCGTCATAAACTCTCAAACAAACACCTTGTACAAATGAACAGAGTAAAGAAAACACCTGTTGCTATTCTCATTACGACCATCGTCGTGTTTCTCATCTTGCTACTCTTATATATCAGGCTCGATTCCATGATGGTTTTCACGTCCGGCTCGGTCATGAGCATACTCTTGTTGATCGCATTCGGAGCACTCGTCTATGGCATCTTCAGATTGATCAGTGCTTTGATAAAATAAGGTTTGCAAAATGAGTATGCGGTGGTGAAACTTGTAATGGAATAAAAAATGGCGCACACGGGCACGCCGGTACATAATTGGAAAAATGCCAGAACTATGTGTATGTAAACACGCCTTGAACTTGAGTTTGCGCTTGAGCTTGTATTTTCTTCCTTCGCCTTAGCCTTAGGCTTCCTTCTCTAGCCACTCCATCTCTTTCTCCTCCAACGCAACCTGCACCTCTTGCAATTGCCGTGATAAGGATTGTATTTCATCAAGCGATAACGCAGGATCATAGAGCCTTTCCGTCAGCATCTTCGTACGCTCTTCCAACTTTTCAATCTCTTTTTCAAGTCTCTTCAATTGTTTGCGATCCTGATGGGCAATGGCAGACATGGAAGGTTCCGCTGATTTGTTTGAGCCCTCTTTGACTGGTTGTAGCGATTGCCGCGATGACGCATATTGAGAATAGGTTCCAGGATAATCTTTGATCGCTCCGCTACCATCCATGATGAAAAGATGATCGATAAGCTTATCCAGGATAAAGCGATCATGTGTGACGATGAGCAGGCAACCGGGGAAGTCCAGCAGGAACTCTTCAAGGACATTCAGTGTGATGATATCCAGATCATTCGTCGGCTCGTCGAAGATGAGGAAGTTGGGATTCTTCATCAGGATGGTGAGAAGATAGAGGCGCCGTTTTTCACCACCGCTGAGTTGTGAATAGTAGACTTGTTGTTGTGGCCTTGGGAAAAGAAACTGTTCGAGTAAGGATTCGGCAGTCAGTTTCTTTCCTCCTTTCAGTGGGAGATATTCCGCCACATCGCGTACGACATCGATCACCCGTTGATCTTTCTCCGGGAGAAATCCCTCCTGACGATAGTAGCCAAAGAGGACGGTATCCCCATGAATCACCTTTCCTGTTTGTACAACAAGCTCATGCATCAGAAGTCGGATAAAGGTTGATTTCCCAACCCCATTGGGACCAATGAGGCCGATGCGATCGTCTTTCTTAAACTTATAGTTGAAGCCTTCGATGATAGGCTTGTCGTCATATGCAAATCCCGCATTGTGAAACTCCACGATCTTTGAACCGAGTCGCGTCATATCAATCTGCATCTGCACAGTGTCATCATCGAGTTTCTGTGACGCGAGTTGTTTTATCTCATCGAATGCCTGTATCCGAGACTTAGCCTTCGTGGTTCTTGCTTTTGGCATTCTACGGACCCACTCGAGTTCTTTACGCATCAGTTTCTTCGTCTTATCGAGTTGCGTGGACTCGTTGTCACTCAGCAAGGCTTTCTTTTCGAGGTAGTCATAATAGTTACCGCGATACTTGACGAGTGAACCATGATGGATTTCACAGATCTGATTGCAGACGCGATTCAGGAAATACCGGTCGTGTGTCACCATCAGCAGAGCGAGTTGAGGATTCTGCAAATAATCTTCCAGCCATTCGATGATGTGCACATCCAGGTGATTCGTCGGTTCATCGAGGATCAGTAAGTCCGGTTCTTCAAGAAGGAGGCGCACTAATGCAATCCGTTTTTTCTGACCTCCTGAGAGCTGACTGATCGGTTGTGATAATTCATAGAAACCAAATTCATGCAACATCTCGAAGACATTTGCTTCTGTATCCCACGCTTTGGCATCATCCATCTGCAGCATAGCATGTTGCAATTCAATGGGATCTTGTGAGGCCAGTGCATCGTGATGACTACGTAAAGCTCGATGCCTTGGAGTGTCGATCGACGTGACGTATGTGAAAATATCCTCGTGAACCCACACCGGCCCTCCCTTTGGAAGGGAGGGGGAAGATTCAAACTGTGGTTCCTGAGGAAGGTAGCCGACCCTGATATTATTCGCGATGAGCAATATGGGATTGACCCCTTCGAGTGCCTCTATGCCGGCAATCATGCGGAGAAGTGTCGACTTACCACTGCCATTCCGTGCAATGATGGCGACTTTATCTCCCTGGTTGATACGCATTGAGAGGTCCCTGAAGAGGAGCTTCTCTCCATAAGATTTGGAGACATTTTCAATCGTGAGATAGTTCATGGATGTGGAGGGCAAAGGTAAACGGAGAAAGCAAACTCAAACACAAGCTCAAGTGCAAGTGCAAATAGAGAGGAGGGACATGGATAAATCAACGCGTCATACGTCCTGGCCGGGATCGTCCCTTGCGAATGTGTGCGTCATGATGCAAATAAGAAAGGAGAACAACTTATGAATCAATGAATCAATCACTCATCATTCATCAACCATCACTCATCATCTATCACTCATGCTCCGTCTCAATGCTCATCATCTACCACAGGTATCGGCGTAGGCACCGGAGTCTCAATACCGAGCTCTCTCTTCCAGGATTCCAACTTGGCGATGATGTCAGGTTTCGAACGATTGTAGAAACCATCCGTACCGGCAGCTTCACCGAGATCTATTGCTTTTTGCGCACTATTGACGGCGGTAGTGAGGTCACCGCTCTTAGCCTGGAGTTGTGCTTTGATCCACCAGTTCCATGCAGAGTTACGCCGTGATGTCGACATATCAGCCCATTGCAAAGCCTGCCGGATGTTTTGATCTACCTCCAGAAGGAAATTCGCACCCTGGGCATACATGATCCATTTCTTATCCTCGGGAGCCTCTTCGATTGCCGTAAGGATATTCTCCATTGCTGCGGCGAGGACATCTACTTTGAAACGGAGATACAGCCGTACATCATCCCAGGCGAATTTGATATAACCCTTGTCTGAATCATGATCGTGGATGGAATACATCAGACGTTCCTGCACACCATTATTAAACGTCGGTTTTACTTCAACCCGAATCGCGTCATGATTGATGTCATAACTAAAAGCACTCCACTGGTCGGCTTGTTTATTGAAAATAGCGGTCCATGCCTGATCTCCCTCGCGTGGAATGAGGAAGAATGCATACTTGCCTGCTGGAAGATTTGTTCCTTCCATATTGACATCCGTGCTGAACTCAATCGTCGTAGCCTCATTCGCTCCTGCACGCCAGACCTGCTCGTATGGAACAAGCCCTCCCCAGATTTCATGTCCCTTCACAGCAGGACTTGAATACGTGATCGTGATATCGGTGAGTCCGATCTGATAAGAAACACCGGCCCTTGGACTCTCGCGAGGCAAATTTATTTGCTGAGTATACGCTGTCGTGGTGAGCAACAACAGTGAAAATGCCCAAAATACAGGACGGTTGAGCAGATTTTTCATTTCACATCGATTTAAAAGAAATCAAACGGTCGCAGGCACGAAATTAGTATATGAAGGAAGACTCGGTTCTTGGTGCTCATTCCTCGGTTCTCTAGGTGTAATTTCCAAGTGACCAGCACCCAGGATCAAGCGACCAAATACCCTGATGTTACTTCTTAATATCTTACATAAGCCGCTATCTCACATTCTCTCCCAAGGAGTCCTTTGGACACCTTCTCATTTATCCGCCGTAACCAAAGGCGAAGGAGGACATTCTCGCTTTCTCACAGAAACGATCCATCAAATGAATACGGCAACATCGTCTTCACAGAAGGAACCTCCCATACAACATCAGAATCTGCCTTCAGCAACAGGCGTATTGGCTTTTCATTCTGCCGGGATTCAAATTCCCGAAGGACCTGGAGGCATGCTCCACATGGAGGCGCAGGCGATACCATTGGATTCTTGCCTCGCACGACAATCGCAATTGTGGTGATTTCAGCACCGGGAAACTGCACTGCAGAATTGTAGAGTGCCACACGTTCACCACACATGCAAAGTGGATATGACGCATTCTCCTGATTTGCGCCGCCAGCAATTTTTCCCTGTGCAGTGATTAAGGCTGCGCCAACAAGAAACTCCGAATAGGGGGCATAAGCCAGTTTTTGATTTTCCGCAGCGCGTCTAAGCAGGTCTTGATCTTCCGGCCTAAGCGCTCCTGCATTTTCATAAATATTCAATTTCGTGTCCGGCATTTCAATGCTGATGTGTTTAGAACGAATGTAGGGACTATGGACTAAACAGTGGTGCAACTTATCGTATTCCGCATGTGGCTTACCCTACAAGCAAACGGTTCAGGAATCACAAGAGCTCGAAGTGAATGATTGTCTTGACCACCTCAGACAAAGGTTGGGTGAAGAGGAATTTCAGAATGTCTGGAACACAGAAACTGCGAAGGATTTCTCAATTGAGCTTGAGAAATATCTTGTTTCAGCAATGCAGAAGTAAGGGCGGTGCGTTATCGGGGTAAAGTGAATGTTGATGATGTATTTTTTTTCGGTTTACTTAAAATAATAAAAAGAAATGTGCCAATCATGCCGAAAGCTGCAGCCGTCCATAAGTTGATACCAGGGCTCAGATACCATAACCATCCGCCGATAAGGGCAGCAAATGCGGCAAGGGTATCGCGGATGAAGTAATAGACGCCTACCGTACGCGCTGTGGCGTGATGTATAGACAATTCTACGATCATCGCTTTACGTGTGGGTTCACCAAATTCTTTCAACCCTCTTACCACAAACGACAGGAGCAACATCTCCCAGCTGTGACTGAAGAAGAGAAGGATCGGAAAAAGTGTAAAGAAGATGAACGTCGCGACAACAAATGGTTTTCGTTCTGTGCGATCCGAAAATCTGGCTACCGGAATATAAATGAGAGTGGCGACGATCATCTCAATTGCTGTAAGCACACCAAACTGACCGGCAGAAATCCCCACCTCATTCATGCACCAGATCACGACAAAGACATATGGAATCTGCTCGCAAAACCGGATAAGGATATCTGAAAACAGAAGTCCTTTCAATCGGCGATCCATGCGCTTCCAGATACCCATCAGCGCAAGAGCCTTATAGGTGTCG
>DATDQA010000046.1:0-3141 GCA_035292505.1 Saprospiraceae bacterium | reverse complement strand
TCAAAGCGATGCCGGCCTGGAGACCTGGGTATCATGAAGGAAAAGCCGTCGATGTGCAATTCACAATACCTTTTTCATTCAAGCTCACTGCTGAAACAACGTCGCCTGTGCCTGATGTCCATAGCAACCCCTATATGGTAGTAGAAGAAATGCCGCGTTTTCCCGGTTGTGAAAACTCTGGTCTTGATGGAGAAGCACTTAAACGGTGTGTGTTTGAAAAACTCACTCAGTTCGTGCAGGATCATATGAAGTATCCGGAGGCAGCAAAAAAGGCTGGTATAGAAGGCAGAGGTGTCGTTCAGTTTGTCGTACGTGCAGATGGACAACTGACAGATGCTAAGGTCGTTCGCTCTATAGGATACGGCACAGACCAGGTCCTGATCGATATTTTCAAAGCGATGCAGGAAATGCCCGAGCGGTGGAGACCCGGTTATCAGGGTGGTAAGGCAGTGGACGTGACGTTTACTTTGCCGGTGACATTTAAGTTGCCTGGAGAATGAAGGACTTTTCAGTTTTTTGGCATCAACAGTCGGGAAATGAACAGATCCATGGCTTGTGGGAAACTTCAGTGTACTGAACTAATGATGATTTTGATCACACTTTGATTTTTTGTTATCAATTCACTGAAGAAGGCAGGATGTCAATGCGTAACATGATGCTCTTCCCTTTGCCCTATGCTCATTATCGACGCCACATGGTGATCATCATGTTCTGCAATAAACGTCGCCATATCTACAGGCTTCATCAGGATCTTTAGACGTGGATGCAATGTTTGAAACGTATGTGCCTCATCATCCAAAGCCCACAGCTTATCATTAAACTGTTTCCGTTTCCCGCTGAATGTGTCAATGAGCGATTCAAAAGAGCTGTCATTGTGATTTGCTTTTTCAGTAGCAGAGTTTGTGACATCCCATATACTCAGCATTGGGTTTCGTTTCACAAAATCCCCGAGACGTTGTAGATGCAGATCTTCCAGATCACCAAGATGACCAATGTGCTCTTTGATGCTCCATTTGCCGTCAGGTTTATATCTGGCTTCTTCTTCGGTGATATGTTGTACAAGGAATCTCAATCTGTCTTCCGTACCAGCAAGCCGAGCTGAGATATTATAAAGCCATCCAGGTGGGATGTCGAAGTGAAATTTGCGTTCGATCCAGGGAAGACGTTGCATTTTGGTGAAAACAAAGGCCAAATTAGTGAAGAGTCGGATTAACCTCCCCCTGCCCGAACCTCCCCGTTCCCCTCCGGAACCTCCCCCCTGCCCCCCCCTGCCCCCTCCTTTGAAAGGAGGGGAACGGGGAGGTTCTGCAGTCTGACATACATTTCCTACCTTTCTTACCGCACTAAATCATCAACTACATGAACAAGTACAGTCAAAAAATTCACAACAGGCATTATCTCAAACCGACACGCAGGTATCTCAGAAATCATTCAACACCGGAAGAGTCTATGCTCTGGGAGAAATTGAAGGAAAGAAAACTTGATGGTCGAAAATTCAGAAGACAACATAGTATTGGTCGATGGGTAGTCGATTTCTATTGCCCCGCAGAAAAACTCGTTGTAGAATTGGATGGAGTGCACCATTTCACTGAAGAAGGCAAGCTAAATGATAGAGCGCGCGATGCGTGTTTAGCTGGTGAATTGAGTTTGAAGATCTTACGCTTTCCAAATAGCGCGATCAGGGATAATATCGCGGGCGTGCTTACAACAATTCATTCGTGCTTTACAGATTAACAACTTCAGAAAAAGTTTTGAAACTTCACTTTGCAACCTACTCCAGTTCATACTCATTCAACACCACACCATTCGCATCTTTAAATACCACTTTGCATTTCCGTTCATTCAATGGACCCGATACAGAGATCAGTACATAATTGCGCACACCGATCATCGATCCGGGAATCCGAAAATTGTTGGACTCATCCGGATGCGAAAAAGTGTTCGATGTCAACGCTGACGAGGTAATATCATAGAAGACGTCACCATCCGCAGTTCGCATACGCGATATCTCAGAGTGATGCCTGTCCCCGGTGAGAAATACGATGCCTTTGATGTTGTATTTGTCAATACTATCAAGGAGTGCCCGTCGCTCGGCAGGAAACTGGGCATAGTTTTCAAAGACCGCGGCATCGTTTAGTATCTGCCCGCCGGTGCAGATGAATTTATAAGGTGCCTTGCTGTATCTCAATGCATCGATAAGCCATATCAATTGCTCCTTTCCATAGTATTCTCCGGTCCCGTGCCTCGGAGCCCGATACCAACGATTATCCATGATAAAGAACTGACAATCTTCCCGGAAAAAGGTGCCAGTGATCCCTTCAGTACCACCTACACCATAGTTTGGATTTGCCCAAAAATCTTTAAACGCCTGCAAAGTGATATCCTTGCCCCAATAAGAACGATCAGAATCATTAGGCCCATAATCATGATCATCCCAGGTCGCATAGTGATGTGTCGAGGCAAGCAAAGGTTGTAGTTCAGGCAGCGAGCGTGTGTGCGTATTGCGATGATAGATACCTGTTTTTGTATTCCAATCCACTTCACGGAGATAAATATTATCGCCGAGCCAGACCATCATGTCCGGATCATCCGCCTGGATAGCCGAGAAGATGTGATAGTCTCCCCCATAGGGTTTTCCGGGACGGTCATAGACTTCTTCATTCACATATGCACAACTCCCGGCCACAAATGAGAAGTCTGCAGGATTCGTTCGCCATTGCCAGAGGGGTTGTGTCACGAATGTTGTGGAATAGGGGAGCTCCATTGTCTCATCATCAATCAGGATTTCATAATTATAGTTGTTGCCTGGAGTTACGCGGTTAGCAATAAGATGTGCACAGAATCCATGTTCTGCAGATGTCGTCACAGGGTCGGAAAGCCAGGACGTATCCGGATGGCCGGAAAGCCAATAACGCAATTGCACATCCTGCGCACATTTTGTCTGCACCCAGATGGTGACTTCCAGCATATCGCTATATCCCGCCATCGGGCCAGACTGAAGGCCACACTGTGCCCGCGACATTGACGCCACAACGCACATGCTACTGATAACGATTAGGGTATAGAAGATTCGACGAGTATCATTCATAGGTGCAAGCTAAAATTCCTGGAGAAATAAGGCAGCCAGCCCCAATTTCTGCA
>DATDQA010000045.1:0-34184 GCA_035292505.1 Saprospiraceae bacterium | reverse complement strand
AAAACTCGAGAATGAAATTGATGATCTGATGCTTCCATACAAAATGGACCTTTCTCTGAAAAGGAATATTCGTAATAGTGATCTCCTGACACATATCGAACGTGCGGGTAAAACATTTTACGAGAGAGTAGAGCAAATTGTGCTTAATGAGCCTCCGGTCGAATACGGGAACAAGGACACCGATAATTAGGGATTTTTATTTTGGTCAAGCCTTCTCTTTTGAAGCGAACTTTACAGTTGAAAGTGAGAAGGGGAAAGGGACGAGGGTGGGATTGAGGATCAGAACATGAGAAAGTGAGAATGTGAGATAAGACCATTCTAGGTACAGGAACTCGTAATTTTCAAGAGTACCCAATGACAATTACAAAGACTACAATTTCTTGGGAGTATCATCCAAGTGATTTCCTCGAAATTTCTCATCAATTTCAATACTTAATATATTCTTTAATTTTTGACAGAGGTTTAGCATGCGCTACATTGTCTGATCCAAGCCATGAAATACCCATCGCAATTCAAAAAGAGATAAAAGAAAAAGTTCTTCATATACTCAAGGCACAAATGCTGATAAAACACAAGCACTATGAGATCGGCGAACAAAAAATAACTCAGCACTACGATAATGGAAGGGTTCTTAATTCGTATACGGTTGCCTTTGAACCAGGCGTCTACGAGTTAAAGGGTTCTCCAGTAGAGTTTATGATAAAAGACGCTTCGGGGCGCATCATTAAAGATTCTAGGTCAGAACGCATCGCCGAAGAGAAGGAATTTATCCAAATACTTGCTTCTGCCAAAATTCATGAGCTACTTGATAAAATGTTGACTAGTTATTCGGCTGCAATTTCTGATCCCGCAAATGAACTGATTCACTTATATGAGCTTGAAGATGGCCTTAACCGTTACTTTGGAGATAAACAAGAAACAATAAGGCAATTAGGATTCAGTAAAGAAAGATTTGATCGGCTGCATAAACTTTGTAATGATGTACCTCTATCAGAAGGTCGCCATCGCGGCAGTAAAACCAATCTCCGACATGCGACCGACGAGGAGTTATTTGAAGCAAGGACGATAGCAAGGGATTTAATCCTCGCCTTTTCTTCGATAGTTTAGCTTGTTATTGCGGAATGCGCTTAAATTGTAAAGACGTTCCGAACTCTGCATTCCGAAATCACTTTCCTCCCGGCAGACGCTACGAGGTCCCCTCTTTCCGAAATCCGACATCCGCAATCCGAAATCGTACTACCCAAAGATGTACCCCCACAGGACTATAATTCCACTTATTTTTAGGAGCCAATGGAGTATCGATTACTCATTTACGAAGACAATACCAGACTCCGCCAATCACTGGAGCAGCTCCTCGGTGAAGGAAGTGGATTTCTTGTGGCAGGGGCTTTTCCGGACTGTAATAATGTAGTTGAAGATATTGAACAGCTCTATCCCGATCTCGTGATTATGGATATCGATATGCCTGGTATGACAGGAATTGAAGGTGTACGTCTCGTGCGCAGTCATTTCCCTGATGTGAAAGTGATTATGTACACAGTCTTCTACGATGATACACGCATCTTCGATTGTCTCTGTGCAGGCGCCGATGGATATTTATTGAAGAACACTTCACCCCTGAAACTCATCCAGTCACTGCACGAACTGATGGAAGGCGGCGCGCCAATGAGCCCTCTCATTGCACAAAAGGTCTTTCAGTTTTTTCGTACTAAAGAACAGCCCCTAAAGCATAGCGCTTCAGGGCAAGCCGACAATGAATTTGGTCTGACTGTTCGCGAGAAAGAGATCCTCGAATATCTCGTGCAGGGTAATTCCTATAAAATGATCGCTTCACATTGCAATATCACACTCGATACCGTCCGTAAGCACCTCAAGAATATTTACCACAAACTCCATGTGCAATGCGGCACTGAAGCGGTTGTCAAAGCCATCAAGCATAAGATTGTCAGGATTGAATAGGCAGTGAGAGCGTGAGAAAGCGAGAATGTGAGAATGTGAGAGTGGACTCGACTCTCACTTTCTCACCTTCTCACCTTTGGTTCTGTCGGCTTTCCTTCGCCTCAGTCTTAGCCTTAGTCTTTTTCATTACCCAAACATGTACTTGACCTCTTTCCCATCATTCCGCAGTTTTAGGGTTGTTTACTTAAACTGTATTTGACAATGAAAAGAGTAATTCTGCTATGCTTCATAAGTATCGTCCAAATTTCTTTGCATGCGCAAAGCATTGCCATTAATGAATCCGGGGATCCACCAAATGCGAAATCCATCCTTGACATTTCCTCGACTACGAAAGGATTACTGATACCGCGGATGACTTCAGTAGAACGACTGATGATGGGTGTTGCCATTCCGGACAAAGGAATGCTGGTCTATGATATAGACCTGAAAAGCTTTATGTTTTTCGATGGGTCGATGTGGCAATCAATGGGAGGCAGTGGTGGTGGCGGGAATGACACACTATGGTATCTCTCCGGAGATGGAATACAGAATGCAGTTGATAACGTTGGTATTGGCGGTGATCCGGTCATGAACTTGCCACTTCGTGTGACGAACAGCTTTGGGAAAGCAGCAGAAATGACAAATACCGGATTCTATGCAGATTATACTCTGAAGCTTAAGAATACAGCCGGTACTGCGCTTGCGGCATTCTCAGGTTTTACAGAAGATGGGCCTCTCGGTACTCCTGCGGCGATTTATGGCTACGGAAGTGACGGCGCGAATGGCGCATATCTCGTCTCTGCAGCTCCCTATGGTGCCGGCGTCGTCGCACAAAGCCAGGGTTTCGGGCCGGCTTTGAATGCGTATGCAGCGGGAGATGGGCTTTCAGGTTGGTTTCATGGGGGGAATGTGCATATCGAAGATTCTGTCGGTATTGGCACCGACACACCATTATCTCCACTGCATGTGTTCTCAGCATTGTCCGGCGATGTGGCCCGGTTTGCAAGTAATGGTAATACACTCCTGCGCGTCTATCGTAACAATGTGTATGCAGGATTTATCCAGTCCCAGGGTGACGACTTTATTCTTGGACGACCGAATGGTGATGGTAATCTCATTCTCTATAATACATCTGCAGAAAACTCATTGAAGCTGGAAGCTGATGGAGATGTAGGTATTGGAGTCACCGGTTCAGCGTTTCATAAGCTGCATGTCGAAGGCATCGGCCCTAATTCTTTGATCAAGGCAGAGGTGATCTATGAAGGTGAAAATGATGTGCGTGCGATCGAAGGCATTTCCACTCCGATTGGTGGATATGGTTACGGTGGACACTTTACCGGAGGATACTATGGGGTGTACGGAACTGGAGAAGGTGATGCATTTATTGGAACGACCACAGGAGTCTACGGAAATGCAACAGGAACCACAGGTACGCGCATTGGTTTATGGGGTGCAGCAAGTGGAGGTATGTCAAACTGGGCCGGATACTTTACGACCGGTAATGTCTATGTGGAAAATCAACTCGGGATCGGCAGCACACAACTTGCAGCCGGTTACCAGCTTTCGGTGGACGGAAAGATCATGTGCGAAGAACTCAAAGTCCAGAATTCAGTCTCTTGGCCCGATTATGTGTTTGCCCCGGATTATCCTCTTTTGACAACTGATGAATTGAAAACTTACATTGATCAATACAGACATCTTCCAGGAATTCCATCTGCAGTAGAGATCTCAAAACAAGGTATTGATGTCGGAGATATGCAGCGCAGGATGATGGAGAAAATTGAAGAGCTCACGCTGTATATCATCGCACAGGATAAACGCATTGAAATCTTGGAGGCGAAAGCTGAGGCGAAGGCTAAGGAAAACAAGCCCTGAAAGGGCGACATATTAATAACAGCGGGCAACGACCGTTGATAAAAGACACCATGAAGTGAAGCCCTGATGGGGCGAAAGAAAATGCGAACAATCCTCTCTATAATCAACCTGCTCGGCATCATGACGCTCCTTGCGCAGGAGAACTTCCAGCAATACCTATTATCTCACCCCAATCAGAATTATTATGTGACGAAAACTGCATTGGATGAATACTACACCACGCATCCCAAAGGGCGTGGTTCGGGATACAAACAATACATGCGTTGGGCGATTGAGACAGAGAAGTATGTGTATCCTTCAGGTGAAATGTATAATGTCTCTGCCCGTCGCTTGGCCGAATATTCGCGTTTCCAGAGAACCCTCTCCCGGAACCAGATGCGTGCAACTCATGGCGAATGGCTGTTTGAAGGACCGAATGAATACATCTTAGGCAGCGGATGGGCCGGAGGAATTGGCCGGATAAACTGCATCACCATTCACCCAACGAATCCATCAATTATCTATGCCGGTACTCCGGCCGGTGGGCTGTGGGTAAGTTATGATAGTGGCAATTCATGGATAGCCGTAACAGACGGATTAGCCTCTGCAGGCGTTTCGGGTATTGTACTGGATTACAACAATCCATTTACTATGTATTTGCTCACGGGAGATGGAGATGGAAACTATACAGCGTCAATAGGTGTCATGAAATCGGTGGATGGCGGGATTACCTGGTTGCCAACGGATCTGAGCTTTACTATTGATGGGATAGTTGTCAGTGCCTATAAACTGGTCATGCATCCTACTAATCCTCAAATTCTTTTTGTTGCAGCATCGAATGGTATTTGGCGCACATTGAATGGCGGAGAAGACTGGACTCTGGAACTCTCGCGGCCTTGCACGGATATCGAGTTCAAACCAGGGACGCCTTCCACGATGTATGCCGCAGTTGACACAGGATTTTATCGTTCTTCCACCACCGGGGATACCTGGATTCTTGACAATGACCCGGAGTTTCCCTCAAGTTGGTCACGCATTGCGATTGCAGTTGCATCAACAGAACCTGAATATGTCTATCTGCTTTTTGGTGGGCATATCGCAGGCACAGGCAATGGCCAATTCAGTGGCCTCTGTCGTTCAACTGATAGTGGAGGAGATTTTGTCCTGCAGTCGAATACACCAAATATTCTCGGTTATAGTGAAACAGGTCAGGATTCCGCACATCTCAACGCCTGGGCAGTGTCCATTGCTGTGGATCCATTAAATGCGGACAATGTCTATACCGGTGGTGTGAACGTATGGAAATCCATCGATGCTGGAGTCAATTGGAATATCCTCTCGCATTGGGAAGAAAATGGAAATACGATTGGATATACACACGCCGATATCCATGCATTGGAGTTTAATGGGACGACATTGTATTGCGGCAGTGATGGTGGCTTCTATAGCACGTATGATGCAGGTGATACATGGATCGAGCTTTCGTCAGGACTTGCAAACATGCAATTTTATGCAATCGACATTCAGGACGATATTCTGTGCGGAGGAGCTCAGGACAATGGAACGAATCAATGGCTCACATCTACGCTTACAGCGACACAATCCCGTGGTGCAGATGGGTTTGCCTGCCTGATCAATTACAACGATACCGATATACGCTATCAAAGTGATCAGGATTTCAAATACCAAAGCACTGACGGTGGTAATAACTTCATCAACATTTCACCTGACACCTTGAAGGACTATTGGGAGTCCGATTGGATCATGGACTCTGTAGACCCGGATATTCTCTTTGTGGCAAAGCGAGAGATCTGGAGAACGACGACAGGTGGTGTTGGAATGTCTGCCTGGACGGATCTCAATGCAGGATTTACAGGTGACCCAAAAATTCGTGCAATGTCACAAGGAGTATCAAACAGGAATGTCCTCTATGCAACAAACTATGCTTCACTGAGAAAATCTACCAACGTCCTGGATGCTACACCAACATGGTCAGACAAAACTAACGGCTTGCCTGGCACTGTACTCATCAGTGATATCGCCATAGATCCGACTAACGCATCACGTGTATGGGTTACATTCTTTGGTTTCAGCTCCGGCAACAAGGTGTATTTCTCTCCCGATGGCGGCGATACGTGGTTTAATGAATCCGGCTCATTACCGAATATTCCTGTCAACTGTATTATCCATGAACCCGGAAGTGATGATGGACTTTATATCGGCACGGACTTCGGCATATTTTATACGAATGATAATATCGGCGACTGGATATTTTATGCGAATGGTCTGCCGAATACAATCATCAAGGATCTTGACGTCGAAGGAGGTCGCATCTATGCAGGGACCTTCGGAAGAGGAATGTGGTCTTCAGAATTATACTCATCCTGTCTTACGGATTTGACCCTTACCCCGGCAAATGATCCGGGTTCTCCCTATTTCACCGGTGTTCAGGTTTATCATGCATCAAACTCTCTTACGTCCACACGGATCATACAAGGAGGATTTGGGACAGATGTCCATTACTTTTCGAATGGTTCACTGACTCTTCTTGAAGGTTTCGAAGTCAGAGCAGACAATCTCTTTGAAGCAAAACTCGATGGATGTCCGGACTAAGAATGTGAGAAGGTGAGAGAAGACAAACACAATTGCAGGCGCAAATGGAGCGAAGCCTGCCTACCCGGCAGGTAGGCGACATCCCGTACCGATCTCTACAAAGTAGAGAGAGCATCGGGACTCAAACAACTTCGATGCGTGTAACTGTGTAGATGTGCAATTAAATAATCAAAAGTCAAAGATAATGACGCAACTTAGAAACAACTTAGAAGCAACTTAGAAACAACTTAGCATTGGATTCATCACCCGTCATCCATCATCTATAAAAAAAGATAGCTGCGTGAAAACGTTGTTACAATTCACCACAGCTATCACTATGAAACACCAACTATCTAGTCCTGTTTAATCTGCGCCATCTGCCTGCGCCTTTTGAAGTGTGTACTGCGCCACAGCGATACCCTGATCAATACCTACCTCTGAATCAAATCTGTAATGGATGCCACCATAGATCCGTGATTCAGCAGCTTCCAATGCCCAATTTCTGCAGATCGCCGCTTCAGCAGGAAAGATGTATGCAAGCACTTCAGCAGCAGCAGCAGAAAAGGTACTGTGACCGGAAGTATAGCTTGGAAAATTTGGCGTGCCAAGAATCGTCTTGAATCCAGGTATCGTCTGAATCGGACGAGGATAATGATAATAATACTTCGCATCCCAGCAGCTGATCCCCGCATCCATGATCGCCATATTCATGTAAGCGAATGTCCGTGCAGCCCGCAATGGATTTATCTGATACTTTATGATGAAGTCTTTCGCGAACTTATTCCAATGCCCGGGAGGTGTATATGAGCCCAGGCCATCCGACCACCAGTTTGCAATCCTCCTCTGCTCTGTCGTCATGTTGTCCTGGATATCCTGAAGTTCTTTCGCCGCTACTTCAAATTCTGCAGACCCCGGTGCCGGAGGTACCGGAGGCCTGGTTAACGTAACATCAGGAAGATTCCATGTCTTCACCTTTCCGAAGAGGGGTGTCAATCCCACAGGCCGGACAGGAGTCTCCTGGTTATCCCATTGCCATCCGAATCTGTCGAATGCAGCGGCTTTGATAGAATCCGAGACGGGTTTTGGAGTTTGTGCTTTGCTCATTCCATCAGTCGAGGCACGTGCAAGCGCGAGTTTGGCAATTTCAGTACCTATGAGCGAACCGGCATTGATATCGCTGTCTACATTCAGTCCTGCCCATTTCAAACTGAAAAGGTGTTCAGCAGCTTTATCTGCGAGATAACCCTTTTCGAGTGGAAACATCGCGCTAAGGATGTTTTGCGAAGTAATCGCAATAACGGCTCCGTCGGATGGATACGATGGCAGGTTGGACACTCCGTACGCGGAGGGTACAGTATTGTCTACTTGTTGTGGGTTAGCGCGGTTGTAAGCGTATTTATAGTGCCAAGCCACGATAAGACCATCAAATTGTGCAACGCTCAGATATGCAAGCATTCTACAGGTGTAAGCAGGATGTGCAAATGGAAAATTCGGATACCTCCCCGGATCTGTTGAACTTGGTAGTGTATACGTCCCGTCAGGATTCGGAGCCGGAATGAGGTTGTATTTGGCTGCGAGCTCCAATGCGATTTCATTCCATCTCAGAATTGGATTATTCGTCCAGTATTCAATTGTTTCTATTTGTTCACTGTTCAATCTTGATGCTGCTATCTTCAGCGCTGCGAGTTCAGAGACGTATGCCGCTGACGTCACGTCGGTTGGTGCAGCTACGACAATGCTGCCAGGTGTACTGATCAATGTGGTGCTCCATGTGCCACCATCCTCGTCCAGATCTGAGAACTCGTAATCCGTGTAATCAACCCTTGTGAGCAATTCCATCTCACAGGAGGAAATGCATCCGAGGAGCAGCACAGAAAGGAATACTAATAATATATTTTTCATGATATGCGAAGTGATAAGTATTATTAAAAGAGTTTAAACTGATATGTGAGGCCGCCACCGATATTGGTGAATTTACCCATGTTCCTTCCCTCCACAATTGTTGAGTAATGTGCATAGATGCCAAGTCCCGGCAGTTGTGGAATACGGTATTGGATAGATCCTCCGACCTCGTTGACTTCGACCTTATTCGTTGGTTGGCCAGGGTTCCAGGCGCGAATGTCATCCCCGCTTGTACTTCTCAGCCAAGTGTAGTTGCCCTCTATTTTCAACGCATCATTGAAAAGCCAGATACCCGCGGTGGCCTGGTAGTTCCAGGCATTCGGCACATCCATCCATTCGGTATAATAGCTACCGTTGTTATAATAATAATCACGTTCGATTTTCGTCTCTGTGCGCCAAAGATGGGCAATCGATCCACGGAGATATAAGCCCATGTCAAGTTTGTATTGCAGTATGCCACGAAGGGAAAGGTGATCCGTATGTAAGCCGAGACTGTAAGGTTGATAATCCGAAAGGTAGTTTGATACCGGTGTGGAAAATTCCGCAACCGGGAGGAGATACAGTTTGCCTTTCCAGAGTTGTTTCTCCATGAGCTCAACTTTGAGTGCAATACTGAGATCTTGCATGCCATCGTCTCCCGTCAATTGGCCTCCGTCAGATTTTGTCTTCACATAGGGTACTCCGATAAGAAGATTGACGTTATCAATAATACCATATGCAAACATGGGCAGGACAGTAGTTCTTGTCAAGGTACCTACATTGCCATTTTTGAGTAATTGCTTACCCTGCCAATACTGATCCCATTCGCCATGATCGTAAATGAGCCCAAAACAAATGTCTCCTTTGTTCATCATGATAGCGTCAGTTGGGGTCTGTGCATACATCCAGGCGGGAGCAGCACACATCAGCAGAGTTGAGATAGTATAGATAATTACATGTTTCATTTCGATGTGATGTTTAAAAAAATAATTCGGCTAAAAAATGATTGTCCTTTGGAATGACGGAGCATGGGTCATTCCGGAGATATGTTATCGCAGATCAATATCAGGACTTCAGGATATCGTGAAAGACAGGAATCAATTCATCGTAATCTGATCCCTGATGCACTGTTTACGTACACCGTTGCTCATGACGCATTCTGTGAGAAGAGCCAGTCCTGATTGAGAATTTGCGACAATCCGTCTTAGACCAGCCTGGGAGGCGGTGAAGGATCAGCTTGATCGAAGATGTCATGCAGGGAAATCACCGAAAAATTATTCCGGGTAATGACAAGTTGAATGACGTTTTGTGTGCGTGTATGTTGTCCGAAACAGAATTGTGAAAACAGCCTTTCGACAGATGCTTTATTTTTGTGTTGATGCTGCATATCATCAAATCTGTTTACCGTCACCTCCACATTCTGAAATTCGAACCCACTAGTTGCAACGGTAAAAGAGTTTACAGTACCATCCAATTCAAGAGAGTGGACAAAGGGTGCTGCATATCCCATTCCATTGATAAACTCCCTGTCAACGTCATCAATGACCTTGACGTGTGTGAGGAATCCAAACTCATCCAGGACAATGTTGGCAATGGCCTTTTCTGTTGTAGTCATTTCGGGTTTGATCTCGACGAGGTATGTCGCTTTGAGATACATACTCCCCGCAAGCCACTGCATTGACATCACGAGCAGCATTGTAAATGCGTAAACAGATTTCATGCTTTTACTGACCTTCATCATCAGATTCCCATTAATGCAACTTCCCGGAATGTAAGGTGCGAAATACGCAAACATTCATGAGACTACAAAGCCTGCAAGATTTATGCCTAAGAATAACCTTGATAAACTGCTGTATATCAGTGGGAATAGATAACATTTTGTGCCCTGTTCGTCCGGCAGACAGGCGAAATCCTCGCCCGAACGACATTCAAATCGGGCGGGTGAGATCCGAAATCACCCTGCCCTAACTCGTCCTGAACTTGTCGAACGACGCTCTCGCTCTTTGATCTTTGTTCTAGGTCCTCTGCTCTATGCCCTATGCTCTTCGCTCTATGCCCTATGCTCTTTGCACTATGCCCTATGCTCTTTACTCTATGCCCTATGCTCTATGCCCTATGCTCTTTGCTCTATGCTCTATGCCCTATGCTCTCTGCACTATGCCCTATGCTCTCTGCACTATGCCCTATGCTCTATGCCCTATGCCCTATGCCCTATGCCCTATGCTCTTATACTCTTTGCTCTATGCCCTATGCTCTATGCCCTATGCCCTATGCTCTCTGCACTATGCCCTATGCTCTTTGCTCTATGCCCTATGCTCTTTGCTCTATGCCCTATGCCCTATGCTCTTTGCTCTATGCCTTTCTTCCTACCTTCGCTCTATAAGCACTTCTTGTGAATGAAAAAATTACTGAAAAGGGCAGGATACGGCCTATTGGGACTGTTTGTCATCCTCCTCGGCATCTCCTTTCTTCTTCCGTCCGAACAACGCATTGAAAGCTCAGTCAAAATCAACGCACCGATACAGATTGTCTTTGACCAGGTGAATGACCTGCGCAACTGGGATCGTTGGTCACCGTGGAAAAAAATGGACCCGATGATTGAAATGTCATATAGTAATCCACCTACCGGAAAAGGCGCTTTCTATGTGTGGAAAAGCAAACATGAGCGTGTCGGTAACGGCAAGCTGATACTTTCTGAAGTGATCCCCAATAAGAAAATCGTCACCGCACTGGATTTTGAGAAAGGGCAGGATGGATCGGCTGAGTTTACATTCGAAGAGGAAAAGAAGGCTGTGAAAGTCACGTGGAGTATGATGTATCATATCGGCGGTAATCCTGTGAGAAAATATGCTTTACTGTTTCAAAAAGGGGCCATGCGGAAGGCGTTCGAGCAGGGCTTGAACGGTATCAGGGAAAATTCCGAGAAGCGATGATGCGCCATTCTGTCCTGGCGGCACATCTTGTAAGAAATACATATCTCATGTCCATGCGATACAGCGTCTTGCTGTGTGCCCTGATTTCTGTCATTTGTTTTGCATGTAAAGACGCTTTCAGCGGGTTGGAATCGAAGCATACCGCTATTAGTGCTGCTAATGAGGTCGTCATAATATGTGATCGTGACCTTTGGGAAGGTGCGATTGGAGATACGGTAGAGTATTACTTCGAAGCTCCCTACCCGATCATGCCACAACCTGAACCTATTTTCGACCTCCGTCATTTCAGCGTAGAAGATCTCATCGCAGCCCCTTTGCGAAGAGAACTACGTACTTATGTCATCCTTGCAAACCTCGATGATGCGGAATCTGAGACCACACGACTTGTACTAGCGGATCTTGGTCAAGAAAAACTACGACGGGCAAGAGAAGACAAAGAATATTTTACTTCTGCAGGTCTCGATAAGTGGGCACGTGGACAATTGATTATGTATGTCTTTGGCTTTGGTGCAGATGATCTGGCTGCAAAAATTGTGAAAGCATACCCGGCAATCGCAAAACGCATCCATGAACACGATCAACCACTCATTGCTGCGGCAACATATCTGAGCAGAGAATCCTATCCTATCACGACGCATATTAAAGAGAAATTTGGTGTCACCCTGAAGATTCCCGGTGACTATCGTGTGGCAATTGATCGCGATAACTTTCTCTGGTTAAGGCAGGACTTTGATGAAGCAATCAGCAACATTACTATCATGCGCTTCCCTTATGAGAGTACGAAACAGTTTGAACTGGATGGTTTCGTGACAATGCGTGACAGGATGGGACTGATGGTCGAAGGATCTACGATAGGCAGTTTTATGAGTACAAATCGCGAAGATCTTCCTGTCTACCTCTACAAGAAGGAACTCGATGGACATTATACTGTAGAAGGACGGGGCATCTGGGAACTTACAGAAGATTTCCTCGGTGGCCCGTTCGTCGCATATGCCATTGCTGACAGTTCATATATCCTGATGATAGATGCATTCGTACATGCTCCCGGAAAGGATAAACGCAATTATATGCAGCGTCTTGAGCACATTGTTTCCTCGCTGAAGTTCTGATCGCATCGTTTGGGTGTAGAATTACCTTAATTTCGAACAAAGCCTCTGAGAAGGCCGATAGACACCCTGCTCAGGCGTCAGTCTATCGAGGTGGGAAATTTCAATTATTTTCATCATTACTTGACTCTAAAATTTTCTACAGATGAATACATGTTATCAATGGTGTAAGGCAGCACTCGTGATGGTTTCACTCATTTGTCTATCCATGACGAATGGTTTCTGTCAGGTCAATCGCGAACATGACGACCTTGCGGGTTCCGATGTACCACAAACATTTCAATTTTCTCAGGACCCCGGTCATGGACCATTATCGGTCTTGCCCGTATCTCAAAAAAACTCTTATTCGGGGTCAGGTGGGCCTGAGATGCCAGCCGACAGGGCAGTGCAGTTATCAGGCAACTTCAGTCAGGGAAATGTCTACATCCAGGATAGTCTGAATATCGGGCTCGAGGATGGTGCCGCCGGATATCGCCTTGCTGTGGATGGTAAGATCATGTGTGAAGAGCTCAAAGTGCAGAGCTCTGATGCATGGCCGGATTATGTATTTGCGTCTGATTACGAGTTGCTGTCAATCCATCAACTCGAAGAACATATTCGGCATTACCGGCACCTCCCTGGCGTTCCATCTGCTTCCCGGATTGATGATGAAGGCATCCTGGTAGGAGATATGCAACGTTGCATGATGGAGAAAATCGAGGAGCTTACACTTTACATCATTGCACAGGATAAGCGTATCGCAGAACTGGAAAGAGGGCAAAGGGCAGAAAAGAAGCGAAAAGGCTAATTGAGAATTAAGAATTGCGAATCAGTAAACACATATCAGTATTGCTGTTCTTCTGCATTGGACCATTGCATGCGCAGCAGGGGTTTCTTGAGTACGTGGTAAAAAACCAGGATCAGAACTTCTATACGACGAAAGCAGCAATGGATACTTATTATGCAAATCGCGATCGTGGCCGGGGATCTGGTTACACGCATTACAGGCGTTGGTTGATGAATACAGAAAAGTATGTGTACCCATCCGGGAAGATGTTTAATTTCTCTGCACAGTTAACTGCTACGTTCAATCGATTTATACAAACTCAACCTTTCAATTTATCGCGTGCTACTCACGGGTATTGGCAATCCGAAGGACCTTCGAGTTACATGCTCGGGAGTGGATGGAATGGTGGTAATGGCCGTGTGAATGCAATCGCCTTTCATCCCGATGATCCGAATACGATCTATGCATGTACTCCCGCTGGTGGACTTTGGGTGAGTACAAACAACGCCTCGACATGGGAACCCTTAACGGATGGCTTACCAAGTATAGGCGTATCCGGAATAGTGATAAACCCACAGGATCCCGATATTATGTATTTGCTCACCGGTGACGGAGACGGTGGACATAAATTTTCCATCGGCGTACTGAAATCCATGGATGGAGGAGTAACCTGGCTACCCACTGGTTTGACATTTAATACTACCGAAACAATCCGCGGTTATAAAATCCTGATGCATCCGGATGATCCGGACACGGTGTTTGTCGCAGCTTCGAATGGGATCTGGCGCACCCTCAACGGAGGTGATGACTGGACTCTTGAAATTGAAGAATGGTTTACGGATATCGAATTCAAGCCGGAATCTCCAGCAGCTATGTACGCCGTCTCCCTGGACGATTTCTATCGATCATCAAATACCGGTGATACATGGACCATTGATAATGATGCATCTTTTCCTGCGGAATGGTGTCGCATGGCCATCGGTGTCACTCCCGCGAACACAAACTATGTCTACTTGCTTTTCGGCGGGCATGTGGACGGGACGGGTAACGGAACATTTAGTGGCATTTATCGCTCTACAAATAGCGGAGCTGGTTTTACGTTACGTGCAAACACACCAAATCTGCTCGGGTATTCCTCCTCAGGTAATGATCAGGCGAATCAGGCCTGTTATGATCTTGCGCTTGCGATAGATCCTTTAAATGCTGACATCGTATATGTCGGTGGCATCAATGTGTGGAAATCTACCAACGGCGGCCTCACCGGCAGTTGGACGATCAGTGCGCATTGGTATGAACCCAGTAATACCATCGGGTACACACATGCGGATATCCACGCTTTGGAATTTAAAGATGCCACCTTGTATTGTGGAAGTGACGGAGGAGTGTTCCGGTCCACGAATGCAGGAGGCGACTGGATCAATGTTTCTTCCGGTCTTGCCAATATGCAGTTCTACTATCTCGATGTCGAAGTGACTACTATTACCGGAGGCACGCAGGACAACGGTTGCAACCAATGGAACATTTCCACGGATAATGCTATACACTCACGTGGTGCAGACGGTTTCGCCTGTCTCATCAATTATAATAATACCAGCATCCGTTATCAGAGCACACAAGGCTCAAAGTATCGAAGCATAAATGGAGGAAGTTCATTTACAAATATCTCAATCTCAGGAGTCAGTGATTATTGGGATGCAGATTGGATCATGGATCCTGTCGATCCTCAGCGTTTATTTCTTGCACAGGAAGATATCTGGCGTACTACCACTGGCGGAACCGGTGGCTGGACAGATCTCAATGCGGGCTTCACTGAAGAACGACTCATCACATCTTTGGCACAAGGGGTCCCAAATACAAGCATCCTTTACGCTTCAGACGAAGTCTCTCTGAGAAAGTCTGCAGATGTACTGGCCACCACTCCAACATGGTCGGATAAGACAACGGGATTGCCCGTGACGGAAGCGATGATCAGTGATATTGCGGTCGACCCGGCGAATGCTTCACGCGTGTGGGTGACATTCTATGGACTTAGCAATGGAAACAAGGTGTTTTTCTCTTCGAATGGAGGTGACACATGGGTGAATGAATCGGGTTCCCTGCCGAATATTCCGGTGAATTGCGTCATCTATCAGAGCGGAAGCATTGATGGACTTTATATCGGTACTGATTTCGGGGTGTTTTATCGCAATGACGATATCGGTGATTGGATCTTTTATTCAAATGGTCTTCCGAATGCGCGTGTGTTTGATCTGGATATCGAAGGGAGTACAGTCTACGCGGCGACGTTAGGTCGTGGGGTATGGGCCTCCAGCTTCTACTCCTGTGATACAGAACTCGTCCTCACAGCAGCGTATGATCCGTCCAATGTCCATTTCACCGGTCACCAAATCTATCACGCGTCCAATACCATTGCTTCGACTCAAATCATTACCGGCGGAATAGGTACAGATGTTCAATACAATGCCGGTAGCTCAATTACACTCCAGGAAGGATTCCATGCAAGAGCTAATAATCTGTTTGAGGCAAAGCTGGAGGGATGTCCGGATTAATCAGAAGGTGAGAATGTGTCCAAGGGACTCCCTGGGAGAGAGGGTGTCCAAAGGACTCCTTGGGAGAGAATGTCCTCCTTGCGCCACCGCTGACGCCGTCGGCCTGACCTATGGCGTCAGACGAAGCTAAGGCGGCACGCGGTCCTAAAAGCTTCGGCGGACGCGTGAGATGGTGAGGGTCTTACCATTCACCGTTTGCTCTATGCCCTATGTCTTTGCTTTTATCTAATCGATGGCCCGGCAGCATTTTTTTCAATCTTCAACTCATAGTCTGCAGTCTCTGCAATGGTTCGCAGGGTTTTGAAGATTTCTTCCTTCCGTGTATTGGCCAACTTTACCAGGTCACTTTGCATTGCAACTTCTGAGATAAAATTCCGGGCATGTGCATTTAGCATATTGAGGTCGTCTTCCGAGAAACTGTTGAACGTACCCTCGGTGAGATCGTAATAGTCGATATCATGCTCCAGTGCAATGATCTCCGGGAATGCAGAATCAGTAATAACAATCCTCTTCGTTTCGCTGTCTATAGAGAACTGCAACTTCTCCAGGTCGTAACCCATGATTACTTTCGCCTTTACACGCAACAGCGCTTTTTTCCGCAACGGACTGATGTCCCATTGATAATAATCCTTGTAATCATAGATCTCGGAAAAATACCCTTCAGCTGTCACAAGCTTCGAAACGGACTTCATCTGTTCCAGGATCACTTCCGCAGTCTCTGCTTTTTGTTTCTTCAGATGGAACAAGGAGCGGGAAACATACCATGCCAGCGCAACGCATGCAAGGATGGCCAACCCGAGAATTAACGTGCCCAGCCGTTTCAACATGTGATTTGATGTTATTCGCAGGTGCTGAAACTGTGACGTAATCCTTTATAGTCCTGTAGCACGGCTTTGATCTTACCTACCCTGACAGGTGACTCGATCATGAGTGGAATTTTATTTTGATCAGCAGACACCCAAATTGACATCTGTGTTCCTTCATGGAAGACATCACCGGCAATGACTTCCGGACTGAAGACATGTGTGATGTGTTTACCCAACCCTTTGATGCGTTTTTCCTCGTTCTTTCCAAGCACACGCACGCTGAGCGGATACTTCTCTTCCAGAAAGATATCGACAGGAAGTGTTTCGCCGACGCGGAGTTGATCAAAGTTTAGGTTGCGCAGATAGTACAGGACAGAAATCATATCGTGTATACAGTATCCGATATCCAATGTCTTCTGTTCCGTTTCCTGCGCTGTCTTTCCCTGCCGTGCAGTGACACGTCCTCTGGCCTGATCGAAGACGAACTCATTATAGCGTGAGAACTTCTTCTCCTGAATCGTCCGTACAAAGCGATGTGGCATCAGTGATCCTTTGTCGACTTCCGATTCAAATGTATACCGGCCTTTATAAAACCATTCCAGAGAGCTGTATGAGAATCCTACTACCTTAAACCGATATGCATTTCCGGCATCCTCGACTTTAAACGAGACCTCTCCTGCGGATATCCACAACGGGGCAAGGTGATAATAGATCTTATAGACTATTTCCTCACCGGGCTGAAACGCATAGTTATCCGCACCACAATCTCCCTTCAGAGGTACCTCAGAAGGCATGGTAGCTCGCTCAGCTGGCTGTCCTGTCCACAATGTGAGCAGGAGGCTGAGCAAGAGAGGATGATATCGGTGCATTTTCATAACCCAGTGATCTCAAGATGTTTACAGTGGCGATGGCAAGGAGTCCAAACAACGCCGGCAGCACAAGGTTTAGTATCCAGATGCCTAAACCAGCAGCAATGATACTTAGTTCATTGATTCCAAAACCTGCCCACAACACAATGCCCAGTTCGTTCCTCGCGATCAGGTCAACAAATGGCGGAAGCGGGATGCTCGTCTGCATCAGGTAGATCACTGCTACCCCACCTGTTAGCCAGATCCACGGTACTTCCACACCAAAATACTGCAACAACAACACGTACTGCAACGTGAAAATTGCATACCTGGTCGCTGCACAGACAAGAGCAAGGCCGAGCTGCCTACGTGTAGTCTGAGAAATATGCGCGAGTGCTTTCCAGGGCCGTGTGAGAAAACGCGGCGGGTGGCCTTCTCCAAGAGCACGCGCAAAGTGAGGCAGATACCAATAGACTCCCCAGATAACAAAGATCACACACGCTGACAGCACCCACATTCCTGAGCCAGTCACTCGTGGAAGATCAAGTGTTGTACTGAATAATATCATCGCGGCAACGAGACCAAACGAAATATGGACAAGGTTTTGCGCAAAACTGCCGGTGAGACTAGCCATTACCACATTCCATGTATACTTTCTATCCACATACAGAATGCGGCCGCCATATTCACCAATCCGATTGGGAGTAAATAATGAAAACGCAATGCCACTGAGCACACCTGCTATTGCCTTACGCCATGAGAGTACCACAGCAGGGCGCATCAGCATCCGCCATTTGATGATCTCCATCATCCAATTCAAGGGCATCATCAGTACTACAAGACAAAGTATCCATGGTGAGCCCGAACGCATTTGTGTCACAAAGATGCCCCACAACGCTCCGGGATCGTTTTGCGTATTCAGGCGCTGCGCAAGGAACCATCCAAACACCACAATGATGAAGGTCTTAATCAGGAGATTCCATGGAAGTCGATGTATCATGTAGATCTTTGAACTTGATGAAATTTATAGTCATTCCAAGACACCCATGCCAAATAACGCAAAATCATATTTGACCGGATCATGAGGATCGAATGTGCGTAAGACACCTGTGAGTTCTTCCACTGCCTTCCATCCGGTATCGGGTCGGGAAAGAACTCCGAGTGATGTCGCAATACGATGTACATGTACATCGAGTGGTATCATGAGATCCGCTTTATTGATCCTTTTCCATAGTCCAAAATCCACTCCGCAAGCATCATCCCGCACCATCCATCGGAGAAACATGTTGATCCGTTTACATCCGGCATCATTCTTCGGGCTGGAAATATGCTTACGTGTACGATGAGGTGCATGGGGATGATCAAAGAACTGATTGTGAAAGTGTATAAGCGATGCACGCATATCGAAGGTACCGGATTGGTGACCTCCGGCAATGAAGGCATCTTCCAGTGAATGACAACTGCGATAATATTGCTGAAGAAACTCCAGAAAGTAAAGCGTGTCCGTGACCTGGAATGTCCTGTGCCGAAACTCCAGAAACCGTTTGCGATCTTTTTCCTGATGATGCAGGATAAAGTCATACGGAGCATTATCCATCAATGCAAATAACGCACGTGCTTTATTGAGGATCGTTTTACGCAAACCCCATGAGAGCACCGCAGTCCAAAAACCAGCTATCTCGATATCTTGTAATCGGGTATACGCGTGCGGGATAGCGATAGGATCATGAGGAATGAAGTCGGGTCGATTGTAAAGTGAAACGCGAGCGTCCAGGAGAGTCCTGACAGCGTCTGGATTATTTGTCGAGTTTCGCCTTGACCACTTCGATCTCATAGGCTTCGATGAAGTCACCGACTTTGATGTCATTGAAATTCTTGATAGTAATACCGCATTCGAGACCTGCCTTCACTTCTTTGGCGTCATCTTTAAAGCGTTTCAGGGTCGAGATTTCGCCATGCACACCCTCTTTGGTAGGATACACGACGATCCCATCGCGCACAATCCGGATGAATGAGTTGCGTGTAATCTTACCTTCATGAACATAACATCCGGCGATGGTACCTATTCGGCTGATCTTGAAAACTTCCCGGACTTCGACTTGTCCCAGGATTTTTTCTTCCTTCGTCGGCTCGAGCATGCCTTCGATAGCGGCTTTGATCTCATTGATAGCCTCATAGATAATCGAATACATTTTGATCTCCACACCTTCCTGTTCTGCCAGTTTGCGTGCGGCAAGCGAGGGACGTACCTGGAATCCGATGATGATCGCGTCTGACGCAGAAGCCAGCAACACGTCCGATTCCACAATCTGACCTACAGCCTGGTGAATGACGCTCACAGCGACTTTTTCAATAGAGAGTTTGAGTAAGGCATCAGTCAACGCTTCCACCGAACCGTCCACATCACCTTTCACGATGAGCTTCAGTTCCTTGAAGTTTCCGAGAGCCAGGCGGCGACCAATTTCATCAAGACTAATCCGTTTCGCTGCGCGATTACTTTGTTCGCGTGAGATCTGTGCCCGTTGCGCGGCGATCCTTCGGGCATCCTGTTCTGACTCTGTTTCTTTGAATTTTTCTCCCGCTTGAGGAGCTCCATCAAGACCAAGGACCAACACGGGCGTACTGGGTCCTGCCGATTTCACTTTCTTGCCGCGTTCGTTGAACATTGCTTTGACCTTACCAGAATATTCACCAACAACGATGACATCACCAATGTTGAGCGTTCCATTCTGCACCAGGAGCTTGGCGACATAACCGCGACCTTTATCGAGTGCAGCCTCAATCACTGCACCTGTGGAGAGACGTTTCGGATTTGCCTTCAGGTCAAGGAGATCTGCTTCGAGCGTAATTTTCTCCAGCAATAAATCGACACCTTTACCAGTCTTTGCAGAAATATCCTGTGATTGATATTTACCTCCCCAGCTTTCCACGAGGAAGTTCATCTGCGCAAGCTCATTCTTGATCCGATCAGGATCAGCACCTGGTTTGTCGATCTTATTGATTGCAAAGACAATCGGTACGCTGGCGGCCTGTGCATGTGAGATCGCTTCTTTTGTCTGAGGCATAATATTATCATCGGCAGCGACGATGATCACAGCGACATCTGTCAATTTTGCACCGCGTGCACGCATCGCAGTGAAGGCCTCGTGACCTGGTGTATCGAGGAATGTGATTTTTTTATCATTGACATTCACTTCGTAGGCACCTATATGCTGAGTAATACCGCCCGCTTCACCTGCGACAACATTTGCAGAACGGATGTAGTCCAGCAATGAGGTCTTGCCGTGATCGACGTGACCCATCACCGTCACTATCGGAGCGCGTGACTGGAGTTCAGCAGGATCATCTTCCTCATCATCATCTTCTATCTCCCGCTCTTCGGCACTGATGAATTTGACTTCATGTCCAAACTCATTGGACACCAGCTCGATGATCTCAGCATCAAGTCGTTGATTGATGGATACGATCACGCCAAGGTTCATGCAGGTGGTGATGACATCCGCCACCGCGACATTGAGAAGACTTGCCAGTTCGGAAACAGAGACAAACTCAGTGAGTTCAAGAGCGAGATTTTCGCCTTCGGCTTCCAGCAGTTCTGCCTTTTCGTGTTTTTTATCACGAGACTCTCGACGGATCTTCTGACGCTTATTCTTCCCGGTTCCGGTCAACCGCGCCATGGTGACGCGAATTTGCTCTTCGATTTCTTTTTGGGAGACTTCGCGTGATTCGTCTTTCTTGACACCTTTCCGAAGGCCTTTGGACTTATCATCCTTTTGGACATCGGCCTGTGTGATTTTTCTGCGCTTGCGACGACGTCGTTTTTTGTCTGCGCTGTCAGCAGAGGAGGCGGGTTGTCCTTTTTTATCTTCTCGCTCTTCGACTTCCTGCTTTTTCGCTTTGGGTTTTTCGAGACGAGTTGCGTCGATTTTTCCCAGGATCTTCAGCCCTTTGAGTTGAGGTGTCTCCGCACGCAGGAGTTCTTCTTGCGGCGGTGGTGTTGGCTCAGCAGGTGGAGGTTCCTGAACTGGAGGCTCTGCAACAGGTATTTCTGTCACAGCATGTTTTTTGCCATCCGTTTTATCAGAAGCGGGTTTTGCGACCGGAACGCCATTTTCAGGCTCCGGTTTCGCGGATGGAGCAGTCAGATCTATCAGTGCTTTCTTCGGAATAGCTGTTTCGACATGTGCACCGGGCTTTGCCCCTTTCTGATCTCCTTCCTTGGCATGACGACCCAGGCTGAGCTTGTCCGCCTGCTCTTTAACAGCAATCGAGCCGCTGAATTGCTTCAGCAACGCAGCATACATATCATCGGAGATCTTAGCAGTGGGTTTATTCTCAATGTCAAACCCATTAGTGCTGAGATACTCCACGACAGTCGTCGTTGCGACGTTGAGCTCAGTTGCAATATTTACAAGTCGTCTAACCGCCATTCAGGCCAATGTTTGTGATAAAATCCTATAGTGCTGCATTATCAGCCTACAGGGTTAGTTTTTTTCAAATTCCGAGGCAAGTACACGTAGTACTTCGTCTACAGTTTCTTCTTCCAGATCTGATCTCCGGATCAATTCTTCGCGGCTCAAAGCTAACACACTTCGGGCGGTATCACATCCGATGTTCTTCAGCGCATCGATGATCCAGACATCGATTTCGTCTACAAATTCATCGAGATCCACATCTTCTGCATCCGGGTCATCGGAGTCACGATAGACGTCAATCTCATAATCCGTAAGCTTGCTGGCAAGCTTAATATTTGATCCGCCTTTTCCGATCGCCAAAGACACCTGATCCGGTTTCAGGAACACACTCGCACGATGATTTTCGGTATCGAGTTCAATACTAGTGACTTTTGCAGGTGTCAGAGCCCGCTGAATAAACAGAGTAGGATTACTGGTATAGTTTACGATGTCAATGTTTTCGTTGCGCAGCTCCCGGACGATACCATGAATGCGGCTTCCTTTCATCCCTACACATGCACCGACAGGATCAATCCGGTCATCATAAGATTCCACTGCAACTTTCGCCCGCTCTCCGGGCAGACGCACGATTTTCTTGATAGTGATCAGTCCATCTTCCACTTCAGGGACTTCCTGTTCGAGGAGCTTTGCAAGAAACTCGCTGTCGGTACGCGAAACGATGATCGCCGGACTATTGTTCCGCATATCCACGCGCTTGATCACAGCACGTACCATATCACCTTTCCGGAAAAAGTCCATTTTGATCATTTCACTGCGGGGAAGGATCAACTCATTGCCTGTGGCGTCATCCAGAATCAGTAATTCGCGCTTGAGGATCTGGTGTACCTCGCCCAGGACAATATCTCCGAGGCGATCCGAGTACCGCTTGAAGATTTCATCCTTCTCCAGTTCCATGATCCGACTTACGAGTGTCTGCCTTGCGGCCATAATCGCACGACGACCGAAATCTTCCAGCACGATCGGCTCATAACATTCTTCACCGACATCGTAATCTTCATCAATGGTATGCGCTTCAGATAGCGATACCTGGCTTTGCTCGTCTGTGACTTCACCGTCGGGTACAATGGTCCGCACCCGCCACAATTCGAGGTCTCCATTTTGCGTATTCACAATGACCTTGAAATTTTCATCAGAGCCGTATTTTTTACGGATCAGGGTCATGAATACGTCTTCAAGCACCCGCACCATCGTCGGGCGATCAATGTTTTTACCAGCTTTAAATTCACTGAATGTTTCTACGAGATTCATGATATGACTGCATTAAAAACTAATTTGAACAAATGATTTTTCAATTTCCGAAAACGGAACATGTATTGTCTCTTTCTCTTCTGTCAACAAGGAGATCTCATCTACGCCAACTTCTGCTAATTGCCCTTCAAGTTTAGCTCCATCTTTCAGTGCCACATGAAGGTTTCGCCCTTTATGCCTGGGATATTGACGCCAAAACATCAGTGGCCTCTCTATACCGGGAGAAGACACATCGAGGACATAGTCCCCGGCTAAGATGTGTGCTTCATCCATCTGCTTCCCCAGATACCTGCTTACTTGTGTACATTTATCGAATGTTACTCCACTGTCGCTATCAAAATAGACGGTCAGTGACCTTGGACCATTCTGCACGATGTCAATGACGAAGCAATCTGAAAGAGACCCACTTGCAAAAAGGTCTTCGAGGAGCGTTTTGATGCGTTTCGTAATATCCATAACAAAAAAGAGGGACCAACTGGTCACCTCTTTTCATTTTCGCGATGCAAACATACGAAAATCCAGGCACTCGTGCCTTAGAAAAAGGTATATCTGTTGTCCTTGATCTTCGCGTTCTTTTTCAAGGCATCCATCAGTTCGAACTCTGCTGAATTTGCCATCTGGAAAGCTGACTGTCTACGGAGTTGCGCCAGATTCTGAGGAAGACCTGACTCAATCTTGTTCAGAACTTCGACCACAAATACACCATTGCGCCCTAAAATAGGAGCGGATTTCTGCCCTTGCTCTAGTTTCAGAGCGGTTGCCAGCACTTCCGGTTCCTCTCCGATATTTTTCATCGCCTGGACCCCGAAGTTCACACCTTCAATAGTATCTATGGAAACACTGAATTGCTGTGAAAGAGCATCAAGATCAGTTGAGCTGATCTTTGCAAGTAATGCTTCTCCGCGCTTGTTGTTTTTCACAGGCGCTTCAATCATATCCATGATTGATTCAGGGGCAGCAAGACCTTTGGTATGAATGGCCTCCAGGCCTACAACGACATATTGTGCATTGAAATAATTGACATCGTCCTCAATCACAAAAACCGTCGGTGCGATATCGCCTGCTTCGGTGGCAGGATCATACACCCAACGGACGATTTCGCGAGATGTGTTTCCTGACGGCAGCGTCCCGAAAGCATAGCCATGCCGGGGAAGATTCTTGGCCTCCTCCAGAATTAGGTCGCCGCGCGATTCAATCGTTGTCTTGAGTGCATCCAGAGTACGGTGCTGTCCGGCAAACTCAAGTGCATCGTCATAGAGCAGGTCCTGAGTCGCTTCACTGGGTACAATAGCCTCGCTGATATATGCAAGTTGTACTCCCATGACAACGGAATCGGCCTTCTTCTCAAGGACTTCAACAAGGTGAATGCCATACTCGGTATTGAGTCGATATGCTTTGCCAGGTTCTGTTTTTTCAAAGAAGAGCAGATCATTCATAGGTTTTACCCAGCCATCCAGACCGATGAAACCCAGATCGCCACCTTTCGCACCTGAGACAGGATCTTCACTGAATTGCTTTGCAAGCGTATCGAATTTTGAATAATCCTCTTTAAGCACTGTTTGCAGACTGTCCACAAGTGCAAGTGCTTCTGGTACTTCCTCTTGGGTCTCAACCCTGATCAGAATGTGCCTGGAGCGCACCGAATCAGGGATGCTTTGCCGATCCAATACCTTTACGGCATGGTATGCGTCGCCATCGATATAGGGTCCATAGATACTATCTACCGGTATTTCAAAAATGATATCTGAAATTGCTTCGGAGAGCTCTCTCGGCTTGAAATACCTGACATCATATGAACCATTGCGCGACGAAACAAACGTAGAGTCATCTTCGGCCCCTTTGAAATCGATGATGGCCTGATTGAAACTTTCAAGGATAGCACTGGTATCCTCCGCAGTCGGGAATACATCAAACACGACATACCGGGCATCCCGCATTTCCATCTGGCGCTCGTATTGTGCACGGTTTTCACTGACATATGCAGCATAGTCGGCATCAGTCACTTTGATCTCACTATCACTTATTTTGTCGAATGGAATCAGGACATATTTGAAGTCGACAGAGGTACTGAGCTCTTTTTGCTGGTCTTCTGCCATCCAGGTAGGCGTATAAATTCCTTTCTTGACAAGTACAGTGAGTTTTGTTTCAAGCCTGTCCTTCACTACCTCTTCCTGTTGGAATTCCCATATTTTCTGGAATTGAGGAGCGAGAGTTCCCTGCTGAGCCGCTTGCCTGAAACTCTCCAGTGATTCTCTATTCACTTGTCCAGTTTTAGGGTCGGTAAAATTCCGCTGTACGACAGGACTCAGGCGTGTCCCAAATTGTAATTCATTCATTTCCTCCTCGCCGACGCTGAGGCCATTCTTTTCAGCCTCATTCTGTAGTATCGCGTCTTCCACGAAATAGCTCCAGACAAAATCGCGTTGACTGTTTACATCAACTGTCGAATTTGTATATAAAGCTTCCTGGGCGCGCTGAAAATCAAGCCAATCAATTTCTGTCCCATTGACTTTCCCAACGTTAAACTGATCGCCACTTCGCCTTAGACTATTGTTTGACGAAATATCCATAAATACAAAACCGCCAAGACCCAGCGCAAGCAGGATAATGACCATCCACATTTTGTTGCGAATCTTACTGATTAGAGCCATAAATCCGATCTAAAGTTTGTTGACAAATTCCGGCGTGCTATACCTGCTCCATCTAAAAAAGACAGCGCCGAATCCGTCCCCTTTGAAAAAATGAGGGGCAAATGTACGTGATAAAGCGGAGATTTTGAAAACAAGGACATCAGGTTGTGCCCCACTTTTCTTGTTATCCCTGCCTGTTCGGTGCCATAGGCATCCCTTTGGGGCAGATGGGCGCGAAAGACGCCCGCCTGTGCCATTCGGGCAGGCGAATGAGCGCTAATATTCATTTTTACTTACGCTCTTTCTTGGCGGAAATTCCTGCCTATGCCGGCAGGGATAAAACAATGCAGGCTGTCATTGTCGATTCTTCAAAGCAAACGCAAATTGACGCATTACCGACATCAGCGGGTACAATTCAGAATGTCACGTCTGCAGAATGATGCAACCGGTCGGACACCATGCGATGATGGCCACATATGGCAGGCAAGTGATCAAGCCGGTATTAAATAACAACCGCAACATTCTGAAATACATCGGGCTGCAGCTTTCCCGGCCAGGATCAGACTTGACCTTTCATATCCCTGGCGACGTCGTCGAGCTCGTCGTAAAATTCCTGACCGTATTTCCGTACAATCGCCTCCCGGACAAACTGATACAAGGGTAGCTGCAACTGTTTTCCCAGTGTGCAGGCCGGGCTACAAAGGCTCCATTTATCATAGTTGAGTGCATGAAAATTATCGGTTTCAGACTTGTGTACCCTGATGGGGTAAAGATGACATGAAATAGGCTTTCTGAACGTAGTCACTCCGTCTTGCCATGCTTCCTCGATCGTACAATGCGCAATCCCTTTTACATCAATCCGGGCAAAGGCACATGCCATATCCTCACGCAATGTCACTCCCTTGAAGCGTGATTCATCGTACAACTGATACACGCCATACTTTTCAATTGCTGCAACACCTGAAGGCTCCATATAGGATTTGATTGCTTCGAATGCGTCAGTCAATACAGGAATCTCTTCATCATCTATTGGGGCACCATAGTCACCTCCTACACAGCACGCTCCCTGACACCGTTCAAGATGACAGACAAATTGCTCCTGGACAACGGCAGAGCTCACCAGTATTTCCTGAATTAGAATCATATCCGTTTTTAAAATCCATGACTGCGTTCATGTCAGTCGACGCATAACCCTCCGCCAGCAAATGATCACAATTCCAAATAACAGTAAAAATAGTAGTCGTCCAACCCAGGTCTTCACTTCATTTTGTCCTGGTGCAGACATCCCTTCCTGAGGTAATGTCACTCCATCATAACGCACGACCGGATTGAGATACATCACACAGTGATCATGATGCACTTCAGCGCGGACATAGGTATCTGTCTCGCGCAGGAGATACCATCCGGTAGTATTTCTACTCACGCTGTGCAGTTGCACTCCATCCTGTCCGATAAAATCCAGCCGGTTGAACATATCCCGCAGAGTGATCCACAACGTATCTCTGTGAAACTCAAACTCAGTCAGTCGATTGTCTTCACATTCTCCATCGTAACTCGATACACCGTAGTGATTGCCGCGTTTCAGGGATGCAAGGGCCTCGGATGCTGTTGGTGAATTGACATAGATCATATTCCAACGCATAAATGCTTCGCTACCATTTAAATCGTGGCTGTCGTCATTTGCAAGAAACCACACCGGTTGTCCACTTGAAAGCATCGTATCCCAATAAAGAGTGCGTGCACCCTGCGTATTTGCTACCTCCATGAGCTGCATACCATGCAATGCCGGCATCTCGTCCGGCTCATGCGCGCGACGCGCACCGGGATGAGCAAGAGCAACCAGATCACAATGTCTTCGCAGGTTATAAATGACATGCGTGGTCAGATTCGTTGAGAAATGCAAGGGATATTCGACAAAGCTTGTCTCATGTGCTCCGATGCACAGGCAGTGTATTTTCTTCAGATTGAAACCATGCTCATAAGCAGGGATGTACACGACAGACTCCTCATAGAGCGAGCTGTCTGCGATCCTGTGATAGTTGGATAATACAGGAATCTGATATCCCTGTGCCTGATAAGCCTCAATGACTTCTTCCGCAGAATTTTTACCCCAGGTAAGTCCACCCCAGGATCTGCTATGCGCGTGAAAGTTTGCGCGCAGTAATGAGTCGCTGATGTCTGAATAGGGATTATACCAATGACTACCAGTAAAAGGCTTGTTATCTTCTGGGATATAAGAAGTATAGCGGAGATATGGAGCAATCAGGAGAAGACAAAGGATTGTAAGAATTGTGCAGAACGTCTTCATCAGACCACGTCGGAGGGTGCGGTTCATATTAACTGAGAAATACTTAATCTCCAGAATGTTCAGTGATCGAATGAAAAATTGTAAAAATTGCGGATAGGAATGAATGTCAAGGGATAAATCAATCAGGTCTCATCACTCAGGCGATCCGCCTGCCAACAGATCGGTGATAGGTATCTCCGCAACTTTTCTTCCTATCAAAACACCAAGCCGAAGTCCCTCTTCACAATCAGCTCTGATATGCACGCCCAGGACAAGTCGCGAAAATGCACTTTCTCGCGACATCTCGTAAAATGACGCATAACTTCTGGGGTCACCTTTGAATTCCCTGCGACCCTCATGGCTTCGGTCCGTCATCCTGAAGTTTTGTCCATAGATATCCGTCAGAACTTCAGCCACTGCAGCTCCCATGGCAGAATGGCCCGACGGATAACCGGGGAAGGGTGGTGAAGAAAGGAGTGGCCTCCATTTCGGATCAATCACATCGCGGATAAATGTCTCGGGTCTTTCTGTGAGAAACTGAAACTTTCCATTCCAGCATAAGACCGCCGCATCGGAAAGTGCAATACCTGTTTTCAGATATGTTTTCAATGTCGTCGCTACTGAAGGTCTGGTCTGGTCAATCACCTGAATCGCAATCGAAATCCATCTTCCGGCAGGTGAAAAAGTAAGTCCGGGATGATCGTCGCTCCAAAATTCCGCGATCCATTTATTCTCATAGGACAATGGAGAACTCAATGCATATAATTCATAAACCTGATTGTAATATGTAGAGCCTTTTCTTTCAGAATAAGGGATTTTCGGTTGTATAGGAAATTCAGAAACAGATGTTGTGAACGTCCGCACATGACCCCAAAATGGAAGCAGCGGCGGCATATATTCTTCTTCAGAGGGTTTCCAATTTCCGGGAGCTCCCGGAATTACAAATGCCCGGTCATAATTGTGCAAATGTGACAGATGACCAAGCGAGTCTGTTGCCGACCATGCAAATACAGCTCGTGCCACATCTTCACCCCATTTTGCCGAGCGATTCAGGAGTGATTGCTCGATCACTCCCTCGAAATGCCTGCTCCACTTATTCCGGACCTGTATGCGGTCTTGCTCTACAACATGCGGAGCATGTATAAAAAACTGCTCCATCATTGTCATGTAACAGGTATTCAGGGCAATAGGCAAATAAATAGAATCGGGAAGAGTTGGTTTACTCCATCCAGGAATCAGACCATTATAAGATTGTGCATGTGTCTTCCATGCAGCAGTTTCGTATGCTGCGATACCCAGGTATGCGTACATACGGGCAACCACAGGTATGCGGAAACCCTCAGCGTAACGCTCGGCCAACAACGCATGTTTGTTCCAATCCTGAATGAGCTGAATTTCCGGTTTACCCTTACCACGGGAAAACTTGTTGAAATCATCCGGCCATACGTCAAGCAAACACCCGGCAAGGAGCATCAACATGATCACTCCGGGTAACAAAAAATATGTCCATCGTAACCTAGGCAACGGGTTTCATTTGAGAGAAATAAGGGAACTCCAATCTGAACGTGGTGCCTGCATTGAGTTGAGATGAGACCTTCATGGTTACCTGATGCAGCTTCAGGATACTATGCACGAGAGACAAGCCGACACCCGAACCTTTGATGGAGGCAGTATTGTTGCTCCGATAAAATGGCTCAAATACCAATGAAAGTTCATCGGCGGAGATACCCGGACCGGTGTCACAAATTTCTACCTGGGTGCTCCCCTGAGAAGTCTGGCTCAGCTGTACACGCACCTGGTTATCTATTCCGAATTTGCAGCCGTTCTCGATCAGATTGAAGAGAGCAGTCCGAAGCAATGGTTCATTGCCAGAAACGACGAGGCAATCGACATCTTCAGGAAGGTTTTCCATCTCTAAATGGACCTGATATTCAGGGTGGGACTTCATCAGCATTGCGCGTGCCTGCCAGATGAGTTCATCGATACGGACTTTTTCAAATACAATTTGTGTATCGTCTGCATTGATTTTTGCCAATTGCATCAGCTTATCGGAAACTTCACTGAGCTCTTTCACATCATCAAGTACAGAATCCAACGTTACTTGATACTCTTCTTTCGCTCTGTCTTTGTCCAAACTGATTTGAAGTTGTGACTGGATGACGCTCAGTGCATTTTTTAATTCATGTGAAATATTTGATAAAAAGAGTTTTTGATTTTTAAAAACATGTTGAATGCGATCCAGGAGATTATTGAATGCATGTACAAGTCTGCTCAATTCATCTGCGTGTCGGGTTTGATCCAATCGCTGACTGAGATCATGCGGAAGTATCGCATCAATTTGATTCATGATACGTGTCACGGGAGCAAGTGCCTGGCCTGAAAAGAACCAACCACCGGCAGCTACCACAGCAATCAACAGGCAGAATGCAATCACAAGAATCCGGCTCAGTGTCGCCAGATGCACAGGATTGAAAATTCCATCGGTAATGATGTAAAAACCGTTTCCGAATTGATTGGTATAATAGAGTCCGAGCGACTTGAATTTTCCTCTGGTGAATTGCACTTCCTTCCTCAGCCCGATTTCCTTAAGCACGGAAAGATGAACGGTGTCGGGTGAAGGATAAAAGCTGAAAATGCGCTTAAAGGCGTTACTATAGATAGTAATGTTCTCCGAATTTGTGGACAGATTGGTGTGTTCATCCTCATTTGCTTCTGGTGAAATAGGTTGTTTTTTATTCAGAAGCATCTCAGCAGTCATCAGGGCTTTGGATCTCAGGTTCGCATAATGCTCTCGCTCGAGATACGCTTTGAACTGTACATGAATGAATCCCATCGCAACCAACAATAAGCTTGCGACAATGATGAGGAACTGAATGGTCAGTCTGTTTCTGATTTGCATAGTATGAAAACCTCAATTATTCATCTTTCAGAATATATCCTGCACCGAAAACAGTGTGAAGGAGTTTTTTCTTAAAGGGTTTGTCAATCTTGTTTCGTATGTAATTGATATACACTTCTACGACGTTACTATTACTATCAAAGGTAATATCCCACACTTTTTCGGCCAGTTCCGCTTTGGAGATGACCCTCTGGGGATTACGTAAAAAGTATTCAACCAATAAGAACTCTTTCGGAGTCAGATCAATGCGTATGCCATCTCTCACACACTCACGTGTCGTAAGGTTCATCGCAATGTCTGCAAAGGTCAGCGTCGATACGGCAGCTCCTTCTGTGCTGCGCCGTGCCAGAGCCTTAATGCGTGAGAGCAACTCTTTGAATTCAAAGGGCTTCACCATATAATCGTCTGCTCCGGCGTCCAGACCCTGCACCTTATAGTCTGTTTCTCCCAGAGCAGTTAACATCAGGACGGGCGTCCGGATTTGGTTCTTTCTCAGACGGTGCAGGAGGTCAAACCCGTTCAGCCCAGGCATGATCACATCGGAGACGATGACATCATAGGCATTTTGCTCTGCCAACTGGCTGCCGGTCAGGCCGTCGTAAGCGAAATCGACCTCAATCTGGTGCTCATTCAGGCCTTGCTTCAGGGACTGAACGACTTTTTTTTCGTCTTCAATGAGCAAAATCTTCATGTGGCTTCAAAATTGTCGTAAAATTACGTGTCCTGAGCCGGTAGAGTTTTTTTACGGAGGTTCTAAGGAAATTCTAATGCAGTTGGGGTGGCCGTGGTTATCCTTAACTTTTTAACTTTGGCCGGCTTTTTGGATATTAGGTACGGAATTAGTAATCTCAAGATAAACACAAGTCTATGAACAATTTAAGTCTTACCCGCTTTCTTGTCTTGATGGCTTTGACCGGGGTGCTTTTAATCTCCTCGTGCGGCGATGAGCCCTTGATAAATCCATTGGATGATGATACGAACCTCGTGAGTGATAATCCTGCTGAGATCCAGGTAGCATGGAATCATGTTTTTTTGCAAGTAGAACGGTATGCAACTGGGTATCGTCCCGGTCCGGCTCCTCGTGCTCTTGCATATATAGGGCTCGCAGCATATGAAGCTTGTGTTTCTGGGATGCCCGATTATAACTCCTTGAAATTCCGGTATTCAGGCCTTAATCTGCCTGATCCTGATCCGACAGTGACATACCACTGGCCGTCTGTGGTACATGGTGTCTATTCTGAAATGATGCCATATTTCTTCCCTGATCCACATCCTGATGCCAGGGTCCAATGGGATGCATTGGTTTCAAACTACAATGCAAAATTTCAGGCCGAAGCCGGTATAGAAAGATTTACTGCCTCAATAGCCTATGGTAAATCTATAGGTGAAGCAATGTGGAACTGGTCCATAACAGATCCTTATGGCCATGATGCTTACAAGAATCCATTTGGTAACTATAGCACAGGTGAGACCTATAATTGGCAGGAGCATTATGATGCACCTGGTGATTGGGTAGCTACCCTTCCTGGACCTGGTGCAGGGATGGGGCCATTCTTTGGTCGTGCCCGCACCTTCGCAATTACTGCTGATGAAAAAGTGGCCTGGGATCCCACTGGGTATTATAAGATGCGGTATGAAACAAATGTGCATTCAGAGTACTACTCGCAGGCATTGCAGACCTATACGAAGAATGCTGCCCTGGATTACGAGACAGAATGGATCGGAGAATTCTGGAGTGATGACCTTGTCAATCTGACGTTCAGCCCGGGCCCACGTTGGGTTGCGGTCGCAAGTCAGGTCATTGTACACGAAAACGCAAATCTCGAGACAGCTCTGGAGACATATGCAAAAGTCGGCATGGCGTTGAACGATGCAGCCGTTGGGTGCTGGCACTCAAAATACATCTACAATGTTGAACGCCCTGTGACATACATCCAGACGTATATCGATCCTAACTACAAACCGAATCTGGACAATCCATTGACAGGAGAAGAAGGCATTAGTCCTTCCTTTCCTGCATATCCTTCTGGTCACTCTACAATGGGCGCAGCAGGAGCAGAAGCATTGGCAAGTGTATTCGGTTATGCATATAGTATGACTGATCGCTGCCACCAGGGTCGTACCCAGTTTGAGGGTACGCCACGGACATTTGGAAGTTTCTATGAAATGGCTTTGGAAAATGCATGGTCGCGTGTATTGCTCGGTGTACATTGGCGTATGGACTCCGATGAAGGCGTGCGCTTCGGCACAGTGATCGGACGTAAAATCAACGCGCTGCCTTGGAAGAACTAATTCTGAAAACATCAGATGTGAATAACAAGTCCCCGAAGATGTCTTTTCGGGGACTTGTTTTTTTATGCTGCCTGGCTTTCCTTCTCTCTATTCCCAGTTGTGATCCTAAACCAAAAGAAGTCCTGCAGTACTTTGAAGACGGATCTGTGTCCCGCAGGCATTTTGAAGTGAATGGCAAGAAAGAAGGACTCATGGTTGATTATCATGCAAATGGTAAAGTCAAAGGCGAGCGCATATTTGTCAATGACTTGCAGGAAGGCCGGACGATCTGGTTCTATCCAGATGGTACCAAGAAAGAAACCCAGGAGTTTTTTCAAGGGATTCAGACTGGAACCGATAGCATGTGGCTTCCCTCCGGTGTATTACAGCGCGTCATCTATTTTGAAAACGGAAAGAAGCATGGTCCTATGCGTAGCTGGTCAGAAGACGGAACCCTAATCCTGGAAGTAATTTATCAGGAAGATTCTCTGATGACAGTGATCAAATCGCTTGCACGTCAGGATAGCACCATGCAAATGCAATAAAATCTCTTTAATGTTTCTTTCGTGTGCGACCAGAGAGAGCCCTTATAGACCTAGAGGGTTAAAGGATGGGAAGCAGAAGTTGCAAACTTCAAGATGCGAGTAGTAAGTGGTAGCCGTATCTCGTACCGCGTACCCCGAACATGTGGCTTACCTACTTACTTCACTACCACACCCACAGTGACTATCGTGATTATTTCTCCTGCAGAGTCTTTCACCTGAATATTGTTGAAATGCAGCATTTCCGCACCATTGAAGTATCTCGCAAGCATGTAGTCTTCCATGGATTGCATCTTCTGTACTAATTCATAGTCGTAAGTGTACTTTGCATCGCCTGCAGCATCAACACTGAGTTGCAAATTGACAATTTCAAATGTGCCGGGGCATTCGGCGGTGCCTGCAAAGGACAGCCCGCTCTTCATACTTTCCACGAGCATTGCTTTCGGAATTTCCATGGGTGCAGCTCCGTGCGATAAATCCAACTTGTACTTGCCCAGGGTGAACACACCACAGGCCTGACTGCCGGCGAGACAGGGGTCGCCCGAACTTTGCGTTATCG
>DATDQA010000044.1:0-17840 GCA_035292505.1 Saprospiraceae bacterium | reverse complement strand
GCTTGGAGGAAAGGCCGGCATCACCTTGCTTTTTGCGTATCTCTCAAAATCATTTCCTGAAAAGAATTATTTACAAGCCACGTTTGATTATCTGGACGAACTAAGTGACTCGTTATCGAATGAAGAACTGAATTATAATATGTCAGCCGGTGTGGCCGGAATTGCATTCGTATTTCAGCATTTGCGAAATCTCGGAATCCTTGATGACGAAGATGATTTGAATCTTTCAGACCTCGATCAATTTATTGGCCAGGGCGTTGAAGAGGATTTCAGAACTGTTCATTGGGATCCTCTGCATGGAATGACAGGCCTTGGTATTTATTTTCTCGAGCGCAATAAAGAAACAGCGGATAAAAAGTATCTCGAAAAAATTGTTGACCATCTTGCAGAGATGCGAACAGAAGTTGGTGAATACAAAGTCTGGATTACTCCCGGCTACGGAAAATACAGCAATGATAATTACAACTTCGGCATGGCGCATGGAATGCCCGGGGTGCTTTCTTTTCTTGCACAGGTATATGCAAGAGGAATCAGGGAAAATGAAATTGAAAAAATTATCTCAGCCTCACTTCCTTTTTTATTGGAGCATTCATACGCTGATGATGTGTACTGTTTTCCGATTGCTGTTGATGTAATTCCAAAGGAAGAAATAGAAAAACCGAATTCACGGCTTGCATGGTGCTACGGTGATTTGTGCATGGCGTTTGCGCTTATTCATTGCGGCATTGCATTGCAAAATGACGAATGGAAAAACAAGGGAATTGAAGTCGCGTTGAAAACAACACATCGCTCATTTGAAAATTCCGGCTGCACCGACGCTCCTTTTTGTCATGGCACTGTGGGGTTGGTGCATTTGTACCACCGTCTCTATAACCTGACGAAAAATGAAATATTTAAAAATGCCTCCCGGAAATGGCTTGACATTACGCATCAGGAATTTTACAAACCGGGCGAAGGAGCAGGCGGATATTTTTTCCGTTCATTCAATGAAGAGAAAAATATTTTTGAACTGACTCCGCAATATTCATTGCTCGATGGCAGTGCAGGCATAGCACTTGTTTACCTGTCTTACCTGTATGATATCAATCCTGACTGGGATATAATCTTTCTGGCCAATGTCTAAATGGAAAAACTACTTCGGGGAATGGTATCAGGCGCATGAATCTTTCATCCTCCGCACTCCGCTTTTTCCTATAGAAGTTTTTTTTGATTGGACAACGGAGGGAAAGAATGACATGGAGCATACTAAAGAATCATTATTGGCTTCATTGCGTCAATTTTATCTTCAACCGATTGCGCAGGAAGCTTTGCTTATTGGCTCCCCCGACTTGTATCAGCAATTGAAATTGTGGCTTGAAAATAAAATCGAAAACGCCGAGAAAAAAGAGAAAACAGAACTCGCGCTTCTTAAGTATATGATCCGGTCGTGTACACGTTGCACTCCTTACGGACTTTTCGCAACTTGTACTTCAGGGACAGTATCAAATAAAACCGGGATCCATCTTGATGGGCTCAATGCAGTGGAACGTCATGGCCGTCTCGATATGGACTATGTCTGCCAGGTGCATACGCATTTGCTCAGGCAAAAAGAAATACGCGACCAACTTTTATTCTACCCAAATACATCGCTCTACTTGCTCGGTGATCAATTGAGATATATTGAATACCGATTCCGGGAAGATGCAGGACGCAGTTATCACCTGGTGCAGATTGAGCAATCTGAATATGTGGATAGAATAATTTCTAAGGCTCGTGAAGGTTGTTCACCCGCTATGCTAGCGCACACAATAATAGATCATGAAATAACAGATGAAGAAGCGCTTGAATTTATCTATGAACTCATCGAAAGCCAGGTCATCGTAAGTGAATTAGAACCGAATGTAACAGGCGAAGATTATTTCACATTGATGTTGCGAAAACTTAAATCGTTGCAACATACTGAAAAATATGTACTGCAGTTTGAGAAAGTTGTGCAGGAATTTAATGAATTGTCCAGTGAAGAAAACCATGATAAAACAGAAATTTATCATCGCATTGCCGGGCATTTAGAACCACTGGGAATTCCGCTTCACCTGAAGACACTGATTCAGGTAGATGCCTATCGCAAATCATCTGATTGTACATTAAATAGGAAAATCGGTGACGAATTATTATCCGCTGCAAGTTTGTTGCATTTGCTTTCATCTGTTTCTCCGGTAAGGGATTCCTTTTCTGATTTTAAAAATGCTTTCCGGAACCGTTACGATGATCAATGGGTGCCGCTGGTTGATGTTTTGGATACAGAATCCGGGATTGGCTATGGCAAGTTTGCTACAAGTGGAATGGAGGAATCACCCTTGATCGACCATCTGCCTATTGGGAATGGACAAGCAACTGTCTATTCAACACAAATCGCAGATGCAGAAGCATTCAAATGGCAACTATACCAACAAGCTATAGATCAGCACAAGACCGAAGTATTGATTGATCCTAAAACAATTGAACAACTCTCTGCGAAGGAATTTAATCCAACGCATATGCCTGATTCCATTTTTATAATGATGAAAGTATATGCACCATCTGCTGCAGATATCGCTCAGGGGAATTACAGAATCGCAGTGCAATCTCCATCAGGTCCGTCGGGGGCCAATCTCCTCGGCCGATTTTGCCACCTGAATCCTGACATTGAAGAATTAGTAAAGACTGTATTAAGAAATGAAGAAGCTCATCATCCGGAAAGCATATTTGCCGAAATCGTCCATCTTCCTGAATCGCGTATTGGGAATATCCTCATGAGGCCTGTTTTGCGTGGTTATGAGATTCCGTATTTATGCGGGACACAGTTGAGTCGTGAATTCCAGATCCCGGTTACAGACTTGTTGGTTGGAATAGAAAATGACAAAGTGCTTTTACGTTCTAACCGACTCGGTAAGCGAGTCATTCCGCGGATGACGACGGCGCATAATTTTAGCATGACGACGCTTCCTGTGTATCAGTTTCTATGTGATCTGCAATACCAGCAGGTGGGTCATGTTGGCTGGCAGTGGGGCATCCTGGAGAATCGTCCTTTTTTGCCCCGGATCAGTTATGGTAAATATATTCTTTCGAGGGCCCGGTGGCTTTTAACAAAAGATGATATTAAAGATTGTCTTCAAAAAAAAGATGCCGATATTATTTCATCATTCGTTGAATTGGCTGAAAAGAAAAATCTGCCTGAGTATATTTTACTGACACAGGGGGATAATGAATTGATGCTTCATCTGAGGAATATCTTATGTATCCGTCTCCTCTTGCAGGAAGTACAGAAAATAGGGGCAGTGGTGCTTACTGAGTCTAATGATGTTCCAGGTCAATGCTGGATTAAAAGCTCTGACGGACATCATGCCGGAGAATTTGTACTGACTTTCAGCAAGAAAATAAAAACTCCATTCACAACACAAAAGGAAGTGCCCGTCAGACAGCTTGTTAAGCAACCGGAGAGAATTTTTCCTGTAGGTTCTGAATGGCTTTTTGCCAAAATCTATTGCGGCACTAAAACTGCTGAGAGGTTATTGTGTGAGGTGCTGAAACCGTTTACAGAAGAGTTACTTGCTGCAAAAACGATTGAGAAATATTTCTTCCTGCGCTATCACGACTCAGGTAATCATCTTCGAATCAGATTCTATAATGACCGGCAACCAGGATTCTGGATCGACGTGATACAACGGTTACAGGAATTGCTTCGACCATTCATGGTCAATAAAACAATTAGCAACCTTTCATTCGAAACGTATCAGCGTGAGTTAGAAAGATATGGGTGTGACACCATGGAAGCCAGTGAAGATATTTTCTATCATCAGTCAGTTTCGATATTGAACTTCCTGTCCATGTTGAGCGGGGATGAGGGTGAACAATATCGCTGGAAGGTTGCATTTAAGGCCATTGATTTATTTCTCTACCAATTCGGGTATTCATTGGAACAAAAACGGGATTTAATAAAAGAACTGCAAAAATTATTTTCGCTTGAATTCAAAATTGAACCGCCTGCTCAAAGGAAAATAGCCGAACGGTTTTATAATAATAAAATACTCATTCGTCAATTGATGAATGAAGAGGAATTAGAGGATGAGAATGCGTGGAAGGGAATTCATGTTTTTAGAAACATTACCACAAATTACCGGTCGGCTATTGAGCAAGTTTTAGCAGCGCCATCCATTCACAATGATATGAATAGTTTGAACAAGCTGATGCCAAGCTATCTGCACATGCTGGTCAACCGGATGTTTGTGAGCAATCAAAGGAAGATCGAACTCGTCTTGTACAGTCATCTTCTCAAATATTATGAATCACAAATCGCCATGGCGAAAAACAAGGTTGTAGAAAAGGTGAAAGAAGAATTTAAAGCATAGGCCATGAAGTTTCCATTCACACATCAATTGGGGGCACGCGACTGCGGGCCGGCATGCCTGAAGATGGTGGCTGAGTATTATGGCCAGAAATATGCTTTGGGCTTTTTACGGGACAAATGTCACATTACGAAAGTTGGCGTTTCACTGTTAGGTATCAGTGAAGCTGCTGAGTCCATAGGACTTCACAGTATTGGGGCAAAGATGGACCTCAGGCAAATGAAAGAAATCGTGCAGGATGGTCCTGTTATTTTACACTGGAAGGAAACCCATTTTGTCGTCGTTTATAAAACACCGAAACCTGATAAACAAGGATCATTTTATATTGCAGACCCCGCTACCGGATACATTACTTATACTGAGGAAGAATTTAAAGAGCAATGGATAGAAGGAACAGAACACAGGAATAAAGGATTTGCTGACATGTCCGGCAAACAATTGTCGAAAGAAATTGGATACTGTCTTCTCCTCGAACCAACCCCGGCGTTTTATGATGAGCCTCAAATGGATGGCTTGATAAAAAAAGTAAACCTCCATCAGATTTGGAAATATTTCACACCGCATAAAAAGATTTTCTACCAGTTGCTGGTTATGATGTTTATCGGCAGTGGAATTATGTTGTTGACTCCATTTTTGACACAAGCTCTCGTGGACAAAGGAATTAACCTTCATGATCTCAGTTTTGTATATCTCATCCTGATTGCGCAACTTGTATTGTTTGCAGGTAACAGCATTGCAGAGATTGTTCGAAGCAAGCTATTGCTGCATATGGGGACACGAATCAATATTTCAATGGTCTCAGATTTCCTTTCAAAAATGCTGAGGCTTCCCATTCCTTTTTTTGAAAAGCATATCGCGGGGGACCTGATGCAGCGTATGAGTGATCATCACCGCATTGAAAATCTATTGACTGTTTCGTCTTTGAGTAGTATTTTTTCATTAGTCAATTTTATAGTGCTCAGTGTTGTTCTGGCTGTCTATAGTGTTTTCATTTTCATTGTATTTATGCTTGGTTGTGTCGGAGGGTTTATATGGACGCTCTTGTATTTAGCGAAAAGAAGGAAGATCGATTTTAAATTTTTCGATTTGTATTCGAAGGAAAATAACAAGGTGATCGAAATCATGTACGGCATCCAGGACTTGAAAATCAGCAATAGCACTCAACAGAAAAGATGGGAATGGGAAAAAATCCAGGGTGAACTCTACAAATTAAAGATCCGTGCGCTGACCATTGGACAATATCAGAATGTCGGTTCGTCTATTTTCAGGCAAGGCACAGCGGTGATCATTACTTTTCTGGCTGCCCGATATGTCATGAATGATTCTATAACACTCGGAACGATGTTCGCTATAACGATGATTGTGGGTCAATTGAATAGTCCACTTGAACAATTGCGACAATTGATCACATCATGGCAGGATGCCAGGTTAGGACTGGAACGAATCAATGATGTCCTTGTCCAGAAAGATGAAGATCCGGAAGATGTGAAGTCAGTGAGTGCTATTCCCGACCAGGAGGATATTATCATCAGAGATTTGACATTCGGTTATGGAAGTGAACAACTGGAACCTGTATTAAAAGAAATTTCAATGGTCATTCCGGCGGGTAAAATTACTGCTATTGTAGGAGCCAGTGGAAGTGGAAAGACTACGCTGATGAAATTATTACTCCGATTTTACGATTCCTCTCATGGCTCCATATACCTTGGGGAAATAAATTTCCTCAATCTTCATCACGGGGCATGGCGTCAGAAGTGCGGAGTCGTCATGCAGGACGGACAACTCTTCAGTGGAACAATTGCCTCTAACATTTCCATGGGGCAGGAGCAGGATTTTGATAAAATCATGAGAGCGGCCCAAATTGCCAATTGTGATGAATTCATATTAGCACTTCCTTTGGGATTCCTGACGGAAGTAGGTGATGAAGGCAATTCATTAAGCGCCGGTCAGACTCAGCGTATATTATTAGCGAGAGCAGTATTTAAGGACCCTGATTATTTATTTCTCGATGAAGCTACCAGCGCTCTGGACGCTGTCAATGAAAAGAAGGTCATGGACAATCTGAATCTCTATTTTAAAAACAAAACGGTAATCATCATAGCTCATCGCTTAAGTACAGTGATGAATGCAGATCAGGTCATCGTATTGGACCAGGGAAAAATCATTGAATCCGGATCTCACCTCAAATTGATTGAACAAAGAGGATCCTATTATACATTGATACGGAATCAGTTGGAACTGGGGGGCTAATCCATACAATGAAGGGTCATTAAATATATTAGCTTGTGAAACAAGTGGTGTTAAACTATCTTCCCTTATCTCGCCCAGGCCTCCGCGATTACGCAAGCCTAAGGTAGTCCGAAAAAATCAGCTTTAATTTCTTCTGATAATTTGCCCTGTAAAGTAGGCGAACCATCGTGGTTTAAAGACTACCAAACATCGTGGCCGTAAACACAATCCGAGGCAAACATTATTTATAAGCGACTAAACCGTTCGTACAATGAAGGACGCCGTTGGTGAGATTGGGTAAAAACCTCTTTTTATCTGACGTATTTTTCAAATAGAAAAAGACCGGAATTATCATCCACCATCAAAACGATCTTCAGATTATGAAAAGGATAGCGCTACGACAAATCATTTGGACATCCCTTTTTTTCCTGCCGTTTAATATCTCATTCGCCCAGGAAGTCATTATAAAGAAAAATGCGAACAACGATCCCAGGATTGAAATCATCAGCCTGGAAGGAAATACGTTCGTCGGTGATGGCTCCGGACAGGTCAATACAGGATATGAAAACACAACCAACGGATACAGGGCGCTTTATTCTAACACCTCCGGTTATAACAACACCGCCAACGGATATAAGTCCTTGTTCTCTAATACAACAGGATACGGCAATACGTCCAATGGTGCTTATGCACTTCGGGAAAACCTCGGTGGTGTACAAAATGTAGCCATCGGAGATAGTACCTCTTATATCGGGAATGGTTCTTATAATACTGTGATTGGAGCTAGTGCCGGGAAAAACAATACAGGCTCTTGGGTGACAATTATCGGTATTGATGCGGGAAGAGTAAACCAGGCTCTTGGCAGTGTCCTGATCGGTTCTTCTGCAGGAAGGAAAAACACATCAGGAACCTATAACACATTTGTGGGTGATAATGCAGGTCGTGAAAACACAACAGGAGACAACAATACCGCCAACGGAGCTTACAGCCTTAATAACAATACCACAGGAGACTACAATACCGCTAATGGAAAGTCTGCGCTTAATTCCAACACCACGGGATACGCCAATACCGCCAACGGAAATAATGCACTTTATTCCAATACCACAGGATACGCCAATACTGCCAATGGAGTGGGTGCACTGTATTCCAATACCACAGGAACCAACAATACCGCCAACGGCTCTTATAGCTTTGCCAACAATACCACAGGATTCAATAATACCGCCCACGGATCTTACAGCCTTAATAACAATACCGCAGGAGCCTACAATACCGCTAACGGAAGGTCTGCACTTTATTCCAACACCACCGGAAATGCCAATACCTCGACAGGGTATCAGGCAATGTATTCCAACACAACAGGTGTTTCAAGTGTAGCCCTTGGCAGTTATGCCCTGTATAGCAACACATACCGTAGTAACCTTGTAGCGATCGGAGACTCCGCATTGTATCACAACAGCACCGGAGGCTACAATACTGCGGTTGGGTCCTCTGCTCTTAATTACAATACCAACGGTTTTAGTAATACTGCGAATGGGTACAAAGCCCTGTATAGAAACACCTCCGGGGATAATAATACCGCCCATGGCAATGGAGCATTGTATTCAAATCTGAGCGGAGATGGAAATACAGCAAGTGGAAGTGGAGCGTTGAGTTACAATACCATCGGGCACGACAATACTGCCCAGGGGTATTCGGCGATGTTTTTAAACACTTCCGGGAACTATAATACCGCGAGCGGTGGTATAGCTCTGTATTCCAACTCTCTCGGAAATAATAATACTGCGCATGGATATTCTGCATTGTTTTTCAATACAACCGGGTCCCACAACACAGCAAATGGGGTTTCTGCACTCGAACAGAACACGACCGGATCTTGGAATGTCGCGATGGGAGACAGCGCTTCCTCTTTCAGCAATTCCAGCTTTAATACGATCATTGGCACAGGTGCAGGAATCAATAATTTCGGTTCGTGGACAACACTTGTGGGCATAGATGCAGGCAGAGCAAATGAGGTGAATGGCAGTGTGTTTATCGGATCATCGGCTGGGAGGAACAATACCACCGGGTCAGCCAACACCTTTATCGGCGACAATTGCGGTTTCGCAAATTCCATAGGGAATTCAAATTCTTTTGTGGGTTCTTTTTCCGGTAAATCCAATTTGAGTGGATATTCTAACACGGGTATGGGCCACGAAGCACTCTATACAAACTCAACTGGAGATGGCAATGTGGCTCTTGGACAGGCCGCGTTATATAATAATACAGGAAGCTTTAATACTGCCATAGGACAAGGCGCACTTTACGGAAATACCGCGCAAAGTAATAACACTGCTTTGGGAAATTATGCAGATGTCCAAAACACAGGAATCTATAATGCCACAGCGATTGGCAGCAATACTATCGCTGGCAGCAGCAATTCAATGGCTTTTGGAGACTTCAATACTTTGACCTGGTCATTTGCACGATCCACCAATGATGCGAGTAAAGCCTTACAGGTAGGGACTTCAGCAGCGAACGGAAATGAAGGTTATCTCAGTGCGGGTGGGACATGGACTAACGCTTCGGACTTGTCACTCAAAGACAAATTGATTTCCGTTGATGGCATAGATATTCTTTATAAAATTTCTCTGCTTGACATTCAACAATGGGATTACAGAGGAACTCCTGTTCGGGAAACTCATATTGGTCCTATGGCACAACAATTCAAACAACTCTTTGGATTGGGAATTGAGAATGATGATCGTAGTATCAGTACTGTCGATCCGTCAGGTATTGCATTGATTGGAATACAGGAGTTGAAAAAACAAAATGAACAATTGATGACAAAGGTGCATGACCAACAAATTCTCATTGATGAGTTGTTGATAAGGATGAGCCAGCTGGAGTATAATACGGTAATCGGTAATCGGTAATCGTGAACGACTATCTTCTTCTTTCCGTTCGCCGTTAACCGCTTTCCTTCTCCACATACACAAGCAAACCCACCGTTCGTGAGATTGGTCGGAAAATGTGAATACACTTGATGTAATTTCCAATTATAAAACGTCAGATTTTATCAATACGCTATCAAATGATTCAGAGATCATGAAGAGAATACTTGCCTTATTCATCACCTATCAGTTACTCCTCATTCCCAGCTCCTGGTCGCAAAACATTGGTATCGGCACTCCAACTCCGGCAGGCAAGCTGCATGTGAAAGGAGCTGCTAATATTTCGCAACTCATCATTGATGCCAATGGTACACAAAGCAATACTTCCCCACTCATGAAACTGCGGAATAGTTTGGGCACAGACCTGATGTGGATTCATTCGGATAACGTAAACAATACATTTATCGGACTCAATGCAGGTAGAGTGAATAACGCAGCCGGAGGAGGAACTAATAATACATTCCTCGGAAGAGATGCCGGCTATTCCAATACGACAGGATATTGGAATAGCGCCATCGGAGTTGAAGCGCTGTATTCAAACACCATAGGCTACTACAATACCGCTCATGGAATATCTGCCCTTAAGTTCAACACCACGGGACACTCGAATACCGCCAATGGATTGAATGCACTTGTACAAAACACTACAGGATATTCTAATACTGCCACTGGAAGAGATGCACTGTATTCCAACACCACAGGATATTGGAACACCGCCAACGGACAAGGTGCACTTTTATCCAACACCATAGGACACTCCAATACTGCCGTTGGATTGAATGCGTTGGTTTTCAATACCACCGGAAACTTCAATACGGCCATTGGTCGGGACGCGCTTTTCTCCAACACGACAGGGTCAGAAAATACGGCCAACGGAAATGGTGCACTCTTGTCCAACACCACCGGATTCTCCAATACCGCTAACGGAGTATCGGTGCTGAAAAACAATACATCGGGAGTAGGCAATACAGCTATGGGTCATGAGGCTCTTTATTCCAACACTACAGGATACAGCAATACAGCAAATGGAGCGAGTGCATTAAAATCCAACATTTCAGGAGTCTCCAATACCGCTAACGGAATGAATGCACTTGGAGATAACTCCATAGGATCATTTAATACAGCCACCGGATCATCTGCGCTTAATAACAACATCGACGGAGCATCCAATACAGCCTATGGGGCCTCAGCACTCCATCACCTCGACATGGGCGACTACAATACCGCCATCGGCGCCAATGCAGGTAATAGTTCCGGAACAACTCCCTCCAACCTTACTGCCTTAGGCTATAATGCCGGTCAAGTTGCCAGCAATAGCAATAGAGTTGAAATAGGCAATTCAAGTGTTTCATGGGTTGGCGGAGAGACGGGATGGTTTCTCTACAGTGATCAGCGGATAAAGGATAACATTCAAAGCAATGTTCCCGGATTGTCGTTTATCAATAAACTAAATCCTGTGACATACAATCTGAACATTCATCGGCAAAATATCATTTGTGGTATATCAGATACCGCACAATGGGAAGGTAAATATGATATTGAAAGGATCACACAATCCGGTTTCATTGCTCAGGAAGTTGAACTAGCTGCCTTAACAAGCTATTATGATTTTAACGGAGTACAAGCCCCTGCAGGGAATGATAAGCTTTACAGCTTACAGTATGCTTCTTTTGTTGTACCACTCGTGAAAGCAGCGCAAGAATTATCTGTCAGAAATGATGAGCAAGATGTCATTATTCAAACACTTACAAAACGCATTGAACAATTAGAAGCATTAATTAGTGACGAACAATTAGAAAAAGGTTAATAAATAAGTATTATGAAAAATAATTTCATCCATCTTCTCTTCATTTTCTCATTTCTTCATTTTTTCATTTTCTCATTTTCTCAAAACATTGGTATCGGCACTCCAACTCCGGCAGGCAAGCTGCATGTGAAAGGAGCTGCTAATATTTCGCAACTCATCATTGATGCCAATGGTACTCAAAGCAATACTGCCCCGTTAATTAAACTGCGAAACAGCCTCGGAAATGATCGATTGTGGCTTCATTCTGATACCACATTCAATGCATTTATCGGATTGAATGCAGGAAGAGTAAATAATGCATTGGGTGGAGGAGTGTATAATACATTCAATGGCAGTGATGCCGGTTATTCTAACACGACAGGCAATTCAAATACCGCTATCGGGACGAGTGCACTTCGATCAAATACAACCGGAAACTTCAATACCGCAACCGGAAAGGACGCCCTTTTTACTAATACTACCGGATATGACAATACAGCAACCGGAAGAGGTGCTATGTATTTCAATACTACTGGAATAAGTAATACTGCCAGCGGAACTTATGCCCTGCGTAACAACACTACAGGATACTACAATGCTGCTCACGGATCGAATGCCCTCCGTAACAACACTACTGGATATAACAATACTTCCAGCGGTTATTTTGCGCTATATTCAAACACCACGGGAAATTGGAATACAGCCAACGGAGCGAATGCACTTTATACCAACACCGCAGGATACCACAATACGGCCAATGGCTATCTGGCGCTCTATTCCAATACCACCGGAAACTACAATACCGCCACCGGCACGTATGCGCTCTATTCCAATACCATAGCAGCCAACAATACCGCAAACGGATATGCCGCGCTTTATTTAAATACCACCGGCGCTGGCAATACTGCGAATGGGTCAAATGCTCTTTATTCCAATACCACAGGTTTTTCAAATATTGCTATAGGCAACAAAGCATTATACTCTAATACAACCCGCAGTAATCTTGTTGCTGTAGGCGATTCTGCCTTATACAATAACGGACTCAGTGCTTCAGAGAACTATCATGCCATTAAGAATACCGCAGTGGGCTCCAAGTCTTTGTTGGCCAATACCTCGGGTTATGAGAATACGGCATTGGGATTTAATGCGCTCAAAGCCAACACCACAGGATATGGGAATACCGCCAATGGAAGTTATGCGCTTTTTAACAACACAACAGGAGTCTGGAATACCACCAATGGATATTCTGCGCTTTATTCTAACACGACAGGATACTCCAATGCCGCCAACGGAGTGAAGGCGCTTTATTCCAACACCACCGGATTCTACAATACCGCCAACGGAGTATATGCACTTTATTATAACACCACAGGAAACGACAATACCGCCAATGGAGTGTATGCACTTTATACCAACACTACAGGATACAACAATACCTCCAATGGAGTCTATGCACTTTATTTGAACACATCAGGATACTACAATTCAGCTCACGGATCGAATGCCCTCCGTAACAACACTACAGGATTCAACAATACGTCCAACGGTTATTCTGCGCTTTATTCCAATACGACAGGAAACTGGAATACAGCCAACGGAGCGAATGCACTTTATGCTAACACCACAGGATACCACAATACCGCCAATGGCCATCTGGCGCTTTATTCCAACACCACCGGTGACTCAAATACCGCCAACGGAAGTTATGCGCTTTATACCAACACCACCGGAAACAACAATACCACCAACGGTTATCAGGCACTTTATACCAACACCACCGGAAACAATAATACCGCCAACGGATATTATACGCTTTATTCCAGTGTAGCAGGAAGCGATGCAACTGCTATTGGTTATAATGCAATGCGTTATGCCAATAATACCTCTATTCCTTTTATTAATACTAATGTAGCAGTTGGTTATGAGGCACTGCGCGGCTCTACTACCGCTTCTGTAAATACAGGTATCAATAATACAGCCCTGGGCTATCAAACATTAAGGAGCAACACAACGGGAGGCAACAATACCGTCAACGGTTATCAGGCGCTTTATACCAACACCACTGGAAGCGCCAATATCGCTAATGGTTATCAGGCGCTTTTTTCCAACACTACTGGAAATAACAATACCGCCAATGGTTATCACACGCTTTATTTCAACACCACCGGAGGCTTCAATTCAGCCAATGGAGTGACTGCACTTTATTCCAATACTATAGGAGACTACAATACCGCCAGCGGTTATCAGGCGCTTTTTTACAACACCACAGGATATGGGAATACCGCCAACGGTTATCAAGCTCTTTTTAACAACACTACAGGCGCTTACAATACCGCCAACGGATATTATGCACTTAATGGCAACACCACAGGAAACTACAATACCGCTAACGGTTATGGTGCGCTTTTTTACAACACCACAGGAACCAACAATACCTGTATCGGATACAATTCCAATCCTTCTGTTGGGACATTGACTAATGCAAGTGCAATTGGATCCTTTGCAACCGTAAATGCAAGCAACAAAGTTCGCATAGGTGATGCAGCTGTAATTGTAATAGAAGGACAGGTTGCCTTTTCATGGCCCTCAGATAGGAGATTTAAAGAAAATATTGAAGATGATGTGAAGGGATTGGACTTTATTATGAAGCTACAGCCGGTTTCTTACAATTTCAACCGGCTCAAATATGCGCAACATGTGAGGGAGCATCTCACACCCGACCGCGAGCAAACACTTGTTGAACAGTCACAACATCGTTCAGTGGGTTTCATTGCACAGGATGTCGAAAAAATAATTCAGCAGACTGGATTTACTTCATTTGATGCGGTGCATGTACCTACAAATGAAACGGATAGTTACAGCATGGGCTATGCTGAGTTTGTAGTGCCCCTCGTGAAGGCTGTACAGGAACTCAGCGAAGAAAATACTCTATTAAAAGCAGAGGTTGCAACTCTCAAATTTGTAAATGAAGCGTTTGCTCTACGCCTGGAAAAATTAGAATCATTCATTGATACAGAACGATAAATACCCGCTACCATTGGAAAATATACTACGTACTGATGGCATATTCAACACCTTACACAGAATACTCTCCCCGATAGGATCAGCAAACCAGTACACCTGGCCCGGCAAATGTTAAATTCCTTTCCTTCTCTTGGTTCATGATACTGAAATCCCTATGTTTGCAGTTCTTCATTCCATGTGACATATCATAGGCTGAACACAGTGACCACCCCGAAACTGTCTTGCCCAGGTTTCATCCCGCGTTAGTCAATATCCCCCTTACTCTTGTGCTATCAGCGCATGTTGATGGTATAGCAGGTTATTGTCTGAAACACACCCCTTGTGTAATAACGTGCTTCGCAATGATTCCAAACAGTCTCACCCCCTGCTGTTTGATTCTTTAACCGTTAAATACATAAGTGTAATGAGAAAGTTTCAATTTGGTGTCCTGGCCGCAGTTTGCAGCCTGGCATTGTTTACTTCTTGCAACAAAGAAGACGGGACGTCCTCCGCATTGACTCTCAGCGATGATCAGTCCGTGGATCTGCGCGGGCGAAATCCCTCTGTCTCAGGGCATGTGGAACTTGATTCCCTTGGGGAAGGCAGGTTTCAGAAATACAGTTTTACCGCTGTACAACACAAAGACGGAAGTGTGAAAGGAGAATTTCAACTCTTCGACTTCCTTGATGACAGCACCACAGTCGTGATACATGGAGATGTGGAATGCTTCACGATCCAGGATGATGGCAAGACAGCATGGCTTGGTGGGGTCGTCGAGCGCGGCATGCTGGATTCAACAAATTTTGCCGGTGCAGAGGCCTACTGGACGGTCGTGGATAACGGTCAGGGGGCGAATGCAGAACCGGATGAAGCTACCGAAATCGTCTATGAATTTGACGGGCTACTGGCACAGGATCATTGCGCAGATGGACTGGGCACCTTTGTGTATTTCGGGCCTATCCTGCGCTCGAACGTGAAGGTGAAGCCGTAAGATCCGGAGAAACTGGTGAAATCGGGTAAATCGGGTAAATCGGCACATCCCGTGTAATTTGTCGATTTCGCCTATTTCACCGGTTTTACCGGTTTCTCCTATTTCAAAAACTCTATACTCTCCGCAATAAACGCATTCATCTCATCACCTTTCAACATATGCTGATTCAGCCGTGCGAGATCATAGAGATACTTCGCAAACTTCTGCTTCTTCTCAGGACTGCGCATATTCAGCAGTTTGTCTGCGATGAGCGGATGATTTGTATTGATTACAATATTGAAGCTGTCGGGAAAATCTCCGAATTGCATTCCCTGAAGTGCCTGCATCTCCTTCATACGCCGCATGAACTCCGGACGGGTGATCACCACGGGATGTACCTCGGGTGACATGGCTTTGAGTTGAATGAAATTCTTCTCGCCCGTGAGGATCTCTTCGAACAAACTTTTTACTTTTTCCTGATCCTTCCCGGAGAGGACGCTTTCTGATTTCTCATCTTTCTGCACAAGATTATCTACACTGTCAGAATCGACGCGGACAAACGTGATCTTCTCCATTTTGTATTCGAGATGCTGCAGCCAATGATTGTCGAGAATATGATCCATGATGAGGACATCATAGCTCTTGTCCTGTGCGGCTTTGATATAGCTCGCCTGCGCATCCTTGCTTTGTGCATACAGCAATACTACTTTATCGTATTTATCTGTTTGTACGGGTTTTACTTTCTCGACATATTCTTCTAACCCGAAGTAGTCTCCGGCTACATTCTTCAGCAGTGCAAACTTCATTGCCTTTTCATTGAATTTTTCATCTGAGATCATGCCATATTTGACAAAGACGCCGATGTCATTCCATTTCGCAATGAAGTCATCTTTCTTCTTTTTGAACAGGTCTTTCAGCGTGTCGGCAACTTTCTTCGTGATATACGAAGTGATCTTCCGCACATTGCTGTCACTCTGCAGATAGCTACGCGAGACGTTCAATGGAATATCCGGTGAATCAATCACCCCATGCAGCAGCATCAGATATTCGGGTACGATTTCTTTCACATCATCTGTCACATAGACCTGGTTGCTGTAGAGTTGGATTTTATTTTTCTGCAACTCAAACTGATTGCCCACTTTCGGGAAGTAGAGGATACCGGTGAGATTGAAGGGATAGTCGATGTTCAGATGAATCCAGAAGAGCGGTGCCGTACTGTAAGGGTATAGTTCCTGATAGAAATTCTTATAATCCTCATCCGTAAGTTTTGATGGTTTTTGTTGCCATGCAGGATTTGGATTATTGATGATGTTTGGTTTTTCCTCTTTGATCTCCTTGCGCGCATCACCTTCCTCCGCCCGGCCAGCCTCGGCGGACGAGGCTTCCCAACGAGATTCCGTTTTCATGCCAAACTGAATCTCCACCGGAAGGAACTTGCAATATTTCTTCAGCAAGGCTTCAATGCGATGCTTGTCGAGGAACTCCTTTGCATCATCTGAAAGGTGTATTACGACATCCGTGCCGCGCTCTTTGCGATCATGATCGTCAAGCGTGTACTCTGGACTTCCCGAGCAAGTCCAGATCACTGCTTTTTGTCCTTTCTTATAGGACTTTGAGATGACCTCTACTTTTTCTGCCACCATGAAAGCAGAGTAGAATCCGAGTCCGAAGTGGCCAATGATATCGGCATCCTTGTACTTCTTCAGGAAGTCCTCAGCACTGGAAAACGCAACCTGGTTCAGGTATTTCTCCACTTCCTCTGCCGTCATGCCAATACCATGATCACTGATCGTGAGCGTCTTCTTGTCCTTTTCGAGGTGGATCTGGATCGTGAGGTCGCCGAGTTCACCCTTGAAGACGTCTTTGTCCGCCAGCGTTTTCAACTTGGTGGTAGCATCGATGGCGTTAGAGACAAGTTCGCGGAGGAAGATTTCCTGCTCCGAGTAGAGGAATTTTTTAATGATGGGGAAAATATTCTCGGTTTGGACGGAGATGGTACCTGTCTGCATAATTCAATGATTTTAGGTCAGGAAAGAGGCTGTCAAAGCACGTGCCACTGCAGATTTGCTGCCATTTTGGCGTCTAACATGCCTGACTGGCGCGCTGCTTTACAAAAGTTGGCAAGGTATTGGTATTCAAATGGTTTACATACGAATGAACAAATTTCGATTTGCTCATTTTTCACTGAGACTGGTTCACAGGGGGGTTGAACCGGTCTCTTTTTTTTAACAGCCAAAAAGTCAAAATGTAAAATGCAAAATGTAAAAGTCAAAGGGGGGTAGCCTGCAGGCTATCTTCCTCACTTTTATATTTATATTTTGAATTTTACATTTTGACTTCTGGATTTTGGATTTCTGGATTTCCCGTTTTATCTTAGACCCCATCACATTGTAACCAAATCCACTTTTGCTATGAATACGTATAAGTATGACCTGGAGGAGCGCCTCATCGGCTTTGCCGTGATGGTCCTTACTCTCTCGGAATCGCTACCGCGAAGACTAGGCATCAAGAACCTTGCTAATCAACTTGTGCGTTCTGGAACGTCGCCAGCT
>DATDQA010000043.1:0-14302 GCA_035292505.1 Saprospiraceae bacterium | reverse complement strand
CAAAAGGGCTCCTGATACCCCGCATGACCAGTGCGCAACGCACTGCAATCTCCTCTCCTCCACAAGGTTTGATGGTCTTTCAAAATAATGGCACATCGTCGCTTGGCTTCTGGTATCATGACGGCACTACCTGGCAGCGTTTTGCGAAAGCAAGTGAATTGACTGGTTCAAGTTCCTGGACGGTGACCGGACTTGATCAGTACAGCAATGTGGATGGGAATGTTGGGATAGGTCTCACGAGCGGAATTTCAGAGAAGCTTACTTTGAGAGGAGATCTGTTTATCCAGAATGATACGGTCACAGATCATACAGAGCTGCTCTTTCAATCCCAGACGGGGTCGAACGGTGGCAGCGGGATCATCAGATTTTTGGAACCGGATAACACAACAACCGGCGGCTTGATCCAATACAGACCTTTGTACAATGTGCTTTCCATCTCCAATGAACTTGCCGATGACGCAGCGCTCTATATCTATGAAAATGAGAACATCGGGATCGGTGGTAATTATATCACTGACGCGATTTCCAAGTTGCAGATCCTGGGAGGAAATCCCAATGCTAACCTGAGTACGTCACATGGATTCATGGTGATCGGAAGCACTTTCTCCGAGAATATTGTTTTTGGCAAAGATGAGATTCTTGCGCGTTATAACGGTGCAACATCTCCACTCATCTTGCAGGAAGAAGGAGGGGTGGTAAAGATTGGAAGCGGAACAGCCGGAGCTGATACAAGGCTACATATTTTCGGTGGTGGCGAATCAAGCCTTACCACGCATGGCTATATGGTATTGGGAAGTATCAATAGTATAAACATGGTGTTTGACGGCAATGAAATCCAAGCCCGATCAAACGGCTCCGCTTCAGTTTTGCGATTGCAGCAGGATGGAGGTTCCTTACTCATTCAGGGAAATGCCCTCTCCGTGAGTACTTCAGGGAATGTCGGAATAGGTACTTTGTCCCCAGCCTCGTTATTTCATGTGAACGGAAGCTCAATACTCGGCGGTGCAATTTCAGTGTTTGGCGATGCTACTTTCAGTACAGTCAATCCAACATTGCAGCTACAAAATAGCGGTGTTGATAAAGGATTTGTGCAACTCTCCGGCGATAATATCCGGATCGGCACAAACTCTGCGAACGATCTGGGCAAATTCATCATCAGGAACAATGGTCTCGACCGCGTATTTGTAGATCCAGCAGGTAACATGGGTGTGGGGGTAGCGAGCCCGGCAGCAAAACTGGATGTAGCTGGAAAAATTCGCATTGGAGCTACGGGCGAAGCATTGAAGATTGATGGAAATGGCTCATTTATCCAATTCTACCTGAATGGCGTAGCTAAAACTTATATGCAGCAATTAGGGAATGACCTTCGCATCGGCAACTCTTCAGGTAATTCAACGGGAAGACTTTATCTCTTTGGAGATGAAGTGGCAATCAACACGAGTGGTCCTGCATCAGGCTATAGCCTCAGCGTCGGTGGAGAGATCATCTGCGAAGAATTGCGCGTAGAACTTCAGGGCAATGGCCCTTGGCCTGACTATGTGTTCGCAAAAGAGTACAAGCTCAAGCCATTGGCTGAACTGAAATCCTTTGTGCAGGAAAACAAACACCTGCCGAATATCCCTGCAGCCGCACAAGTCGAAGACGAAGGCTTCGATGTCGGCGATATGAATCGGAGATTACTCGAGAAAGTAGAAGAGCTGACTCTATATATTATACAGCAGCAGGAAGAGATCGATGCCTTGAAAGTAGCGGTTCAAAAGCAATGAGTATTTATTAATTGATTGATTAATCATTAATTGATTACGAAAGCCATGAAGGCAATATTCATTCTTCTCCTCTGTGCATTCTGTCTCGAAGAAGTGAGTGCGCAGGTCATCAAAAAGATGGATGAACAGACATGGGATGCGATTGATGCGGCATGTCTGCAGAATTTCAACGCTGGTGGATTGCAGGGAATGAGTGTTGCCGTAGTCTATGGAGGTAACATTGCCTTTGCCAAAGGCTATGGAGACCGGAACAGTGATGGTGATCCGTTTACGATTTATACCAAATCCTTGCTTGCGTCGGTCTCCAAGACGATTACTGGTGTCCTCGCGATGCGCCTTGTAGAAAATAACGATATCAATCTTGGTGATGCAATCAGCCAGTATCTTCCGGACTTCAGCGGCAGTGGTATCACGATCAGGCATCTGCTGGATCATCAGAGCGGTATCGGCCACTATGACGACTGCCCCGGTGGTTATAGTGGTGCGTTTAATGTTTCGGACAGCTATGATGTGGTCGTGGATTGTTCTATTTGCTTTACCCCGCCTGGTTCGGAGGAAGTGTATACAACGTTTGGAAATACATTACTCGGCGTGATCATCAGTAATGTAGGTGTTCTTGAATACGGTTTAGGCTATCAGGGCCTCTACAGTGCATGGATGCGTGATCCGGGTAATCTTGGGACACTCGAGCCTGCTTTTGACAGCAGTGATCCCGATCTCGCCGAAGGAAGCGAAGGCGAGCTCTACTGGGATGACATCGGATGGAAGTTGCCCGCCGGCGGATTCATCTCGGACATCGTAGACCTCGCCGACTATGCCAGAGGGTTGCTCAATAATGTTTTTATCACCCGGGCCACGTTTGATCTAATGATGGTCAACCAGGGAAACACAGGAACTCCCACATGGGACTGTGATGATCCCAATGACAGCAATGACTACGGTCTTGCCTTCAGAGTATCGGGTGGTAATATCACCGATCACGGTTTTTTTGTCTGGCACAATGGATTGAATGATCACGGCTATTCAGCATACTTCGCCGTTTACCCGAATGATAATGGTGCCATCGTCATGATGACCAATACAGGGAATGCCGCAGGTACACTGGGCGATATCAGGAATGATATCCATCAGTTGCTCTTTTGTGCAGGGACACGTGATTTCACAAACGAAATTGACTGGACGGAGCCCCGGATCTTCGAAGCTTCGCAAACGATCATTGGTCGTTCGGAGATCTCTTCCACCTATGATCAATACATTTTTGATGCTGGCCAGACTGTGCGATGCCTGCCAGGTTTTCATGTTGGCATTGGCAAGAAATTCAGAGCTACAATCGAAGGATGTTACGGAAACATTATTCCCGATTAAAAAAGAAATACCACCTGCATGAAATCTATATTCATAAACTGCGCGATCCTTCTGTTCTTTATGCCCACCGGTTTTGGTCAGGATCAATGTGGAAACAAAGCACCCAAGGAACTCATACATGTGACACAAGAGATGTTGCGCAATCCAGCAATGGACGATCCTCTCATGGTAAGGCTCTTCGTGCATATCTGTGCGAATTCAGATGGAACAGATGCTGTGATTACAGCTGATTCGGCAAGGGCCGCCCTGGGTTTTATTGAGAATTTCTATGAATCGCACGGGATCTGTTTTATCCTGGCTGGTATCAATCAGGTAAACAGTACGGATTTGATGAGTGTCGATGATGAAGATGAAGGTCTGCTCCTTCAATTCCTGATTCCGGGTTGTATTGACATTTTCGTGCATGATCAGGTCTTCAGCGATGGGGAGGCTTTTGGAGGTCGGTCGTGGGATATCCCGAATACGTATCTGTCTATTCGCGACGATCATTTCAATCAGTCCACGGACATCCTCGCCGCGCACGAGTTAGGACATTGTCTTGGACTCTATCACACACATCAAGGAGGAGGGGAGACTGTAGATCGTACCGGGATCTGTGCAAATTGTCTGAGCGCAGGTGATTTGCTTTGTGATACTCCAGCAGATCCCTATGAAGACGGCGATCTGAGCAATTTTATGAGTGGTTGTACCTATACCGGGAATTTGTTTGATGATTGCAGCGAAGAGGACTATAACCCTGATGTGCAGAATATCATGTCCTATGCACCTGGGTCCTGCTGGGAATACTTCTCTTCAGATCAAGGGGCGAGAATGCGTGCTTTTCTGCTCAATGATTCAGATCTGGAGGAATGCGTATCACCTTCGAGTGTGATCTTCAATCCCGCGACAAATACTGTTGTCTTTGCCGGGTGGGCTATTTATACTGCACACCATGAGATCATTGTAACGGCAGAGAACTATGAGATTGTCGGAAGTGCACATGGATTCTTCGGGGCTCCCGCTACGACCGTGCTCCAGCATGTACATTTTGGACCGAGCACCGGATATGTGCATATCACTCCCCGGAATCCTTTGTGTGATTGAAATAGCGTTGGATTTTTGACAGCCATTCAGACGATAACCTGCATCCCTTTCTGCACTGAGTAATGCTTCAGGTGATCATAATGTGATTCGCGTTGGAAACCTGCGAATTTTCCATTCTCTCCAGGCCAAAACAACCCCGTCGATTTGCCGTTCTTAAGTGTCGTATCTGGCTAACTTTGTCCTCGGAACCTAATTCTCTGATCATGAAATCCAAACTGCGCCTCGCGCTCGTCGCCGTCGTTTCATTGTCTCTGCTGGCTTTTACAGCGATGCAAAGCGGGAAATACTTCGAGATCTCCAAAAACATCGAAATTTTCACGAATGTCTATAAGGAACTCAATACCTGGTATGTAGACGACCTTGACCCAGCCACTGTCATGAGAAACGGTATTGATGCGATGGTGGGTTCTCTTGATCCCTATACAAACTATTTCTCAGAAAGTCAGATTGAAGGCTATCGTCAATCAGAAGGTCAATATGACGGTATCGGTGCACAGATCACGGTCATCGATGGACACCCGACGATCGCAGCTCCTGCTGAAAACTCACCTGCAGTTCAGGCAGGCCTGAATGCCGGCGACCAGATCCTCGAGGTGAATGGTGAATCTGCGCAGGGGAGATCCAGTGAAGATGTACAGAGCATCCTCCGTGGCGTGCCAGGTACTGTCGTCCAGATCAAGGTCCAAAGACCTGGCAGAAAAGATCCGATCGATATTGCCCTTATGCGCGGAGCAGTAAACACGCCTAATGTTCCGCATTCTGGTGCAGTTGCAGGGCATATCGGCTATATTGCGTTGACCACGTTTACTCCGGATGCCGGACGTAATGTGGCAAAAGCGCTGCGCGACATGAGGACCGATGATCCGGACCTCAAAGGAATCGTGCTTGATCTCCGGGGGAATGGGGGTGGACTTTTGCGCGAAGCCGTTGAAGTTTCCAATGTCTTCATCGGAAAAAATGAATTGGTCGCCTCTACGCGTGGCAAAGTACCAGAACGTGATCAGGAATACCGGACACGTAATGAACCCACTGCTGCTGATCTACCACTGGTGATCTTGATTGATAAGAATTCAGCATCTGCTTCAGAGATTGTATCGGGCGTGATTCAGGATCTGGATCGCGGTGTTCTTGTAGGTCAACAATCATACGGTAAAGGCCTTGTCCAGAATACACGGGATGTCGGATATAATGCTCGTTTGAAAATGACGACTGCCAAGTACTATATACCAAGCGGCCGTTGTATTCAAAGTGTCCAGTATGAAAATGGGGAACCAATCAACATTCCTGACGATCAGCGTACCCCCTTCAAAACACGTAGTGGACGTACTGTATTGGACGGTGGCGGGGTCAAACCAGATGTACTGATTGCGCATCCGGAGACGCCGGAAATTGTAAAAGAACTCAATGCAAAGCACCTCATTTTCAAATTTGTCACTGAATATTGTCAGAAGCATGATAGTATTGCTCCGGTAGAAGAGTTCCGTTTTAGTGATTTCGAAGACTTTACCGCATTTGTCAGGAAATCAGGGTTCAGATTCGAATCTTCTGCGGGGAAAGGAATTGAAAAGCTGGAAAAACAGGTTGCCGATCTCGGGCTGTCGGGTGCGATACAGAATGACATCAAAGAGATTCAGAAGCAAATCACTGCGGAGACGGATACACACCTGGAGAAATATCGTGTTGAATTGATCGCCCGGATCGAAATGGATATTGCTGGCAGATACTATTATGAAAAAGGAAAGACCCGTCAGCGCCTGAAAAACGATCGGGAATTACAAAAAGCGATTGATCTGCTGAACGACCCGAATGAGTATAAGTCTTTACTGAGGTAATTCTCCCGCTTGGAGCCTGTGATCCTGCATATCGAGACATCGAGCCACGCGTGTTCGGTGGCTTTGAGTTCCGGCACACAAGCGGTGACATCAGCATTATCCACCGAAGTCAATGATCATAGTGCTTCGTTGGCACCCATGATCCGCCAGGTTCTGAGAGATGGGCATATCCAACCGTCTGATCTGAATGCGATTGCTGTCAGCATTGGTCCCGGTTCATATACAGGGTTGAGAGTCGGTTTATCAACCGTTAAGGCTATGTGTTACGCCATCGGATGCCCGCTCCTGGCAATAGATACATTGCAAAGTCTGGCATGGACCACAAGGGCAGGACTTGCTGCCAGAGTAGATAATATAAGAGTAGATAATATATATGTATCGGTGCTGGATGCCCGTCGGCAGGATGCCTATATGGCTGTATTTGATCAAGATGGTACAAGACTAGAGGACAGTCGTTTCCTTAGCGTGACGAAAGATTGCCTTGATTCTCTTTTAAAACCCGGCCGGGAAATAGTCATTTGTGGGGAAGGCACGGGCAAGTGGTTGATTTTTCAAGGGGTGGCAGGGATTCGTATACTCAACGTAGATTGTCATGCTTTGAATCTCATAACCAGTGCTTTAGATGCATACCTGAGGCGCGAGTTTGCAGACCTGGCCAGTGTGGTGCCAAATTATCTCAAACCTCCTAACATCACAATTCCAATATAAATCGTTGATTTTCTATACTTCCGGAAAGAAATTAACTGTTTGGCAAAAATAAACTTGTCAGAAGATCAGATGTTTACACATTAGATTTTTACGCAATAGATAAATCTGGCATGCATATTGTTCTCGGTGATCCCGATTCCATGAATGTAAACGTCTAAATGCGTATGAAAAAGCAGCAAAAACACGAATCTGTAATACTGAAGAAAGGGGACAAGGATATCCAACTGGATTATTCTGACCTCCGGAAGGCCGTGCTTGTCCTCAGGGCCGTCAATCACAAACTTCGGCAGCGAGTGATAGACCTGCTTGAGGAGAATGAATCGATGACGGTGACGGACATTTATATCAAGTTGAGACTTGAGCAATCCGTTGCCAGTCAGCATCTTGCGATATTAAGGCGGGCCGGAGTAGTACTTACTGATCGTCAGGGAAAGTTTATTTTCTATTCCCTGGACAAAGAACGTCTTGCACAGATTATGCGCCTGGTAGAAGAATTGGCTGGCTAGTACCCAAACTTAGCCCTAGATCGCAGACACACGCGACTCTATGGCGGCCGAAAATTGCAGCAACACCCCCCTCTTCGCTTGACCTTGCCGTGTAGGTTGTATGTCTCATGAGGAGCATAGTAAGCACGCTTTTTATTGCTTTGTCATGGTGCATGCCTCAACTTTTACTTTAAGCGACTACATCTATTTCTGTGGCCTGTACGCAAATTTTTTGCATTTTTATTTGTACACATAAAAAAAACATGCATATTTGCCTCACTAAGGGTTTTCAAAATAAGGCGGTATGCGAAAGACTAAGGTCACTTTTCATCATGAGAAGCTACGTGTGTCCTCGGAGTTGATGCGCGCTTTGGCTCATCCATTGCGATTGCGGATACTTGCTTTCATAGACCGGCATGGCACAATTAATGTGAATAAGATTTATGGCGCCCTGAAGATAGAACAGTCTATCACCTCACAACATTTGCGCATTTTACGCAATGCTGGCGTCCTCCATGCCGAGCGAGATGGGAAATATATCCACTACACAATCGATTATGCGATTGTAAGCCGGGTTGCACGAGCCGTACAAAACTTCATTGGCAGAACGCAATGAGGTTCTCATTACTGACAATTCCCTGCTGGTGACCATTCCTGCAGGACATCCCAAAAATCCTTTCCCAAAAACAGTTTAGACTTTTTCAACTGACACCCCTGTTGTCGGTGCAGCTTGTTCTGTCTGCCGTGATCTTCCTGTACGCAGGAAGCCGCGGTGAAATAGCAATAGGCTTATAACACCTGTCGATATCGATGCGTCGGCGATGTTGAAGACCGGCTTGAAGAATTGGAAACGCTCGCCACCCCATAGCGGTAGCCACTGGGGTAGAAAGGTATCTATTACCGGAAAGTAGAGCATATCTACTACCCGCCCGTGTAGAAGTCCTGCATATCCGCCACCTTCAGGAAAGAGCTCGGCGATACCATGATAGCTGGATTCACTGAAAATAAGACCGTATGCCGCACTATCGATGATATTGCCAATGGCCCCTGCGGTGATCAATGCAAAACAAGCGAGGAGACCATAGCTCTCTTTTCCCCTGATCAGGGTGCGAATGATATATACCAGGAAAAGCACTGCGAAAATGCGAAATAAGCTCAGCGCGAGTTTGCCGCCAGTTCCGCCAAAGCTAAGTCCAAAGGCCATCCCTTCGTTTTCAACAAAATGAATCCTTGCCCACGACAAGCCCAGAATGCCAAACTCTTCTCCATACGTGAGATGGGTCTTAATCCAGACTTTGAGCACCTGATCAATCAAAAGAACAAGTGCAATAATGAGCAGTACGAAGGAAGGTCTCTTCAAGATTCTAGTTTTTGTCAGCCACCGGTGATTATATCAGCCGGCATAATCACCATTACATTATTATGAGATCACCCTCAAACCTGGGAAGGTTGGGTTTGCTTAGCCTCTATGGATAAAGTAGCATGCGGTACTGCGGTCAGGCGCTCCTTGGAAATCAATTTACCGGTGACACGGCAGATTCCATACACTTTATTTTTGATGCGAATCTTCGCGTTTTCAAGATGTTGTATCAATTTCCGCTGCCTTGAGGCCAAAGACGACACCCGCTCACTTTCCATGGTCGTGATACCGTCGTCGAGACTTTTAATCTTGACATCAGGATCATCTGCCATTTCCTGAAGCTGGTTTAAATAGAACTCCAGCTGTTCACGAGCCTGGGCGAGTTTCTCATCAATAATTTTTTCAAAGAAGGCCAGTTCCTTGTCACTGTAGCGTGTCTTTTGGACTTTTTTGCGTGGCATGTCAGTGTTTTTTTTGTGAAAACCCCATTTTGGGACGACCTTTGCAGATTATGACGGCCGCAAAAGTAATGAGTTTTCTCACACACTGCCAACGGGTTTTTAAAGGTCTTATCCCCCTGCTCTCCTGCTCCTTAATCTGGTGCTGCTCGGGCAATAAGGGCTTCACCCAGACCAATCCCCGCCCACTAATACCGGGAATTCAGTCTATCTCAGGTCAACAAACAACTGATCTTCTCATCGCTTTCGACAGTAGGATTGAGTGGCATAAGCTTCAAATACCGGTTCTGAAAGAAGACAAAGCCAGATTTGTCTATCACAGACTCCGCATAGAAGCCGAAAGTTCGCAGAGGGCAGTCCGCGCATTTCTGCAGAAGCATGGCGTACCCTATACGGCCTACTATGTCGTGAATGCGATCCATGCGCAGGTCCCAAACCTGTATCTGGACGACCTGACACAACTCGAGGGTGTCTCACAGATCGCCATCAATTCTCCATTTGAACAGGAGTATAGTTTTATCGAAGAGATTCCTATCAGAACCCGCAATGCACAGCCTGAATGGGGGATCCTGCGTATCAAGGCTGATAGTGTATGGGCAATGGGAATTACAGGTCAGGGTGTTATAATTGCTGGAGAGGATACGGGTTTTGATTGGGATCATCCCGCTTTGCGCAGGAGTTATCGTGGTACCGAGGGCGATACTGTACTTCACCGCTACAACTGGCACGATGCCATCCACGAGATCAATCCATTAAATGGAGACACTATCATTGATCCAACGAACAATCCTTGCGGCCTGAGCTCTCCAGTACCCTGTGATGATAATGGTCACGGCACTCATACCATGGGTACAATGGTAGGAGAAGATGGCCCTCTGCAGATTGGTGTCGCTCCCGGCGCGAAATGGATCGCCTGTAGAAACATGGAGCGTGGATGGGGAAGCCCTGCCACATACCTGGAATGTATGGAGTGGTTTCTCGCTCCTACAGATGAACAAGGTGAGGATCCTGATCCTACAAAATCGCCTCACGTCATCAATAATAGCTGGTCATGCCCGGAAGTAGAAGGATGCAATCCGCAGAATTTTGACCTTTTACGACAGGCGGTGGTCAACTTACGTGCAGCAGGAATCGTGGTGGTGGTATCAGCAGGCAATTCCGGGAGTGGATGCGAGTCTGTCTCTGCTCCGCTGGCTATTTTTGAAGAGAGCTTCACTGTGGGGGCGATTAATTTCAACGATACGATTGCGGGCTTTAGTAGTCGGGGGCCTGTGACCGTAGATAGCTCGATGCGGATAAAACCAAACGTCTGCGCGCCCGGCGTACAGGTCTTGTCTTCGTGGATTGGTGACACATATTTACCTGCCAGTGGTACAAGTATGTCCGGTCCGCATGTGGCAGGTGTTGTTGCATTGATGATCTCAGCCAATCCTCAGCTCGCCGGTCAGGTAGAAGTGATCGAATCCATTATCGAAACCACAGCCCGACCCAAGACGACAACACAGGATTGTGGTAATCTGAGCGGCGTAGAACCTCTCAATAATACATTTGGCTATGGCATTGTAGATGCACTTGCCGCTGTACAGGCGGCATTATTGATCTCTTCAACAGATGATGATATTATAGCAGATAGCCCTCTGACGTTTTACCCGAATCCGGTGAGATCTGTATTACAGATCACTGGCGAGGAGCATGCAACAATAGCATCGTTCAGAATTATTGCACCAGACGGAAGAGTGGTATATGTAGCTCGTGATCTCGCATTACCGGCACAGGTAGATATGCGTACTCTTCCACAAGGACTCTATTTTGTTCAGGCCGACCACTATTCACCCATCATCATTCATGTTATCGAATAACCCATCGACAATTATGGCGAAACAGAAGTTGTTTAATATGATAGATAGCGGTGTGCTCAAAGAGCAGTTGCAGGCCGATCCAGAGCCCCGTACGACGCTGAGTTTCTACCGCTATTTCTGTATCCCCGACGTAGGTGATTATCGCGAACGGATGTATGCTGCCTTTGACGAAGTCGGTGTGCTCGGTCGCATATATGTGTCGACAGAAGGTGTCAATGCCCAGATTTCTGTTCCTGACCGGATGCTTTCACAATTTCAATCCATGTTGTCCGACATCAGCCTTGATGGAGTGAGACTCAACATTGCGATCGATGACAATGGCAAGTCATTCTATAAGCTGATAGTCAGGGTGCGTGAGAAAATCGTTGCGGATGGTTTGAATGAGGGGGATTTGGACTTTCAAAGGAAGGGGAAGCATCTGTCATCGGAGGAATTCAACGAGATCACAGATCGTCCGGGTACCATTCTCGTAGATATGCGCAATCACTATGAGAGTGAGGTAGGTCATTTTGAAGGCGCCATTCTTCCGGACGTCGAGACATTCCGGGAATCACTACCGATCGTAGCGGGCATGCTTGAGGAGCAAAAAGACAAACCAGTCGTAATGTATTGTACGGGGGGTATTCGCTGTGAAAAAGCAAGCGCTTACATGAAGTCACGCGGCTTTGAAAATGTGTATCAGCTCGATGGAGGGATTATTGAGTATGCCAGGCAGGTCAAGCAACGCGGCTTACGCAATAAATTTCATGGCAAAAACTTCGTCTTCGATGAACGACTCGGTGAGCGTATCAGCGATGAAATCATTGCAACTTGTCATCAATGCGGTGCTCCGGCAGATACTCATGTCAACTGTGCAAATGATGCCTGTCACATACTCTTTATTCAATGTGAATCTTGTCAGGAAAAATATCGTGGTTGTTGTTCTGAGAGATGTGCCGATTTCATTCAATTACCGGAGAAAGAACAACGCGAACGAAGGAAGACGGAGGTATTCAATGGGACGAAGTTTGGCCGGTATGGCGTGAGGAGAAGATTTAAGCTATAACTCTTTCAGTTTCCAGCAGAGGCTGGTCAGCCTTTGGGCGACATTTTCATCCCGACGCTCGCGGTGCTCGTGTCTCCTCCGTATTCAGGGTCATCCGGTCAAACGAATCAGTGAGCTCCTTCCTTTAGAAAATTATTGCTATATACCAAGCGACGAGCAAGAGTAATTCACCCGGACGCTTACTCATACCTGAGCAAAAAGTAACTTTCGTTTCTTTCGTCGTAGTTGGCTACATACACGGATTTTCCGGTGGTAAATAAGGAACAAAATACGGCTTCACGCAAGTCGAATTTATCAATTACCCTCGTGATGGCAAAGTCTTTATCTATTAAGAACAGCCAGCCGGTCGGCTCCGGATCGTTCCTGTAGTTATTGATGGCGTATGCTACTAGGTGGTTTTCGTCAAGGGGCTCGATGTACAAAAAGTTGCGCTGGACTTTCTGAGGAAATGGCAGGAGATGACCCTCTTTTATTTTTCCCCCTTCAAAGGTATAGAGCATTGATCCCAGGTTAAGATAATTTTTGTCATTAAATGCAAAGCAACCGTGGAACCTGCCGCCATATCCTAAAGTGTCTGTTTTTACACCAAAAAGTGTGTCTGCTAATGTATAGATGTGATCATCAGTCAATCGGTATTCAAGAAAATCAAAGTCATGGTCATGCCTCCATGCCATCATTTTCGTAAACATGCGATCCTCCCCAAGGAAAAACCCTCCGTTTATCCATCCGGAATTGGTTGACTTGTTCAGAGGATCAAACGGAATGATTTCAATATTCTCTAAATTTTTGTCGAACGCGACCAGAGACAGGAATAACTGTTGATCCAAGTCATTCATTCTATTGAACATAACAGTGACCATATTGATGACAAACTTCCTCTTTTCCTTGAGATAAAGCAGGCCACGAAATTCATAAGGGAGAATACCTACAAATTTGGATCTTAAATTTTCCTCATTGTGAGGTACATAATAGTGGTCTCCAAGAAGTCCGTGTATGTGTTCTTCCAGACTAGCGATGATGATGTCTGTATCTATGTATTTTACTACATCACCCGACTTCAAATCAAAAAGGAATATATCCACTAGTCCGATTTGCCCTATCGCAAAATCGTCATCGACGGCTAAAACACGGGCTTTTTCGAAGTGCGCTCCTTTCTTTTCGAACTCCGTCATGTCCAATTTGACATCAATTCGATTGACTTCTCTGTTCTGAGCATGGCAAGAGCAGGAATAAAGTGCAAATAACAGCAGTATAAAAATTCGCATAACCGAAATTAATAAAAATCAGGAAGGTATATATCCACCTTCCTGATTCATCTTCAATGTTCTGAAACGGAGATCTTTGATATCCTGTGTGTTGTTAAGGGGGGGGAAGAAGTGTACAATTAGCGCACGTATAGCAAGTTTCTTGCGATACTACACACTTGTAGTTTTTACCACCGTTGTTATTGTTGACAGGTGGTTGTGTCTGTGTGCCTTGTATAGTAACACCTCCAGGTGTAGGTGTACCTTGTTCAACATAATAAGTAGTAGTGGACGGAATGCTCGTATCAGTTACTGCGACTTCGTTCTCTAAAAACTATTACCCCCCGCCCTAAAGGGAGCTATAACTGTCACGTTTATCACCCTTTAGGGATGGGGTCAATTCAGAAACTTGAGGTTTTAGAGGTTCCCGTAAATAGATGCACCAAAACAACTGCAAGTCCGGCGCTTCAACAATGACATCGGTCATGCCCTGAACATGCAGCTATCATCATCCTCAACACATGCGTGGTCATTTCTGCATCTTTCCACCTACCATTCCCTATTTTCGCTGTTATTGTATGGCAAAGAAGGCGCAAAAAGGGACAAACAAAAAGGGAACTACCAGAACTCCAGATCAGGATGGATTTCTCAAAAAAATACAGCTTGGTATTTTCTTCCTGGGCGCCCTCCTTTATGCCAATACCCTTGGCCACGAATACACCCAGGATGACGCGATCGTGATCTACGACAATATGTACACCACTCAGGGTATAAAAGGGATTCCCGGACTACTCACGAAGGATACATTCTTCGGATTCTTCAAGGTTGAAGGCAAGTCGCGTCTGGTGCAGGGAGGACGTTACCGCCCGCTCACTCCCGTGATGTTTGCTCTTGAATGGCAATTGGTTGGTCGCAGTCCATGGCTGGGTCATTTGGTCAATATCATCCTTTATGGGATCACTGGTGTCGTTATCTTTCAATTGCTGCACTGGTTAGGCAGGTTCAGTCAGTTCGCGAAACAAGCTCTGCCGTTTGCGATTGCGGGGACGGTTCTGTACCTCGTCCATCCTCTGCACACAGAAGCTGTAGCGAATATC
>DATDQA010000042.1:0-3445 GCA_035292505.1 Saprospiraceae bacterium | reverse complement strand
CATGAAGAAATATCGCTATGTATTACTACTGTGATAACTATCGAGTTCGGTGACAAATTGTGATAGTCAGCAAGGGATCAGCTAAGTCATTGTAAATCTGTCACTTAGCAAAGAACGGGAATAGATTTGGAATGTCCAAATCAAAATTTAAAAGGATGACAAATTGTGGTCGTCATCGCGCCCTGTTGGTATCATATATTACTGAGCAGCTGGTTTAACAGGCAGGTATTTGCATGAAGACAGCAATCCCAGGTGATATCTGTCCACTTGATGATAACCTTTTCAAGGAATTTGACTGCCCTCCATTCTCTTTAAGACAACGGAGAAGAATTCCCCTTGATCATGAAGATCGGCCATTGCTTTTTGCTGGGCAATTACCTGTTCCTGCAGCTTGTCGTTGCGCAAGGAGAGTTCTTGTATTGCCGAAACCAATACTGGAGTGATCCTTCTATAGTCAACCATCATTGGATTCTGACTTAATGAAAAGGCAGAACACAAGACGAAAGAGAGGAAAAAGACTCCCCGGATCTTGACAGAATTAATCACAAATATGTTAAATCCATGAAGTTAATAGTCTCGCCTGGTAACTACATGATCCTGAACCATTGCACCTACGAAGATGATAACTGGTGCGAAGCAGCGAATCAAATTATGACTATCCGGCCAGGTTCATTGTGCAGGAAGATGAATTGAGTGTGTAACGGTCTTGACCGTATAGTGGCCATTTAGCTTCCTATCTTTACGCGTATGTCATTCCATCTCGATGACCATATGCACTTCCTCTCTCGCCTTACTCCTCTGCGCATCTGGAACATACTACAGCTCTATATATCATATCATATCACAAAATGGCTTCGTCGCCCTATCCAGTGGGGGATGCCCATGACGATCTCCATCGAACCTACCACTGCATGTAATCTCCGTTGTCCTGAATGTCCAAGTGGCCTCCGTGCCTTCACGCGCCCCACAGGAAATCTGAAACACAATTTCTTCCGAGAGACGATCGATCAGCTTTCGTCACGCCTCACCTGGCTCATTTTTTATTTTCAGGGTGAACCGTTTATCAATCCGAAATTCCTCGACATGGTTTCATATGCGCATGGCAAAGGCATCTATACCATCACCTCCACGAATGGACATTTTCTCAATGATGAAAATGCACGCAGGACGATTGAATCAGGATTGAGCAGACTCATCATCAGTGTGGATGGTACGACACAAGAAGTGTATGAGCAATATCGCAGAGAAGGTTCGTTGGAAAAAGTGCTCGAAGGCGTCCGCAATATTGTAAAATGGAAACGCGCACTTAAAGCAAACACACCGCATATCATTTTTCAGTTTCTCGTCGTGCGACCTAATGAACACCAGATCCCGGACATCTATCGCCTCGCTAAAGAAATTGGGGTCGATGAAGTAAAACTGAAGACTGCACAGGTCTATGATTATGCACATGGAAATCCTCTGATACCTCAGGATGAAAAATATGCACGCTATGCACTACAACCAGATGGCACATACCGCGTAAAAAATAAACTCCTCAATCACTGCTGGAAACTCTGGCATGCGTGCGTGATCACCTGGGACGGTATGGTCGTTCCTTGTTGTTTTGACAAGGATGCGACGCATCAACTTGGGACTCTGCGAGAGCAGAGTTTCAAAGAGATCTGGCAGAATGGATCATATACAAAGTTCCGCACGCAGCTGTTGCAGGGAAGAGAGACGATTGATATTTGCACGAATTGTACGGAGGGATGCACTGTGTGGAAGTGAAATTAAATTAAAAAATTAAAGTCAAAATGTAAAATGCTAAATGTAAAAGTGAAAAGTATGATCGTCCTTCCTTTAAATTTTTGACTTTGTCATTTTACATTTTGACTTTAATTATACAGCGTTATTGTATTATAACCCTCGACTATGACCCCTGGCTTCTTTTCATCGCTCTGGAAATTTATTAATTCTCGAGCGCTCCTTTTTGGTTATGCACAAAGTTCTCTAAATATTCATGAGTTTTGCTGGTCTCTGAGATTTTTAAGGGAATTTTAGGTTGTCATGAGTTGCCTTTGATTTTGTACAAGCGCGTGTCGATACCCTGATGGCAATTTTATCATGGATACGGGTGCCGAGAGACTTTTATTGAACAGTCATTACTTCGATAAAACAAACTACGGCCTGGAGCTGACGGCAGTTGGTAATACCGGAATCGTCACCTCAGTAAGATGGTAGGCTGTGGATTCGTTGCATATTTCACAATTATTCATCTTACAACTTCAGGCTCATCTCGTCGACCTGCATCATATTGAGTTGGAAAAGAATACCTGGATCATGCAGACTCGGATATAATGTCTTTGAAAAATTCGAAATGTTGATTGACTTTCCGAACAAGGTCATTGTCTTGAGCGAGTCGACAAATATGGTATATGTCTGGACAGCATGCCATCCAGGGAGTTTCCCTACGACAACATTGACTTCGCATTGAAAAAACATGTGATCGCTGTGGAAGCCAGTGTGAATGCTCAAAGGCTACGACTGATCCTGGATTCTGGTGCCGAGCTAAATTTACTTGACCGGAGAGTAACCCGGAAAATGCTGGACCGGTTTACCATATTGAAGCGCATCAATCTGATTGGGGTTGCCACAAGGTTGAGACACGGGTAATTTGATTAGCCCGGTGCTATAGCTCTAAGGGGGGAGAATAAAACAATTCCGGCAGTTCTAGCCAAATAAATGGAACACGTCTGGACTGCCCCTGCGTGATCACCAAATACAAATCATCCCGGAACCTGATTTTCCTCATGGCATCTGGATAGAATAACCTATACACTCTGCACGAATCAAAACACCTGAAATCATGAAACTCTTAAAAGGTTTTTTCACATCGCAGTTACTACTTACATTTTTTGTAAGTACCCAATTGGTTGCAGCTACAGTATATTCTGTGCAGGATGGCCCATGGGGAGATGTTGAAACGTGGGGTGGTATTAAACCAGATCTTGCAGCGGATAGTATTGTGATTGCTCACCTCATCGCGCTGGAAGAAAATATCACGCTGGAGGAATCCGGACGCATCACCATATTGGCGACGGGGGGGCTTGCAGAAGTGCATAACAAGAGCCTGAATCTGGAGACTGGTACAGTGTTGTACAATGACGGTACGATCACCATTTGCTCGATGACAAACCACGGTACGATATACAACACAGGAACCATCGTGCTCGAAGGAGATTTGGAGAATCACAACGGAGTGATTTACAATGACCAACTGATCTATGCCAAGAACATTCTGACACAATCCGGCATGCTCTCTGGGGATGGCGGAGAATACATGGTTGAAAATAGTCTGAATACTGATCCTGAATCGATCATCACCTGTACAGGGGAGCCGATCAATATTTGTAATCCTGATGGAATCACTGATCCTTGCCATGGCCCAGGTCAGTTTATGCCT
>DATDQA010000041.1:0-5434 GCA_035292505.1 Saprospiraceae bacterium | reverse complement strand
CATGAAGAAATATCGCTATGTATTACTACTGTGATAACTATCGAGTTCGGTGACAAATTGTGATAGTCAGCAAGGGATCAGCTAAGTCATTGTAAATCTGTCACTTAGCAAAGAACGGGAATAGATTTGGAATGTCCAAATGAAAATTTAAATGGATGACAAATTGTGGTCGTCATCGCGCCCTGTTGGTATCAGGTCTATTGAACAGTAGGTTTAACAGGCTGGTATTTGCAGGAAGACCCCAATCCAGATGATATTTGTCCACTTGATGATAACCTTTTCAAGGAATTTGACTACCCTCTATTTTCTTAAGACAACGGAGAAGAATTTCCATTTGATCATGAAGCTCGGCCATTGCTTTTTGCTGGGCAATTACCTGTTCCTGCAGCTTATCGTTGCGCAAGGAGAGTTCTTGTATTGCCGAAACCAATACTGGAGTGATCCTTCCATAGTCAACCATCATCGGATCCTCAATCGGATTGTCAGGTGATCCTGATACCACTGCGGGTAACACTTCATATAATTCCTGTGCAATGAATCCAATCTGATCTTTGCCGGGATGGGATTTCATCTCATAAATCCGTGGTAAAAATCTCATCGTCACGTCGAGACCATCATGAAAGGGCCGAATATGCTGCTTAAGACGCACATCCGATGTTGTACTATACGTAATACCGCCGGATCCGTCTCCTGCAATATTTCCGATCGATGTTCCATCTCCGTCCTTAAAGTCCATAAATTGATTGCCTGATGTAGGATTTACCGAAGGACCAGCCTGGATAAATATCCCATCGGACGTCCCATCAAGACTTGTGTTTACGAACTCTCCTACAAATCCACTGGGCTCATACCCGGTCAGATGCAGCCGTACTGCTGGTGTGGAAGTGCCGATGCCAATTCTGTTAGTGCTGGCATCGACAAAAAACATATTCATTTCTCCGTCTGATTCCACTCTGAAGTCATAATCCCCGCTGCTTTCATTCATGACCACATGACCTGCATTGAATACAGCGGCATAGTCATTCGTATCTCCGGGTGCATGAAAATAACCGGCATAATGCACGCCATCCCCTGTGGAACTGATCTGATTGTAGCAACCATAACGATTACCTGTCCCCGATCCGGATAAACTGTTGTACGACGCATAATGAGTGCCTGTTCCACTACCCGTCAGGTTGTTGTAAGATCCATAATGCTGTCCGTCTCCGAAATTGACAATCAGATTATATACTCCATGCTGTGTACCCGCTCCCGGACCGGTAAGGGTATGAAAGCTACCATAATGAGTACCTGTTCCTGTTCCGGACAACTCGTTATAGGTTCCATAATGCATTGCGTCACCCGAATTGCTAATTCTCTGATAGATTCCGTATTGAGGTCCTGTACCCATACCACCAAGGCTACAATACATACCTGTATGGAAACCTGTACCGGAGCCGCTGATTTCATTAAGTAATCCATAGTGCGATCCGTCTGCGGAATTGGTGATGGTCTGAAGAGCGCCGATTTGATTACCGGTTCCACTACCTGTCAGCGTATTAAACATGCCGTAATGATTACCTGTACCTGCACCATTAAGTTCATTGTACAATCCATAGTGTAAAGCGTTCCCGGAATTAGAGATTTGTTGGTAACTCCCAAATTGTAAACCCGTTCCTGTTCCACTCAGATTATTGAACGCACCATAATGTGCCCCTGCGCCCGTACCGGTCAACGTGTTGTATACGGCGTAATGTATACCGTTGGCTATATTCAGGATATTCTGATAACTTCCATATTGTACCCCGGTTCCTGCTCCACTTATCCGGTTATAGGAGCCGAAATGTTCTCCTGTACCTGGACCCGATAGAAGGCTATATACGCCATAATGAACATTATCACCTGTATTGACGATGGTTTGATAGCTTCCATATTGTTCACCGGCTCCTGCCCCGGATAAAGTGTTATAGGAACAAAAGTGGGACGCGCTTCCTGAATTTGTAATTCCCTGAAAAGACCCATATTGAATTCCCGTCCCACTTCCGCTCATAGAATTATAAGTGCCATAGTGCAAACCAGTTCCCCCTCCCGACAAGGTGTTTAACGTGCCATAGTGCAAGGCATCCCCTGCATTCGTAAGCTGATGCAGGCCACAATATTGATTTCCAGTTCCGGCACCACTCAGCAATGCATAAGAACCGATATCATTTCCTGTCCCGGTACCGCTTATTTTTATATAAAGGCCGTAGGCATTATCTATCGCTGTTGAAGGAAATGTATTGTGTACATTCAGCGTCCTGGATTCGACGCCAAGAATATCAAGACGATGATCGGTGGTGTCCAATCCGATTGCTACTCGCCCAAGGTGGTAGATGTCATCGCCAATTCCGGGGATTAAAGTCGTCCCTTCTTCATACCAATCGTGATCTTTGAGTTCAAGCCAATCCCCACCATTGAATTGCCAAAACGATCCGCTGTCTGTATCATACACTAATAAACCGGTAGCGGGTACGAAAATCGCCATTCTTTGCGCACTCGACATGCGGGGGATCAAAAAGCCTTTAGTCTGACTTTTGATATCTAAGATGGCACTGGTATCGGGAGCAGAACCGTCTTCATTGATACCTACATGTTGTGCCTGAAGGAATATTGGCACAAAGGAACAGGTCAAAAAAAGTAATAGTTGCTGAAGTCTCATACTTCACCTGCGAGCATTTGAATGATAGAATGACACATCAAGATGTTGTTATCCCGGCAGAACCGAAAGACTTTTTGAATAATCGGATTACTCAGATGACCCCTCGTTGTGTGTTACTGAGCAATGGTGAAACGGCTAACTCTCAAACAAGCGTTTCATGAGTGCATCTTTCCGTGTTCTCGCTACAGGAATGACCTTACCGTTTTTCAGGATAAGCTGACCGCCAATGCCGCGAATATAAGTCTGGATGTCGCGTATATTGATCAAATGCGACTGATGCACGCGAAAAAACAACTCTTCAGGAAGTAACTTTTCAACATCTTTAAGCGGACGTGAGAAGATATGTTGTTTGCCGTGCCGGGTAAAGATCACCGTGTAGTTGCGATCGGCTTCACAGCGAATAATATCCCCGATATCCACAAACTCGAGGGTCTCATGGGATGGGATAGCGATCTTTTGGTAACCAATGCCGGGAGTCCGCAGTTTTGTAATAAGCAGGTCTAACTGCTCTTTGTTGATTTGACCGGGAACGGCGCTTCATGAGACGATCCACAGCGTTAACAAGTTCATTTTCATCGATCGGCTTGAGGAGGTAATCCACCGGGCTCACTTTTACAGCCTCCAGCGCATACTCGTCATGGGCAGTGGTAAAAATGATGTCAAAATCGATCTCCTCGAGCTGCCGTAACATCTCGATCCCATTCATGCCAGGCATATCGATATCCAGAAAGATCAAGTCAGGATCATGTTGATGAATAGCTTCCATACCGTCCTGCGCATTCTGGCATGAAGCAACAACCGAAACCTGCGGGCAATGGCTTTCCAGCAATTTCACAAGCACTTTCCGTGGATACAATTCGTCTTCGATGATAATGGCTTTGATACCCATTGAACAAATCAATTCAGCTTATTGAAAGCTCAGTTGATTGTTTCTCAAGATATAAGGAATCTGGATGACGACCAATGTCCCGGACGGACTATCGTCGGTATAAAGATCTTCGACAGTGACTGTTGAGTCAATACCGATTGACCGTTTGATGAGAGCAATACGATCACTGGTGATTTGCATTCCTAATGATTTTCCTTTCGATGGTATTTTACTTTTAAGCTCTCTCGCTTTTTCACGACCAATGCCATTATCCTCGATTTCAATATGCAGTTGCGTATCATGTTGGCGAATTCGCACCCAAAGAGGCCTAGCGCTTTTTTTCTGCAGCAAGCCGTGCCATATCGCATTTTCAACATAGGGTTGGACCAGGAGAGGAGCGATCAATACTTCTTCCTGGTTGATTGTGGAAGCTACTTCTATCTCATATTCAAATTGTTCTGAGAATCGGACAGCTTCAAGCTCAATGTATAGCCGCAAAGCCTGCAATTCATCCGCCAAAAGAACAAATTTCGACTTCGAATTCTTGAGAATTTGGCGGATGAGCTGTGAAAACTTCGTGAGATAAGTATTGGCCGAATCAATCTCGTTTTCCAGGATAAAATATTTAATCGAGCTCAACGCATTGAAAATAAAATGCGGGTTCATTTGGGCACGCAGAGCAGACATCTCCATTTCTGCCAGCTGCTTTTCGAATGCAGTCTGGCGACGCATATCGGCGCGTACACGACGTATATGCACTACATTGATCAGATAATACATCCCCGACAGGAAAATGCCGCAGATCAGGATAAACCAGGGAGTCTTCCAGAAGCTGACTTTCTTCTTTACGTTTAATACTGTGGCACCATCTTTCCATATCACCCCATCAAGTGAAGCCTGGTATCTGAATGTATATCGCCCCTTTTCCAGGTTTATAAATCTCACCACCCGGCCGGTACCATTTGAGATCCAGCCCGGATCATAGCCTTCAAGCCTATATCTGAATTGTACTCGCTCAGGCGAATTATATTCTGGTACGGAAAGAGAAATGCTTACTTCATCTTCCTTGTCTGAGAGCACCAGATACCTTTGCTGAACAGTATGCGTATCTGCTAAAAATACACCCCGAACACCAGACATCGATATGATGACCGGTGCATATTGCAGACTTGTGGAATGCGTGGCAGTAAATCCAATGCTCAGGATATCTGATCCTCCGATAAATAGGAGTTGCTCCGGGGAATGATACAGACTCCTGTACGAAACAGAAGGATACAGCATCGACGGATTCGTGGCGCTTTGTTCGAACATGCGGAACGCATATGTCGTCATGTCGAAAATTCCTGCCCTATCTGATGTGACAAACCACAGTGCGGTGCTGCCTGCAGGTTCAACGGCATATACGACGCTGTCAAGTTTCCCGGATCTCGTCCTGAGATGAGTAGGGTGGTTGAAGCGATCCCATGATTCCTGTACCGGATTAAATCGAAGCAACCCTTCGTAAGATGCACACCACACATCACCTGAGTGATGTAAAAAGCAATCTGTGATGCCATGTTGAATGGCGAATGGCATATCTATTTGTGTGAATGTACCATCTTCGATATCAAAACGCACCAAACCAATGCGTGTACCAAGCCAAAGAACGTGAGGCTGCTGTGTATCCGGAGCAATCGTACGTATGATCAATTGAGGATTATTATCTGAAACTATTTCCGAACGAAATATTCTATGCTTGTGTGTATTTGCATCCACTGCTATCAGGGCATCATCAGCCCCTGCCCACACTGTACCATCCATACCTTCAACGATCGACCATACCCTGCCAAGGGAATCTGGGAATGCCGGCAGCCTGTCGAACCGGTCTTGCGGAGAATCATACACGTCTA
>DATDQA010000040.1:0-3565 GCA_035292505.1 Saprospiraceae bacterium | reverse complement strand
TGACCCTGTCCATCACCAATCAGGATCGCACCTACCGATGCATCATATCTGCCTAGCTGTGCGTCCGTGCCATAGAGATTTCCACCAAGAACCAAATCTGTCTTTCCATCATGATTCACATCCATTACCTTGATCGAACGTATTGTAGAAATCTGCGTGTATTTGGGTAATGCCTGTGTGCTAAAACTTTTTCCACCCTGGCTCATGAAGAGAGTATGAGCAAAGGTATTCGCGGTGAGTACTTTGGCATCTTTTAATTGTTCAGGGGTGAAGATCTCTTCCATCGTGGCATTGGCGTACATGTGATAGCGCGTGAATTTTTTCTTCAGAATAATCATATGATCGAGTAGCCTGTCTCTGAAAAGCAGGGGATAGCTTGTGTCCCTGTTGAAGAAACAAAGGATTGGATCGATGGTGCCATTATTGTCAAAGTCCTTGTAATGTAGCGTTGCAGGTTTTTCTTTTGAAGCCTGGATATGCGAGTTCAATCCAAGATTGCCGGCAACGATATCAGGGAAACCATCGCCGTTGAGATCCGCGATTTCCAGCGAGTACCACCATCCGGACACATCCGCAATGCCAAACCCTGCAGTTGCATTGATGTATTTATTATTGACTTTTTTAAAAATCGTAATTGGCATCCATTCTCCGGCCAGAATTAATTCCTGCGTGCCGTCATTATCAAGATCGGCAAAACGCGCATCAGTCAACATGCCGATATTGACCAATCCCTCCGACCATTCTGCCGTGACATTCGTGAATTTCCCATTGTCATTGCGCAATAAATTACTGACAGCAGGTTGCGGGTATTTTCCCGGGCTCACGCGCGCACCAATAAACAAATCCAGATCGCCATCACCATCAGGATCCCCCGCAGCAACGCATCCTCCGCTGGAAAACTGCCGCGGCAACCCATCTTCTGATTTTAAAAATTCGCCTTTGCCATTATTGATGTACAATCTGTCCTGGTAGAGTGGTGTATGCAAGGGTTGTTCGTTGCCACCACTGATCACAATCAGGTCCAGTGCGCCGTCGCGATTGGCATCAAAAAAGAGTGCCGCGATATCTTCATGCAAGGAATCCTTTTCAAAGACACTTGTCTTTGCTGCATTGAAGCTGCCATTGCGTTGTTGCAACAACAACTTTCCGGCAAGGCCTGCAGCGCCTCCGAGATATACATCATCCAGGCCATCACCATTCACATCACCAGCGACAGTCCCCGGGCCTTCTTCAGAATATTTGTGATGCAAGAGGGGTTCTCGTTTGAAATCAATAAAAGAATTCTCCTTGTGTGATGCTTCTTTGGGCAGCTTAGAAGAGATGTCCTCGAAGAAGATACGTTTGGGTTGTGGTGGTTCATATTTTCCGGAAGCCTTCTTTGCAATACGATGGACAGTGTTGATACCCGGATTCTCTATGGTCTGCATGCCTCCGTCTGGCCAGATTATTTCTGCTGAAGCGACGGAAGTAGCTTTTCCAATACCGAAATGGACAATCGGCTCTACGCTGGAGAGAAATCCACGTGTGGGATAGAGTTCCTGATCCTGAAATCTGCCATCTGGCATGTAGATGCGGATACGGGTACCAAAACATGTCTTACCCTTTTCATTCGTGAGGTCAAAGCGGAGATAGTTATTTTGTCGTGAAGTCTTGCCTTCGTTTTTGAGGATAAAGACAAGCACGTCCATATTATTAATGACAAGATCGAGATACCCGTCATTGTCCAGATCCGCAAATGCAGCACCGTTTGAGAATGCCGGAGCGCCGCTATTCCAGATCTGTGACACATCGCTGAATCTGAGGTTGGCATTGTTCTTAAAGAGAAAAGACCGGGTCTTTTCACTTGGGATTGCAGAGATCCAATCCATGAGTTGAAGCTTACCTGCACTGACCTCCTTGCGTAGCGAGTCAATCAGATATCTCGCATAATCCTGATTCGTCACATCACGTTTGTAACCATTTGAGATAAAAATATCCTTCCATCCATCATTATCAAAATCTCCGAAAAGTCCACTCCAACTCCAATCGGTGTATGCCACGTCTGCCAGGAGCGCAATATCGCTGTATGTACCATCACAATTACTCAGCTGCAGAGTATTCGAAGAATACTGCGCCTGCAGCCCAAAATCTACCATACGCTGAAACTTATCGAAGTTCTGTACCATCGACAGCATATTCTGCCGATAATGATCACGTGGCAACATGTCCAATGTCAGGAGATCAAAACAACCATCATTATTGATATCAGCAAAATCAGATCCCATAGAGGAAAAGGAAGAATGCCTGAAGAAATCAGAGAAGTTATTTGTAAACGTCCCATTTCCATTGTTGATGTATAACAGATCAGGCCTGAAATAATCATTGCAGACATAGATGTCCGGTTGTTGATCGTGATTAAAGTCGCCAATGACAGCACTCAATCCAAATGCTTCATCTGTGATGCCGGCCTGAGATGAAATATCAATGAATCGCCCCTGTTTATTTTCATAGAGAATATCACGGACATACAGCAGGTTTTTAGAAGTGGTGACTTCAAGTTCTCCGGTGGCATTGTAAGACAGGGGGATATTATTGGATTCAATAAAATTAATTGGGTGATTCACCAGATACATGTCCAAATCGCTATCTGCGTCCATGTCAAAAAAATAGGCCTGTGTGGAAAAACTGGCATCATCGAGGCCATATTCTGCTGCTTTTTCTGAAAACGTGAGATCACGATTATTGATATAGAGGACGTTCTTGCGCTGAGTCGGATCAGCGAGCATAGACTTGCAGATATAGATGTCAAGGAAATCATCTCCGTTGACATCAGCCATCGTCACTCCGGTCTTAAATCCCAGTCCGCCGTTTACTCCCGCTGAAGCAGTAATATCCCTGAACCTGAAATTGCCCTCATTGAGGTAGAGCTTGTTGTAGATCATATTGCCGGTGAAATACAAATCCACCAACCCATCCTGATTGATATCTCCTGCAGCGACTCCACCACCATTATACAAGTATTCGTAAGTCAGAATATTGATCTGCTCAGTTTCCTCAATAGCATTGATCCATGTGACTCCTGTATACGAACTGTCAAGTAAGGTAAACAGTGGTTGTTCATCCTGCTGTATTGAGGATTCTGTGTAATCCAAAGGCTTAAAGCTGCCGTCACTGGTTTTGTCGTGGCAAGAAATTACCATGAGTGCGAGAGCACATACTGCCCAAAACAAGTTGTGATGCATGCACGCTGATATATAAGATATTCTAAAATGTAGTCGCGGGTAAAAACAAGAACAATTTTGCTTAGCGAACCCTGAAGAGACTGCTATGATCATTATTCCGCGCAACGAACATACTCATACCCTCTGAGGATTTTACCGGAAGAATATTTCTGACATTTCCGGGAATGCAAAAACCACTGTCCGCCGGACCGACCACCTGGAAGTGACCCTGTCCATCACCAATCAGGATCGCACCTACCGATGCATCATATCTGCCTAGCTGTGCGTCCGTGCCATAGAGATTTCCACCAAGAACCAAATCTGTCTTTCCATCATGATTCACATCCATTACCTTGATCGAACGT
>DATDQA010000039.1:0-19844 GCA_035292505.1 Saprospiraceae bacterium | reverse complement strand
TGCAGTGATCATTCTGCCGTCATATGTCCACATCGAAAACTCCTTCACGTCCGCAGGAACGATGAAATACGCACCAAGTGAACTGTAGCGTATTTCAAGTGATTTCGTTTCCCCAGGTCCGGAGATACCCGTAGTACAGTCCACCAAGCCAACATTGACATAATCCGCGACAAACGGATGCGCCTGGTCGCTCACGATGAATTCCCATTGTGTCACATTATCGCCTGGGAAAGGCCCGATTGTCAACGGAACCTGGTTGTATGTGAATGTACCATACAAATTGCCATTACCGCCTACTCTGAATGAGTCACTCACATTTTCAAAATCAAAGTCCATCGTGGTAGCAAACGTTCCTTCATCACATTCTGAAATTGTGACAGTGAGGTTGTCAATGGAGCCGATATTTTCACAAACCAGTCCCTGAAACTCTGTCTCTGCACAACAATCCTGGTTTTCAGCCTGGCATATTGTGAGGAGAATACCACCATCGTTTTCAGGAATATTCGTGACAAGCAGGGGTAAATCCTGCGGGAATAATCCAAGGTAGGTATCATCCGCCCAGATCTGCACAGGACCATCAAATCCCTGTGCCTCAAAGTTGACCCATGCCACGAACGTGGAATCCGAACTACAGTCAAGTACGTCGACATTTATTTCGAAAATTCCACATTCTAAAGCAAGACAATCCGGTACTTCAAATTCAACCGTACGACAACAATCAGGATGATCATTCTCACAAATTCTCAATGGCATCACCTCTTGTCCATTCCACGGAAAATTGTTGATCACGATCGGTTGTATATCCACATGGAAAAGGCCGAGATAGGTATCCCCTGTCCACACTTCGACAAACTCATTGGTAAATCCCTGATAGCTATACGTAATAGCAACATGAAATGTTGAATCACTTGTGCACTCTCCCGGATCGACCACAACTTCGAAGATCTCGCATTCTTCCACTCCGCAATCGGGAACAGCAATTTCCAGGGATGCACAGCAATCAGGATGATTATCTGCGCAAACAGTGATCAGAGCTCCACCACCGTCGTCTGTCAGTCCATACAACGTATCCGGCAGATGAGCCCCGAGGACCTCACCAATCTGCACGTTTCCTTTGTATACATTGAATACTTCGACATTTCCTGTCCATTGAAAGTCGATATAAAGGGCAAATGTGTTTGTTTCAGGATCACACTCAAAGGCTTCAGCAACCAGTTCGAAGATATCGCATGGTTCTTCACCGCATTGTGGCACTGAGACCTCCACAGATTGACAACAATCCTGATTTTCATGCGCGCATACAGTGAACAATGCACCCCCGCCATCATCCGTCAGCCCATCGATGGTAGCCGGCAGATCAGCACCTGCTATTGTTCCAATGAATGTATCTCCTTTATAGACATCAAACAATTCAGCATTACCTGTCCATTGGAAATTAATAACAACGAAGAATGTATTTGTTTCTGGATTACAATCGGAGACATCCACATCTAATTCAAAAATGTCACAGGGCTCTTCTCCGCACTGCGGAACGTCGATCTCGATCGAAGCACAGCAATCCGGATGATTATCGGCACATACTGTTATCAATGCGCCACCACCGTCGTCTGTGAGTCCGTAGAGCGTATCCGGAAGATTTGCACCGAGTACCTCACCAATCAGCACATTCCCTTTGTACACATTGAATACTTCGACATTTCCTGTCCATTGAAAGTCGATATATAATGCAAATGTGTTTGTTTCCGGATCACATTCAAAGGCTTCCGCAACAAGCTCGAAGATATCACAGGACTCCTCTCCGCACTGCGGAACGTCGATCTCTATCGAAGCACAGCAATCCGGATGATTATCTGCACATACTGTTATCAATGCGCCACCACCATCGTCTGTGAGTCCGTATAGCGTATCCGGAAGATTTGCACCGAGGACCTCACCAATCTGCACGTTCCCTTTAAACACATTGAATACTTCATCATTACCTGTCCATTGGAAATCGATATAGAGGGCAAATGTGTTTGTTTCTGGATCACATTCAAAGGCTTCCGCAACGAGCTCGAAGATATCACAGGACTCCTCTCCGCACTGCGGAACGTCGATCTCTATCGAAGCACAGCAATCCGGATGATTATCTGCACATACTGTTATCAATGCGCCACCGCCGTCGTCTGTGAGTCCGTACAGCGTATCCGGAAGATTCGCACCGAGGACCTCACCAATCTGCACGTTCCCTTTGAACACATTGAATACTTCATCATTACCCGTCCATTGGAAATCGATATAGAGGGCAAATGTGTTTGTTTCGGTATCACATTCAAAGGCTTCCGCAACAAGTTCGAAGATGTCACAGGGCTCCTCCCCACACTGCGGAACGTCAATTTCCACAGACTGGCAGCAATCAGGAAAATTTGTTGAACAGACACTGATCAGCGCACCTCCACCGTCATCGGTAAGTCCATAAATCGTATCCGGGAGATTGGCGCCTTCTACAGTGCCGATCAGCAGATCACCTTTATAGACGTGAAAGGTTTCCGTATTGCCTTCCCACCCAAAATCAATATAAAGTGCAAACGTATTCGTCTCGTCATCACATTCGAAGGCCTCAGCGACCAGGTCAAAGATGTCACACCCACAGTCAAGGTCTTCTTCGAACTCCAATGAAGCACAACAGCTTGGATTATCATTGTCGCAGATCGTGATCACATCAATCGGACCATCACCGTCAGGAAAATTTTCAATGACCACAGGCAGGTTTTCATACAAGAAATAACCGACAAACTGATTCACTCCATATACATCAAATCCCTGATTGGTGACATCGACAGGAATGAAATCCAGCAACAAACTATAAGTTCCGTTTCCGGTACACTCCATGACATCCACGGTAATCTCCTCAAAGCCACAAGCACAATTAATCACACCGAGCCCGATGCCATCAGAACACTCACCATCGACAAGATCCGTGACGCCAAATTCATAGAATGTCACACCATCACCGTCAAATGGTCCAAGTGTAATAGGGAGATCCTCATAGTTGAAATCACCATAGTCATTGCCGTTGCCGCCTACAGAAAACCCCTGGTCGCTGACATTGAGATATTGAAAGTTCAAAACCACATAAAACTGATCATTGGAATCGCATTCTGTATGTTCTGCTACCAGATCATAGATCAGGCAATCTTCACAACACAGCAATGCATTAAACTCATGGGTCTCACAACAGTCCGGATGGGCATTATCGCAGATCGTAAGCACATCTATAAAATCGCATGAGGAGGGGAAACTATCGATGAATACCGGTAGCTCATCATATGAAAATGAGCCGAGTAACATACCCTGTGTGAAGACAGAAAAACCGTCGTCACCTGTCTCAACAGGGAAGAAGTCCAGACCTAGGATATAATATCCTTCGCCCTGACATTCTAACGGGTCAATATTCACTTCGTCGAATCCACACGCCTGTGGGCAGAGTACAGGTTCGATGACTGCAAAGTCACTGCACCCGTCAAATTCAGTATCGGAAACTACAAATTCATATACCGTCTCGCCGTCTCCCTCCAAAGGGCCGAGTGTGATCGGAAGGTCGCCATATTCGAAAGTCCCGTAGTCATTGCCATTTCCATGCACAGTAAAGCCCGGACCAACATTTTCATAGTTAAAACTCAGGGTGACGAAGAACTCTCCATTCTCGCAATCACCGATCAAGACATCCACATTAAATATCTCACAGTCATTGTTGTTACAATCCAGGCTTTCAAATTCTATTGATCCGCAGCAGTCCTGGTTATCATTGTCACAAAATGTAATGTGGGTAAAGCCATCTACAGATGGGATCCCCATCACTGTCACGGGCAGGTCGTCGTATTCGAAAAAGCCGAGGGCTTCCCCGTTGGCAGCAAACACATCAAAACCCAGGCCACCTGTACCAAAATGATTGAAATTCAGTATGGCATTGAATACTTCCTGATTTGTGCATTCGGTAGGATCGATAACGATTTCGTTGAAGCCACAACACTGTACAATGCCTAGCACGAAGACTGCCTGGCAGTCCGGGTTATTTTCATCGAAAACGACAAACTCCCATTCCGTGACACCATCTCCTTCCAGTGGTCCGAGTGTGATTGGCAAAGAATCATACGGGAAGGAACCATAGTCCGTACCATTCCCCATAACTCCAAAGAGATCACCATCAGGATTAAGCACATTGAAATCCACGTGGACGTAAAAGAGCCCATTTTCACATCCTAAAGGCTCCACAACCAGTTCGTTGATGTCGCATTCCTGGCCAATCATCAGATTTGCACATCCCAGGTAAAAAAGGAGAAGCGTAAAGAGTCTTTTCATCAGAGAAAATTTTAAGAGTCCAATTTATCAACAATGGCCAGCGTACCAGATTCCACAAAGCTATCAACAGTCAGGGGAAGTATCATAAACCTCAAAACATTTTAATCATGTCTTAATCTGGCCAGACCTGAGGTAATCCACCTCCTCACACAGACCTTTTCCACGACCGGTACGCTGCCTGGACGTCATTGACATGATGTAATACGTAAAAATAACTTGAGGTGTAAGGAGTCAGTCCTCACTCAAGTAGTCAGCAGTGCAGGGTCTTCAGGCCTCAGATTTCAGTTTTCAGCTTACATAAGAAAGCGTAAGTGACGGGTCCTGAGTCCTAATCGTTAATCGCTAAAATGCACAAGCTTGCCTACATAGATCTTCTCTGCGGTTCTGACCTGCACCACATAAAATCCGGGCATCGCAATGTATTTGGAAAAGAAAAGTCTCTCCCCTGCTTCAATGTCATGATCCGTTGTAAGCAAACGGCCATCGTATGTCCAGATTAAAAATTGCGTGGAGTGATCAGGGATCACAAAGGATGCGCCAGTTTTGCCATAGAATATGTCAAGAGGCAAGGCTTGAGAAGGGTCTGAGAAAATCCCAACGGTATCACAATACACAAGTCCGACATTTGCGACGTCAAAGCATCCGGTATTCTGCAGATCCTGTACAATGAACTCCCAGGAAATTGTGCTATCGCATTCCAACTGATCCAATGTCAGCGGCACGTTATTATAGGTGAAGACTCCATACTGATTGCCGTTACCAAAGACCGTGAAGGCCGCTCCGACATTATTAAATTCAAAATCCAACGTGACGGTAAAGAGTCCTGCGGTGTCAGGATCCGACACCAGAGCTACGACTCCCGTGATCTCACATGGCGTGTCCGGACAATGCATCCCCTGGAATTCCAACTCGGTACAACAATTCGGATTCTCTACACTACAAATCCTGAGCACGATAACCTCTTCACTTTCCGGAATACTCACAAGGAGAAGCGGATGAAACTGTAAGTATTCGCCGAGATAGGTATCATTTGCCCAAAACTGCAATGGCCCATCGAATCCTTCTGTCCTATAATCTACCCAGGCGCTAAAGGTCGAGGGTCCAGTACATTGAAATGTGTCTATCGTGATATCCGAAATCACGCACAGTACACTGTCACAATCGGGTGGTAGAAAGTTGTAAGTTGCACAGCATGTCGAATCATCGTTTCCGCAAATAGTGACTTCAGCGAATTCGCCCCCGGGTATTGGAAATGCGAATACAGTATCAGGCAAACCGGCCGCATCGATCACTGCAATCAGTTGTGTATCGGCATACACAGTAAATACGCTGATGTCGCCAAGCCACTCAGCATCTATCGATACCGGAAATGTTACCAGGTCGGGATTGCAATATCCCAATGACAGCGCGGAAACACTGAGAATGTCACACCCACAGTATGGCGCAACAAATTCAATCGTATCACAACACTCCGGATTATCACCATGACAGATACGCAAAGTAATGATCTCCTCACCGTTCCATGGAAACGTATCAATCACAACGGGTAAGCTATCCACCGAAAATTGTCCGAGGTATGTGTCTTCTGCCCAGACATCTACAACATTATTCAAGAACCCCTGATAATCCAACCCAATCGTGAGCGTAAATGTCGAGTCACTGGTGCAGCTTCCCGGCACTGCAACAACTTCAGTAATCTCACAAGGCCGGCATTCATCAATCACAACCTCAACAGAGGCAGAGCAATCCGGGCGGTCAAAAGCAAAGACAGAAACAGAGACTACACCACCCGCCGTCATGAGCCCAAAAATAGTAGCCGGCAGATTGGCTCCTTCAATAAATCCAATGTGTTCACCTCCCATGAAAACTTCAAACATTTCGTAATCACCGATCCAATCAAAGTCCACAGTCAGGTCAAATGTATTGGTGAGTAAATCACATTGCGACGCGTCAACCGTTAATCCAAAAATTGAACAAGGACCCTGACAGGGATTTTCAAATTCTGTAGAAATACAACAATCCGGATGTCCGTTTCCACAGATTGTGAGGAGAACGCTTCCAGTATTGGTAGAAAGTTCAAAGAGCGTATCTGGCAAATTGGTCCCCTGAATTGTCCCAACAGTGTCGTCCCCTAGTTTGACAGTAAACTCCTGTGCTATTCCTTCCCACTGGAAGTCGAGAAACAGATCAAAGGTGTTTGTAGCGGTATCACATTCAGAAGTCTGGGCGTTGATTTCAGAAATTTCACAAACGCAATTCTTTCCGATGAACTCATAGGTAGTACAACAGGTCGGATGGTCGTGATCACAGACAGTGAGAATGTCAAACTGATCTCCACTGGAGGGAAATTCAGGGATCACGACTGGCAGGTCTGCATACAGAAAGGTTCCGATCAAGTCACTTCCCGCATAGACATCGAAGCTCTCATGTGTGACATCCACAGGGACGAAATCCAATAATAAGCTGTATTCACCGTTACCGGTGCACTGTAATGTATCGATGGACAAAGAATCAAAACCACAATCGCAATCGATGATACCGAGCTCCGCTCCATTAAAACAAAAGCTACTGTCTGCATCATACACTAGGAACTCATAGTATGTAACACTATCTCCATCAAACGGGCCCAATACAACAGGCAGGGAATTATAACTGAAAGGCCCCATGATGCCACCGGAGCCTCCGATATAAAATCCTTCACCTTCGTTATAATGATAGAAATCAAACTGCACATGGAACTGGTCATTCGAATCACAGACTGTCGGTGTCACGCTGATCTGGTTGATTACACACGATTCACAGAGTAGTGCCTGGAACTCGTATGTGAAACAACATTCCGAATCTGCATTATCGCATAATATAAGTTCATCAAAGAAATCTCCCGTCGCCGGAAAACTGTCAATGAGAACTGGCAGGTTATCGTAACTGAAGGAACCCAGGAGTGTGCCTTGTGTATACACAGAGAATCCCTGAGTTCCCGAACTGATCGGGATAAAGTCGATACTGAGCGAATACGCTTCGTCACTACGACATTCCAGAGTTTCGATCACGACATCGTCAAAACCGCATCCGGGCGGGCAGGACACTATTCCGAGTTCAAAAGTGGCATTGCAGTGATTTCCCGCACCCACGCCCGTTACAATGAATTCGTATTCCGTCGTGCTATCTCCTTCGAGAGGACCAAGCGTAAGAGGAAGCGCCGTATATGGGAAAGTTCCATAGTTGGTCCCATTACCGGTCACCGTAAAATTCGCACCACCAAGAATATAATCAAAATCCAACGTGACTGAGAAGTCACCATTATCGCATCCGAGTGTGTCGACGTCCAGATTATAGATTTCACAATCGGTCTTATTACAATCAGGATCCTGAAATTCGACGAGAGTACAACAAGTCGCATTGCCCAGATCACAAATAGTGAGATGCGTTGTACCAATCCGGAATGAAGGAATGTTTTCCACTATCACCGGAAGATTTGCATATAGGAATATACCAAGAAGCGCACCCGTCGCACTGTACACCTCAAAACCTACACTGTCTGTATTCGAATGCGACAAATCCACCCTTGCTCTGAAAGCGCTCATGCCTGTACATACAATCTGGTCTATTACGACATCTGAAATTGTACAACAATCATATGTACCGAGTATATAGGTGGCTTGACAATTGGGTTCTCCGAGATCATACACGATAAACTGCCATTCTGTCTCACCATCGCCCGGGAGCGGTCCGAGCTGCACAGGCAGGTCATCATACATAAAAAAGCCATAGTTGGTAGCATTTCCCACAATACCGAATATGTCGCCCTCAGGATTAGAGATGTCAAAATCCACATCCACTAAAAACATCCCGTTTTCACATGAATGTGTTGTCACGGTGAGGTTGGATATCTCACAATCCTGACCATACAGGCTCACGGTCAGTACGAAACACAGAAGGAGAGGTACAATGTGTTTTATCATAAGGGATTATTTTGGACTGATGCAAATAGCTTTAGTCGTTATTTGGACAAAGCTATTATTAGTCCGGAGAAACCAAAATGGCATTTCTGAAAACAGTACTCCAATTACTTACAGTCAATCACATGTCTCAGGCTATTTCAGAATCTTAGCCCGTGGATTTATCTGCTTTGTCAGTCAAAGCAATCACATTTTGTAATTTGCCGCGATGCGGGCAATGCGGCTCACAGAAATCGGTGCACCACTGACATTGGCGGAAATACCCTTTCCTGTTGCGGAATTTGGTAAGACAATCGTCATGTTGAAGTGCGCTGCACTCAACCGTCGTGATTACTGGATGCAACAAGGCCTTTACCCAGGTATCGCATTGCCTGGGACACCGGGAAGTGATGGTGCGGGAATTGCTGATGGACGAGAGGTTGTCATCAATCCTGGACTGTCTTGGGGAAATTCAGAACGATTTCAGGGTGCAGAGTTCACAATACTCGGAATGCCGGTTGATGGAACGTTAGCAGAACAAGTAGTTGTTCCAATCCAAAACGTTTTTGAGAAGCCCTCGCATTTATCCTTTGAAGAAGCGGCCGCATTACCACTTGCAGGAGTCACAATATATCGGGCCTTGTTTATACAAGGTGAAGCGCAACCTGGTGAAAGCATCCTGATCACCGGAATCGGTGGTGGGGTCGCATTGATGGCCATGCAATTCGCTCTGGCTCATGGCATGAAGGTTTGCGTGACTTCTGGAGATGATAATAAACTCACGAGAGCCCAATCAATAGGTGCCGCAGGCATGGCAAACTATCATGATCCGGATTGGGCCAAATCATTGACAACGCAGTTTGGTGGTTTTGATCTTATTCTTGACAGTGCAGGTGGAGAAGGTTTTAGTCAATTGCAACGTCTCGTAAAACCTGGCGGACGGATCATCGTTTATGGTGGTACACAAGGGAAAATTCAGAATCTCAGTCCGCAAATCCTTTACTGGCGACAGATGACAATTCGCGGATCAACAATGGGAAGCCGGAAAGATTTCATTGAAATGCTTGCCTTCGTCAATACGCATCGTGTTCGACCTGTGATCGATTCAGTGTTCGCGTTGGAAGACACAAATGCGGCACTTGAAAAACTGCGCGATAGCAGCCAGTTCGGTAAAGTTGTGATAAAGATCGCCTCATGACGCATATCGGCTTGCTTTCAGACACCCACGGTTATCTTGATCCGACACTGCAGACGCATTTTGATGCATGTGATGAAATCTGGCACGCCGGTGATATTGGCACTCCGGATGTATTGGATGACTTAATGTCTTGGGGAAAGCCATTGAAAATTGTATATGGAAATATTGATCCACATGAACTGCGACTTAAAACAATACAGGATCTCAGCTGGAGATGTGAAAATGTCCCTGTATTCATGACGCACATCGCAGGATATCCCGGCCGATACAATCCACACGTGGCACAAATGATCGAAGAAAAGAAGCCAGGTCTGGTCGTTTGTGGCCACTCACACATCCTGAAAATCATCTATGATCAGCAACTTCGACATCTGCACGTGAATCCGGGAGCTTGTGGGATGCAGGGGCTACATCAGATCCGAACAGCAGTGCGATTTGTAATTGATGGAGAAGAAATCAAAAACATGCAGGTGATCGAATTGGGAAAACGAGGGCACATCAATGAAAATTAAAATCAAAATGAAAATGAAAATCAGGAGAGGTAAGCAATATGAATAAGGAAACTGGCTAAACTCACCAACCTCCAAACCACGAGACCTTTCAATGCATAAACCCTGTAACAACACTTTCAATAATCCCACAACATTCGTCCATCTGATCCTCCGTCATCACCAGGGGAGGCGCAAAGCGAATGATATTCCCATGTGTAGGCTTTGCAAGTAAGCCCTGCTCTTTCAGGCGCAGGCAAATATTCCATGCAGTCTCACTTTCCGGGTCATCATCGATCACGAGGGCATTGAGCAGCCCTTTGCCACGCACCAGTTTCAGCAAATCAACTTTTACTACAAGATTATGCATCCTATTGCGGAAGACTTTTCCAAGTTTGTCCGCATTCTCTGCCAGATGTTCATCCTTTACAATCTGAAGCGCTTCCCTGGCTACAGCACATGCAAGCGGATTTCCTCCGAAAGTTGATCCATGTTCACCGGGTTTGATCGTGAGCATGATTTCATCATCCGCTAATACAGCAGACACCGGGAACACTCCGCCACTCAAGGCTTTTCCGAGTATCAGAATATCCGGACGAATATTGTGATGATCACAACACAACATTCTGCCAGTCCGTGCAAGGCCCGTCTGTATTTCATCAGCGGCAAACAAGACATTGTGTTTTTTACAGAGGGCATACGCTTTTGGCAGGTAATCATCATCCGGTACGACAACACCCGCTTCTCCCTGGATGGGTTCTATCACAAGACCTGCTATACGAGGATCACAGAGAGCTTCTTCTAATGTGTGGATATCATTGTAAGGTACAATGACATAGCCCGGCATATATGGTCCGAACCCTCCCGTGCTACTCGGATCAGAAGATGCAGAGATCACTCCAAGTGTACGTCCATGAAAATTGCCGGAGGCAAATACAACTTTGGCTTCATTAATTGGCACACCTTTTACTTCATAGGCCCACTTCCTGCAGAGCTTGATTGCAGACTCCACAGCTTCCACACCGGTATTTGCAGGAAGGACTTTGTCATAGCCAAAATACTCCGTGATATATTTCTCATAAGGACCAAGCTGGTCGTTGTAGAAAGCGCGCGATGTAAGTGTGAGTACTCCTGCCTGGTCCTGTAAGGCTTTCACAATACGCGGATGGCAATGTCCCTGGTTGACCGCAGAATAGGCTGAGAGAAAATCATAGTATCTCTTGCCTTCCACATCCCACATAAAAACACCTTTTCCATGGGCGAGGACCACTGGCAGCGGGTGATAGTTATGCGCACCATATTGATCTTCGAGCATCATCAGGCGCTGGATCACTGAAGCGGAAATCGAAGTGACCATGACAGGAAAATTTTTCTGTTGTAAAGATAGTAACATAAAGAAGGGCGAAATCGGTAAAACCGGTGAAGCCGGGAAACAGAGAAAGTAGAGAAAAATTGAGGCAATAGATGCACGGTTATTTATTCATATTATGAATGATGATTGATGAATGATATCATTACATGAAACTTACCCCTGAGTTTGTACTTGACTTTCTCCGAAATCGCAAATCCGAAACCTGTCCTGAGCCTGGTTTACACTGAGCTTGTCGAAATGTCGAAGGATCTGAAATTCTTACTCCGCTCCCTTCCATTCAGGAAGATCAGGCAATGGCGCAATGATATGAATACGTTCTTGTTTGACAGGGTGTTCAAAAGAGAGTTCACGTGCATGAAGAAGAATAGCATGTGGCGATGAGATCTTCCTGCCATTGTACTTAAGGTCCCCTGCGATCGGACAACGTTTACTTCGCATCAGTACACGCAATTGGTGAGATCTGCCTGTCTGTGGATGCAGCTCGATGAGAAACAAACCATTGACTTCGCCCAATAATCTGTACTCCGTGAATGCTTCTTTAGAATCGGGCACGGGTTCATCATGCCAGGACACGACATTGTCTTCATTGTCTTTGGTCAGAAATTGACGCACGGCTCCTGCGGCGGGAGACGGGCAGCGTGCAGTCAAGGCCCAATACACCTTGTCTACTTCCCGATCACGAAAGAGTTTCGCCATGCGCGTATGTCCTTTCGAAGTCTTGCCAATGAGAACGGCTCCGCTCACAGGACGATCGAGTCGGTGTACAGCCCTGGCGAAGACATTCCCTGGTTTTTGATATTTTTCTTTAATCCAAGCTTTCACTGCTTCTTCCAGAGTCGGATCACCCGTCTTATCACCGTGAACAAGCATTCCGGGAGGTTTGTTTACCACGATCAGGTGGTTATCTTCATATAGGATTTCCGGTATCATGAGTCATTTCACAACCCGCGAAGTTTAACCGATTTTTTTTGGTATGCAACTGACTATTGGATTTTCGCCCTGCCCTAATGATACATTTATGCTGGACGCGTTGATCCATCATCGTATACCTGGTAGTGGAATATCCTGGAAGGAGCATGTTGAAGATGTAGAAACATTAAACACCTGGGCTATAGAAGGGAGACTGGACGTGTCTAAAATGAGCTTTTCTGCCTGGTTGCGTGTACAGGATGAATATGCACTTCTGTCTTCCGGAGCGGCACTTGGTCACGGATGTGGCCCTCTTGTGATTGCGAAGACCCCGATATCTGAAAATGAACTCTTACAAGGGCCAGTTGGCATTCCCGGAGAATTGACAACTGCGAATCTCTTGTTTTCACTCATGTATCCGCAGGCCAGACACAAAATCCCCATGATTTTTTCAGACATAGAATCAGCAGTCTCGAATGGCAAGGTCATTGCAGGCGTCATCATTCACGAGAACAGATTCACATATGCACAGAAGGGTTTGGTGAAAATCCAGGATCTGGGAGAGTATTGGGAACGAGAGACGGGATTTCCGATTCCACTCGGTGCTTTCGCTGCAAAAAAAGGATTGGGTAAAGAAGTGATAACAAGTATCGAAGCACAGATTCGTGATAGTATCCTCTTAGCCTTTGACAATCCCGAAATCCCGATGCAATATGTGCGTCAGAATGCGCAGGAAATGGACGACAATGTGATGCGGGCTCATATCAGCACCTATGTCAATGATTTCTCATTAAACCTTGGTTCTCAGGGTCTTGAAGCAGTTAGGATACTGCAAGCACGAGCTATAAATGCAGGGTTAATCTGACGAAACAATCCTTAATGTATTAAGGTATAAGAGTTAAAGAGCTCATTTTCATTTCAAAACATATGTTAATAAATATATTTATGTAAAATACCGAAAAAATATGAGATACATATAATGAATATTCATAATGTGTATTATGTTTGTGCCGGTGTAAGTTTTGGTTACTTAATGGAAATTCAATGCTCGTGAAAAGTCACGAGCTTTTTTTTCGGAAAGAACGAAAAGGAGATCAATCGTGACTTGCCCAATACCGCAGAGTAAAAGACCTTAGTTTTAGTTTTTCAAACATCCGTGGCCTGGTAAACGTACCGGGCCATTTTTTTATGGAAGGTCTTGAGCCTTGAATGAAATTCGCGCAACTGTTCCTTGTCAGTTAACAAGCTCTTGTTGTTACATCGCTTTCCATATGCATCTGGAACAAAACTGAAATCCGGTAATAAAAAAAGGATGAGAAACTATATCGCACCGCATCACCTCATACCCTTGCTGCGTTTCCACCCTGGGGGAGTTCAGAAGGAGCTGGCCGTATAGCCCTCATCCGGCGGCAAAGGTATATAAATGATTCAGGGGAGGTGTCCTGACACTTTCAATACATAAACAGGCAGTCCCACACAGACTTCGCTTCAACTTTATACATTTGCCCTCATAAAACCTCCTCTCCATGAAATTTTTTATCGATACCGCAAACCTTGATGAAATCCGCGAAGCCAGCGAGCTCGGCATTCTCGATGGCGTCACTACAAATCCTTCACTCATGGCAAAAGAAGGTATCTCCGGGCACAAAAAAATCATGGCGCACTATCAGAAAATCTGCGCACTGGTTCCAGGCGATGTCAGCGCAGAAGTCATCGCTACAGATTTCAAAGGCATCATAGAAGAAGGATCGGTGCTGGCCACACTCGCTCCCAACATCGTCGTGAAGGTTCCTATGATCAAAGATGGGATCAAAGCTCTGAAATGGTTCAATGAACACGATATCAGAACGAATTGCACGCTTGTTTTTTCTTCAGGACAGGCGATCCTTGCTGCCAAAGCAGGGGCGACCTATTTGTCACCGTTCATTGGAAGAATAGATGATATCAACTGGGACGGGATGGCTTTGATCCGTCAGATCGTCCACATCTTCAATATCCATGGTTATCGTACGCAAGTTCTGGCAGCATCAATCCGGAGCAGTATGCACATCATCCAGGCTGCCGAATCCGGAGCTCATGTGGCAACCTGTCCGTTGAGTTCGATCCTTGGTTTATTGAAGCATCCTTTGACCGATATCGGTCTTGAAAAATTCCTTGCCGATCATCGCAAGGCAGAGGAAGCGAAGGCGCAACGCGTGTAAGATGTCGTAGAACATTTTTACGACACATTCACTCATCGTCTCACCCATATCATCTGGAAATGCATTTCATGAGACATGATTATTTTCTTCTTATTCCACTGATGACATGCACCACATGCGTCGGCGCGATATCACACCTGTGCGCTCAACTACCTGTATATAACTCTGACTTCCGTCTTTCACCCGGCATTCAGACAAAAGGTGAACTCGGAGATTCACTCCGTATCATGGGTATTGTAGACAGGGACTATGATGTACAGGGAGCGAGAGTGATCGAATACTATGAGATGAACACGGCGAGATTCCTTGGATTCGCAGGTGATACCACACAGTTTGATTTGAAACGCCTACCCTATCTCAGTCGTTCTCCCATGATGCGTCGACTTGTCAAACAATTCGGACCGGCGACAGCGCATGATATCCGTCAAGGTAAATTCATGCCCGGTATCCTACGCAAAGACATCTTGTCGATACATGGCTGGCCGAATAAGAGGAGAAGAGAAGACGGGAAGGTGTTATGGATCTATGATCATATCGTCCTGACGTTTACGCGCAATGTACTGACGGAGTTCATGCGACAAGGTTCCTGAGTGTGTGTTGAATCAGACGATCAACTACTGCATATGGATCACTGCTAATCTTACCAAGGATCCGATTTGCGATGATGGCATTCACTGAAATCGCGCGATGACCGAGCATCCGGGCAAGTAAATAAATACCTGATGTCTCCATTTCCAGGTTACCTGCTTTCAAACCATATGCCTCAAAGTCGCTTAATGTCTGAAATAGCTTGTCTGCATGGCTTTTTAAGCGAATACTGCGACCCTGCAGACCATAAAATCCTGCACAGGTCACCGTAATCCAATGCGCACCAACTTCACCAAGTATATTGAACATCCCTTCATCCGGGAACGCCATGTATGCCGGCTTTAAGGAGACGCCTCTTGCTTCTGCAAACAAAAGGAGCTCATCATACCACTTCTGTGAAAGATCATCCGTGTGAGATATTTCCAATCTCGTAAATGCATCCAATCCCAGGGAATACCGGCCAAGTACACAACTGTCCAGAGGGATATCCCGCTGTATCGCACCTGAAGTCCCGATACGAATAAAGGTCAACTGTCGCAGGTCTTGTTTTGGAAGACGTGTTGACAGGTCGACATTGAACAAAGCATCCACTTCATTCATCACAATATCAATATTGTCTGTTCCTATGCCCGAAGAAATCACAGACAAGAAGGTTTTACCGATACGCCCGGTGTGCGTGATAAACTCACGCTTTGTTTTGCGCACGGTGACCTCATCGAAGTAGCGGGAAACCATCGACACCCGATCCGGATCACCGACCAGGATGATGATCGGTGCAACATCGTCAGGCAATAAGCTCAAATGGTACACACTACCATCCGGATTCAGGATGAGTTCAGATTGACTCGCATCCGACAAAGAGTTCAAATCCGTTTTCGCGCGATCTTTCATTTACTATCTTTAAACGCAAAAAATATCCGTGCAAAAGTATCAATTAGTCTTTCTGGCCTGTTGCCTGGTGCATTGCATACGAGCCCAGGACTTTTATGAGTCGTTTCGCTTCTCAGAGACGCTTACATGTCCTTTCGATCCGGAAGCACAGGTTGAATGGCCGGTTGACTGGAGCGTCTATCATACCAAAAACAATCTCTGGGATGGTGAAGTAGACAGCGCATGGTGTATTTCTGTCGAGTTGGTTGTCATGGGTTTCAACAGACGTATGTATCTGAATGCTGAAGAAATCGATGGAGAGCGACCTGTATTTATCCGGTATATGGGTTTTCAGTCCAACCCTGTTGCATTGCCACCCGATATGCTCTATAGTGCAGAAACGTCTCTCAGTACACACAACGGCGCAAGCTTCATCATCGGCAACGGATATCCCCCACTGTCGGGTACATTGTTCTCTGTGGATATTCCTGCAGAGGACTCCATATCAAGAGACGCACGGATCAGATTTTACGAATTTCAGGATTCAGTGGATTGGGTATATTCTTCAAGTTGTTTCGCGTCAGAGAAGTTTGTGGATCAATACTTAAAGGAGGTTGTCTTTGCACTCTCGATTCGTCATAGCCAGACAAAAGGACATCTTGTAGAATTCAACTATTTCTATATGGCGCCTGTGTACGAATTTGACATCCTTACTCAACACGAGATAAGCCAGGAATGGTGGGTGGACACGTCATATGCAGTACCGATATGGGCACTCGGGTCCTGGCCCTATTATTACTATTACAACTATCTCATGCCTTATACATCTCCCGACTATCCATCTTCAGCACATATTGGATACTATGATCTTGCACCCGAGATCCAGGTGGACACAGCCCAGACGATAACGGTCATTGTCGAAAAAGGAATGACCCTCGTTCCCCAACACTTCGCCACATTGCGTGGGCAGTTGGTATCACCTCAGGACTCAATACGACATCGGGTGGAACTCCTCAATAATGGAGGGACGATGTGTTTACAATTGATAGCTGATTTCATCTTCGGTGATGAAACCAGATATACGCACAAGTCAGGATCGATTGAAATGCGAGGTGATCTGTCCTGTATGATGTTCAAATCAGGAGCCACAATTGAGATTGCAGAAGGTGCCAGTCTTGACTACGGGAATCAAGGAATAGGCTTTCTGGCAATGAAACAAGGAAGTGAAATGATCCTCAGGGATAATGCGAAACTGACCATTCATAATACACTAGTGATCCAGTTGAGTCCGACATGGAATCATACCCATTCTACAGTCTACCTATACCCGGGAAGCAGATTGACTTTCTCAGAAACTGGAAATCTTGAAGCGTGGGGAAGCAATGAGCTCAGACTGCGCGTGATGATGCTGGGTGGAGAGTTGGATGTCAGTTTTCTCAGCAAAGATGAACGCGATTTAATAGAGTTTGTTTATCCTTCGCTCCCCATACTATCTGTTGAGAACAAACTCATTCTGATCAAAGATGAATCTCATCATGAACTGAGATTGTATTTCAACGCAGAGCAGGAATTTGCAGGAACAGTGATGCTCTCAGATCTGGCCGGACGGATTCTCAATAGCCAATTAATTGAAGTCTATCCGGGTCATTTTTATTATTCCCTTGATCTCGAAGATTTGTCTGCAGGCTGGTATGTGGCGGTGGTGCAAACACCGAACAGTTGGCTTTCGGCGTCCTTCACACATCACCCATAGTCGTCCAAATGCGTAAGATCTACCATCTCAGCACCTGCAACACATGCAAACGCGTCATTGAAGAGTTGGGTGGACTCCCGGGATTTGTTTTTCAGAATGTCAGGGAAAAGAATATTGAACCTGCCACACTTGATATCCTTGCAAAGAAAGCCGGGTCCTATGAAGCACTTTTCAACAGACGTGCAGTAAAATACAAACAACTCGAATTGAACACCAGGAAACTCACTGAGAAGGACTATAGGAAGTACATCCTGTCAGAGTATACCTTCCTCAAACGTCCTGTCATCATCATAGACCGAGAAGTATTTGTTGGGAACTCGAAAGAGGAAATTACACGTGCTAAAAAATACCTGAGTCAATGACAAGCCTCAATCACACTTCAAGTGTATGATTGGAGTCTCTATCACATTACTGGAGTTCCCTGCGCGGTCGGTGATGTAGATTTCATAAGTGAGTTGATCGCTCGGATATTGCGCAGAAGGCAGGCACGGGTCGCCAACCGGGTAGATACAACAGGTAGAATAAACTTTGATATGTACCTCCCCCTCGATACCATTACTGGATCCTTGCGGCGGTACAAAAGGAATGCCGAATGAGTTGTCAATCTGTCCTGTGCGCGTATCAATAAAAAAGACATTGTTCATATCTGTATCGGTCATCCTGCCGATATCTCCATCCCCATCCTCAAAATGAAATGTGACAATGATGCTATCCTGCTGATTCAATCCCTGTCTCATTGAGTCTTTGGTCATCCCGACAAACTCTATTTTTGGTACGTTACTGAACTCAGGAGCATTGATGCATGAGTACAGGCAAACCACCAATGTAATGACACCCATACCGAAATATGATGACAATGAGATTCGAAACGCCCTCTCAGAGCGTATACTCAGGGTCACTGAAGGGAGTTTTGATGAATTAGCACTGGACATTTTCAGGTATCAATTTACATATAATCCCATCTACCAGGAATTTTGCCGGCTTCTGAATATAGACATCCGCAAGGTACAGGAGCCAAATGAGATTCCCTTCCTGCCAATCGCGTTGTTCAAGAATCGGGATATCTATACAAACGAATGGAAACCTGAAGTCGTATTCGAGAGCAGCACCACCACGGGACAGCAACCCAGCCGTCATGCAGTCCGCGACCTCACTTTTTACCGGAAGATCAGTCGGCGTGGATTTGCATCAGTGACAGGGCATGCGATCACAGATTTTCTGTGGCTTGCTCTCCTTCCTTCATATGTCGATCGTCCGGTATCCTCTCTGATCAGTTTGGTTTCGTATTTCATTTCAGAAGGAAAACCGGGTAGTCGATTTATCACGATGGACGATGCTGGTGAAATTCTGCGACGCGCCGATCGTGGACTTTTTCCTGTTGCATTTATCAGCGTCAGTTTTGCCCTGCTTGATCTCGCAGAGATGATGAAGATACCCCTTCATCATACAACAATCATCGAAACTGGTGGAATGAAAGGACGTCGATCAGAACTCACCCGGCAGGAATTGCATGAGAGGATCTGTATTGATTTCGATGTATCCACGGTATATTCCGAATATGGGATGACTGAGTTATTATCACAAGGATGGTCGACCGGCGAGGGTATCTTTCACCCATCACCGAGCCTGCGCATTTTAATCAGAGATCTCTCTGATCCGATGAACTTATTGAAAGAACACTCCCGGGGAGCTATCAATTGTATTGACCTCGCCAATCTCGATACCTGTGCGTTTATAGCAACCGACGATGTCGGAATGTTACACGAAAATGGTGGATTCGAAGTTTTGGGACGATTCGATGCCAGCGAATTGCGAGGATGCAACCTGATGGTGGATCAAGGAAGAAATGAGTAATGAGTAATGATAAAATGAGAAGTTTCCTGATTTCCTGATTTACTCATTTATGCATTTCATCATTTACTCATTTAGCCCCCGCTATGAGTCCTTCACAAAGCCAGTTGGCAAGGGCCTGACGGTTCCCTTCCGGTAGGAGGCGCCTCAGATCACCCGCATTCTGAATGTTCGCCAGTTCTACATAGACCGCTTTGGGATCAGTATGTTTAAGCTCATAGAGCGATCTGCAACTCACCGAGCCTGAATATCCTCTTCCTGATCGACACTCGTGATATTTTTTGCGGAACGTGTCTTGTAACGCATGTGCAAGTTTTTTCCCGGATTCGCTTTCT
>DATDQA010000038.1:0-39432 GCA_035292505.1 Saprospiraceae bacterium | reverse complement strand
CACATCGCGTATGGCGATACACGGGGTTTATTGCAGATGTCATTACTGTTTTTAGGGATTTTGCTGCTGACCGGAGTTTTGCAATACATCTTTGTATTTACAACGAACATGCTTGGGCAGGATGTGATCCGGGATCTGCGCGTCAAAGTCTTCTCTCATATTGTTGATTTGCGGCTCGCGTATTTTGACAAAACCGCGATCGGAACTTCATCTACACGTACAATCAATGATATTGAAACCATCAATACTGTGTTCTCTGAGGGTGCCATCACGATCATTGCAGATCTTCTCACCATGCTTGCTGTGCTCATCGTGATGTTTATGACAAGTGTAAAACTTACTTTGATCTGCCTTGTCACAATGCCATTGATGCTTCTTGCGACATACATCTTCAAGCAAAAGGTGAAGAAATCTTATCAGACGGTACGCGCACAGATACAACGCATGAACGCATTCCTCCAGGAACACATCACCGGGATGCGCATCGTACAAATCTTCAATGCAGAGAGACAGGAACGCGACAAATTCAGACTCATCAACAGAGAGTATGCGCGCGCAAACCTCGACGCCATCCTCTATTACGCCGTGTTCTTTCCTGTGGTAGAAGTGATCATGGCTATTGCCCTGGGACTTATGGTCTGGTGGGGTGCGCGCAGTGTATTGAGTGATGAGGTGACCCTTGGTGCGCTCATTGCGTTTCCGATTTACCTCAACATGCTCTACCGTCCGATGCGTGTACTTGCGGATAAATTTAATACTGTTCAAATGGGTCTTGTCGCCGGTGAACGCGTCTTTGCAATCCTGGATGACAATCGCAAAGCGTCCAACCCAGGCATCCTGCAGCCCGCCAGGCTCCGCGGTGCGGTCTCATTTCAACACGTGTATTTCAGTTATGACGGAACAACAGAAGTTCTGCATGATGTAAGTTTTGACATCCCGGCAGGAGGTACACTGGCCATCGTCGGCAGCACAGGATCAGGTAAGACGACAATCATCAATATCCTCAATCGATTCTATGAAATCAAATCCGGCTCCGTGTTGATTGATGGGATCGACATCCGTGAATATGAATTAAGTTCTTTGCGTGAACGCGTGGCGATGGTGCTACAGGATGTCTTCCTGTTTACCGGTACAGTCTATGAGAATATCACCCTGATGCGGCCTGATATCTCACGAGAGCAGGTGATTGAAGCCTCACGTGTGATCGGTGCACACCCATTTATTGAGCGGCTGCCTGCCGGATATGACTTTGTTGTCACTGAGCGTGGCAACAATCTTTCCATGGGTCAACGTCAATTAATCTCATTCGTACGCGCCCTTGTGTACAACCCTGATATTCTGATCCTGGATGAAGCCACTTCTTCCATCGATAACGAGACGGAAGCGATCATTCAGCATGCGATCGAGACGCTCATTGCACAACGGACCTCTATTGTGATCGCACATCGACTCTCGACAATTCGTAATGCAGATAATATTCTTGTCCTCGATCATGGAGTCGTGAAAGAATTCGGACCACATGAAGAACTTCTCAAAATTGAGAACGGTCTTTACAAGAAACTCCATGAGATGCAATTTGCACATGCCCTTGAAGCATAGTTTTAATGTAGTGCGGTGCGTTGTCTTGACAAGGTTGTAGCAGACTCTGTACTTTCACCTGACAAAATGCATGGACAATGCAGCAACAGCAGAATTTCTTCCAGGTAAAAGTGAATGGCATCATGGGCCTGATCTTTGTTATCCTGTTTTTTATACTACTCTTTTTTATCGCCAGGGGCATTTTTCAAATTCTTGCCTGGGCTGCACCAGTCCTTATCATCGCTGCCCTCCTTATCAATTATCGTACGGTCATTGGTTTTCTGAGATTTCTATGGGATACATTACGCAGGAATCCCTTAATGGGTATCCTGGGCATTATCCTGACAGTGATTGGCTTTCCTGTAGTCAGCGGCTTCCTCCTTGGCAAAGCAATTCTTGATCGGAGGATCGATTCCTATCAAAAGAAACTTCGAAAACACCGGGAGGGCGAGCTCATAGATTATGAAGATATCACCGAAGAACGTGAAGTCGCGGATGTCCTGGAATTGGAAACTCCAACACCTCCCGAAAAACCTGCAAATAGCTACGACCAATTCTTTGAAGATGATACGGATCGCAAATAACGTTTTGCGGTGATCCTGTTTTCGACACTCGCGGTGACTGTGACAATCGGATACCTACTTCTGCTGTGGTATTATCAGACGCATTGGAAACCAGTTGATTCTCCTCCTGCAACGCAAGCCGTTGCGCCCCTACCCTTTTGCTCTGTGGTCATCGCCGCCCGAAATGAAGAAACGGCGATCGCTCAATGTCTGCAATCGGTGACAACGCAGTCGTATCCCCGTAACCTCTATGAAGTGTTGGTTGTAAATGATGGATCAGAAGACAACACAGTAGAGAAGATACAGCAATTCCCTTCTGTACAAGTCCTGCACACGACCGAAAGTACGCGTGGAAAAAAACACGCATTGGTCATCGGTATTTCCGCTGCGCGAGGAGAAATCATCGTCACAACGGATGCAGACTGTGTGGTACTGCCTGGATGGTTGCATGCTCTCGTAAGTACGTTCGATAACGACACGCAAATGATCACGGGACCGGTATTCATCGATGAAGCACAAAATGCGTTTGAACGCTTCCAGGCACTGGAAATTGCAGGATTTGCGATGATCACTGCAGCCGGGATACAGAGCGGATTGCATCACCTCGCGAACGGAGCAAACATGGCTTTCCGTAAAACAGCGTTTGGCGCGGTAGGTGGATTTTCCGGGAACGCAGGATTTGCATCCGGCGATGATGTATTTCTCGTACAGAATATTGCTCATGTATACTCACGCAGTATCAAATTTGTCTGGAATACAGATGCATTAGTGCAGACTACCCCATGTCATTCTCTTCGCACACTGATACAGCAACGGTTGCGCTGGGCAACCAAAAACAAAGCTTTGCGCGAGAACTCAGTGTATTGGATATGGACGTTTATCTGGATCACATTTGCAGTGAATTTCCTGACTTTGATTCTTGCCTTCTCTTCTCTTCAGGCGATCACTCTCTCCGTACTTTTGATCATGATGATTGCCATTGCTGAGTATGCATTCCTGCGACGGGTCGTGCGATACTATAAAAAACAAAACCAGTTAAAAGGATTTGTATTGAGTTTCATGATGCACGGTTTGTATGTCTTGTACATCGGCATGGCAGCGGTATGGAGACAACAATATACATGGAAAGGGAGAAAACTCCGCTGATCAGTATTCAGGCATCGACCTTGGCATACTTCGCATTTGCCTCGATGAATTCACGACGTGGTGGTACATCATCGCCCATCAGCATGGAGAAGACGCGATCCGCTTCTACCGCATCTTCGATTGTCACCCGTCGCAGGATACGTTCCTGCGGGTCCATTGTTGTTTCCCAAAGCTGCTCGGCATTCATCTCACCAAGACCTTTGTAGCGCTGCACTTTCACTGAATCATCTTTCTGTGCACTGCTGTATCCCCGTATCGCCTCATCGCGCTCAGTTTCATTCCAGCAATAGCGGAACTGTTTACTCTTATAGACTTTATATAAAGGCGGTGCGGCGATATATAAGTAACTGCCTTCAATGATTTGAGGCATGTACCTGAAGAAAAACGTCAGAATCAATGTCGTAATGTGACTCCCGTCTACATCCGCGTCGCACATAATGACAATCTTATGATAGCGAAGCTTAGAGAGATCCAGTACGCGCTCTCCGTCAACTTCGTCAAAACTCAATCCGAGTGCCGTGAAAATGTTTTTTATCTCTTCATTTTCATAAATTTTATGTTCGAGGGCCTTCTCCACGTTGAGGATTTTTCCACGTAATGGAAGAATTGCCTGGAAGTTTCTGTCACGTCCCTGTTTCGCGGTACCACCAGCAGAGTCTCCCTCGACAAGGAATACTTCGCATTCAGTAGCATCTTTGGAAGAACAGTCAGCAAGCTTACCGGGAAGGCCACTTCCGCCAAGTACGTTCTTGCGCTGGACAAGTTCACGCGCCTGACGCGCAGCATGTCGAGCGGTAGCGGCAAGAATGACTTTTTCTACAATACGCTTTGCCTGTCTTGGATTTTCTTCGAGAAAATAGGTCAATTGCTCACCAAGCACACGGGATATAATGCCAGTCACTTCTGAGTTTCCAAGCTCCCCCTTAGTTTGTCCTTTAAATTGGGGTTCCGGCACTTTCACCGAGATGATGGCAGTAAGGCCTTCACGAAAGTCTTCACCCGAAATTTTGAATTTCAGTTTGGAGAACATGTTATTGTCTTCGCCGTATTTCGTAAAGACACGGGTGACAGCACGCTTGAATCCTGCGACATGTGTGCCGCCGTCACGGGTATTGATGTTGTTGACAAATGAAAAGACATGTTCCTGATAGCCGGTATTGTATTGAAGTGCCACCTCCATCTCCACATTCTCCTCCTGCCCTCTTGCATAGATCGGTTGCTCAATCAGAGGAGTACGGCTTTCATCCAGATATTTGACAAATTCAACGATGCCACCCACGGAATAAAATTCCATGCGTGTTGGAATTCCATTATCATCCAGTTTCCTTTCGTCTATGAGAATGAGTGTAAGGCCTTTATTCAGGAACGACAATTCACGCATTCTGCTGGTCAGAACTTCAAAGCGAATGTCGAGTTCTTCAAATATTTCAGGATCGGGCCAGAATCTGATGTAGGTACCCCTCTTATCTGATGCCCCGATCGTCTCAACAGGAGTCGTTGGCTTACCTCGGGCGTATTCTTGTGCGACAAGTTGTCCATCACGATGCACTTCTGCACGAAGGCGTTGCGAGAGCGCATTGACGCAGGAAACACCGACACCATGCAGACCTCCTGATACCTTGTACGTATTCTTATCGAATTTACCACCGGCATGAAGCATTGTCATGACCACCTCGAGCGCTGATTTTTTGAGTTTTTCATGCATCCCGGTTGGAATACCCCGACCATTGTCTTTGACAGTCACAGAATTGTCCGCATGAATTGTAGTCTCAATGTGGGTACAAAACCCAGCCATATGCTCATCGATAGAGTTATCAACCACTTCCCATACGAGGTGATGCAAACCCTTGGTGTCAGTACTCCCGATGTACATACTGGGTCTCTTGCGGACGGCCTCAAGACCTTCTAAAGCCTGGATATTTTTTGCGCTATAATCGCTTGCCTGATTGCTCATTTTTCCTCCTGAAATATGTGCCGCAAAGATACGTAATTGGTCGCGGAATTTGTAGTTTCTTTCTCTATTTAACTCACTCTAATTCCAAATCTTATACATTTATTTCACGCTCATATAATCCCGTCGTCAGCACTTTCTGAAAATACCCTTTTCCACCTTCGGGGATCGCGTCATCTTTGCATCTCAAAACACACCGGTTCCATGCCAGAAGCATCAAAAGACGCTATCGTTTTTGTGACGAAATCACCCTCTGAAATGGATGTAGCAGCCCGTCATGTGCTTTCCCTGGGTCCTCATGTGATATTGCTTCAGGGAGTACTAGGCACAGGAAAGACGGCTCTTGTGAAGGTCTTATGTCATCTTCTTGGATCTCCTGATGAGGTGACAAGTCCTACCTTTACTCTCGTCAATGAATACCGGGATGCCAGAGAACAACCCATCTACCATATTGATTTGTATCGTCTCAAATCTCTGGAAGATGCATTACAGATTGGTATTGAAGATTACCTGCTTTCAGGGGCATGGTGTTTTGTTGAATGGCCAGAGCTCATTTTGCACATGCTCGATGGTGCCTTTGTGCAGGTAATTCTTGAAGCATTACCAGATGGTAGTCGCAGAATTCGTATTTTGAAGTGACGAATCCTCTTTTATAAGTGATGATCGGAGAACATTCCCATATGGGCTTTACACAGTTTCTGACCAGTGAAACCCTGGAACCGCAGGTACAGGTTTCAGAAAGCGCTACACACAGTAATAAACTCTTTATTGGTATTCCCCTGGAGACTACGCTCCAGGAAAACCGGGTAGCATTGGTTCCGAATTCGATCAGGACATTGGTTGGTGCAGGACATCGGGTAATGCTGCAATCTGGTGCCGGTGAGCGGTCCAGTTTTACCGATCATGAATACTCTGAAGCCGGGGCGGAAATTGTCTCCACTGCTGAAGAAGTATACAAAGCAAATGTACTCATCAAAGTAGCTCCTCCGACCCTGGCTGAAATCGAAATGTTACATCCTGATCAGATCCTTATTTCACCCTTGCAGATTCCGATCATTTCTGCAGATTATATCGAAGCCTTACGCAAGAAACGCGTGATCTCGGTCGCGATGGAATATCTGCAGGCTGAAGACGGTTCATTTCCCGTGGTACGGATCATGAGTGAGATTGCAGGCATCAGCGCCATGCATACTGCTGCAGATCTGTTGTCAAATGTCCGTGGAGGACGCGGGGTCTTACTCGGCGGTGTATCGGGAGTCCCACCCGCGAAAGTCGTGATTCTTGGCGCAGGAGTTGTCGGAGAATTTGCGACACGTACCGCATTAGGTTTAGGAGCCTCCGTTCGGATCTTCGACGACGATGTCTATAAACTCATGCGGATTCAATCATTGATCGGAAGGCAATTGCATACGTCAACAATAAATCCGGTCTATCTCGAGTACCAGTTGCTCAGTGCGGATGTCGTCATTGGCGCTATTCATTCTAAAGAAGGACGCACACAGCTTGTGGTCACAGAGGAGATGGTGTCCAAAATGAAGCCCGGCTCGGTAATCATTGATGTCAGCATCGATCAGGGTGGTTGTTTTGAGACATCACAAGTGACTTCGCATGACAAACCGACCTTCAAGAAGTATGATGTGATCCACTATTGTGTGCCAAACATCGCCTCAAAGGTCGCACGCACAGCGTCAGTAGCCGTGAGCAACATTCTCACCCCACTCATGATCAAAGCGGGGAGTGCAGGAAGTATAGAACGGCTCTTATTCACAAATCCGGGATTACGGCATGGCATCTATACCTACAAAGGCTGCCTGACAAATGCATACCTGAGCAAGCGATTTGAGATGAAGTACACGTCACTCGATCTCCTCATTACATCCGGAATGTAGTCAAAGAATTCTCGAGTCTTCATTCTCAATTCTCCATTAAATCTATATGAACGAACGTTGTTTATTTCCGGAATAACTCGATGATTTTATTGGCGAGCTCAATTCCGATGTTAGCCTGGGCTTGTTCGGTGGATCCTCCTATGTGTGGGCTAAGAGAGATCCGGGGATGTGAAAGAATTTCAGAGGAAGGTGTAGGTTCATTTTCAAAGACGTCAAGGCCGGCGCCAAAGACTTTACCAGTATTCAATGATCCGAGCAGCGCGGATTCGTCGATAGCACCTCCACGGGCGGCATTGATCAGAATCACACCGTCTTTCATTTGCTCGATTTCCGCATGGGAAATCAGCGGACCACCGGTACCCGGCACATGCAGGCTGATCACATCTGATTTGTGTAATACTTCATCCAACGGCACCGTATGAAGCACGACCTTGCCGCTCGCATCACCTGTACGACCACTGAGTTCAGCAACATTGATATACGGGTCCACCGCAATAATATGCATGCCAAATCCGCGTGCAATACGACCGAGCGCTTGTCCTATCCTTCCGAAACCTATGATTCCAAGGGTCTTCCCCTTCAGTTCAATACCACCGGAATACGCTTTTTTCAGCTTGGTAAAATCAGTGTTTCCACTTACCGGCATTGCGCGGTTCGACTGATGAAGAAAACGGGCAATCATTAGGATATGTGCAAAGACCAGTTCAGCAACAGACTCAGAAGATGCCGCCGGCGTATTGATCACCGCGATACCTTTGGACTGTGCATACTCCACATCGATATTATCCAGGCCTACGCCACCACGGGCAATCACTTTCAAGCCAGGGCATTGATCGATCAGGCTTTTTCTCACCTCAGTGGCGCTACGGACGATGATCCCCTGATACGCAGGAAGCTTTACCGGAAGCTCTTCTTGCAGGATACGCGCAGTATCGATGACAAAACCCTCTTTTTCAAGCATGGATTTCCCAATATCGTCGATGCCGTCATTGGCGAGAAGTCTTATTTCAGACATGCGATATTCAATTTGGCCGCAAAGAAACAGAATTCCCCATTCTTAATTGTTGATTCTTAATTCTCAATTCTTGAAGTAGTGGAAGGGTTACGAGATCAAGGTTTGATTAATTAACTGATTGATTGAATAATTAAGGACCGATTGCCCGATTGTTTCCCAAAGACTATTTTAAGAATTGGTACACCCAAATGTGGGCGCATGGCATCTGCACGATAAAATTGACGCTAGATGCACCAACTTCATTTAACTCGAATCATTCTGATCGTCATGTTTATAAACAGCTAACGGTGAACGGATCAAGGGATCAATGGATCAAGGGATCAACCGCCTTCGCTCGCTTCGGCGGTCGAAGAGGATCAAGGGATCAAGGGATCAGGGATCAAGGGATCAAGGGATCAAGGGATCAAGGGATCAAGGGATCAAGGGTAAAACGGACAAGATGTAAATTGGATCGACGATCATGCGATAAATTTCTAAATTGTGTAAAGAAAGTCGAATAGTGTCAATTGTTCTTTCACCTCTAAAAAACCGAACTATGTACAACTATGCTTTCATTCATCCTTTTGTAATTGTCATATTGCTGCTTATATCCTTGTTAGTTCAAGCACAAGAGCCAGAGACATTCGCTCCGGAGGAATATGAGATAGAGCTGCGCACAATACTTGAAAAAGTGAAGGAGCCGGCAGCGTATCAAGGTAAAATTGCTTTAGAATTTGCAAATCACCACAATACAATTGTCAAACAATTTCCTGAATCATTACAGCAAATCGATCAGATTAGTAAGACTATTGCTCAAGAATATAACATGAGTTTTGAGCAGGAAGGAACTATGATTACCACCGCCCAATTCACCCAAAGTAATCAAACGAGAACTCAATCTCAACCTGCCGGAAATGCAGATATGATGCAATCGAAAACTCCTGAAGAGATCTTCAAAGTTGTTGAGCAGATGCCTCGATTTCCCGGCTGCGAGGAACTTGAAGGGCATAATGATCAAAAATATCAATGTGCCCAGCAGAAGTTGCTGGAATTCGTGTATGAAAATCTCCAATACCCGTCAGAGGCGAGAATCGCCGGAGTAGAAGGTCGTGTCGTTGTACAATTTGTAGTCGAAGAGGATGGTGAGATCACAGATGTGCTGGCAGTAAGAGATATTGGGTACGGTTGCGGAGCCGAAGTGGAGCGAATTGTGATTTCAATGAACAGCATGGATGAAAAGTGGACTCCTGGTAAGCAAAGGGGTAAGCCGGTGCGCGTAGTGTTTACTTTACCAGTTTCTTTCAAGCTTTAAAAAAGGCGGAATGGCAGAACGGCGGAACGGCGGAAAGGATCAATGTACACCAATGCTTACTAAAAAAGGATCCCCTCTGAATCGGCACTGCGAATGAGGCAAGGCTGGTAACCGTTCCTCCGTGACTCCTTAACCATTCTGCCCTTCTGCACTTCTGCCTTTCTGCCATCTTCTATCTTCGCTGCATACATGACCAAATTCCTCGATACGCCGATCGAATATCTCAAGGGTGTAGGCCCTGTCCGCGGTGAAGCGTTGCGCACTGAAGCAAGCATCAAGACATTCGGTGATCTGTTGTTTGACTATCCATTCCGGTATGTGGATCGTACCACATTCCAAAAGATACGCGGCGCTAAAGAAGGGGATACAGTTCAGCTTGTCGGACAATTTATTTCTACCGAAGAAGCACGTTATAAACGCAGTGGTCGGTTTTCGGCAATCTTCCAGGATGAAAGCGGCTGGATAGAGGTTATCTGGTTTCAAAGCGTGAAATGGGTGAAAGCAAACCTGAAATTACACACACCTTACCTGTTGTATGGGAAAATCGGTCGCTATAGCTCAAGGCTCAATATCGCACATCCGGAATTAGAATTATTTGCGGAGGTATCGCCGGAGAAGCTTGCACGTCTCGTTCCTGTGTATAGCACCACCGAATTTCTGATGACGAAGGGACTTGACGCACGTGGCAGACGAAAGTTGATGGAAGCCCTGATATCACAATTCCAGCCAGAGCATGTACCCGAAAATCTGCCTCTGTACCTGATCAATAAATTACGCTTCATGTCGCGGTATGACACACTCCGCGCGATTCATCTTCCTGGAGACGACGTTGAGCGCCAGCGAGCTGAAGATCGACTGAAGTTTGAAGAGTTCTTTTTCTCGCAATTGTTATTGCTCGCTGCACGGAATCACAGGAAGTTGCAGATACCTGGAATTCCATTCGTTCAAGTAGGCGAAAAATTTCATCAATTCTATAAAGAGAAGTTGCCCTTTGCACTTACAGAGGCGCAGAAGCGTGTGGTCAAAGAAATCCGGCAGGATGTGGGATCAGGACACCAGATGAACCGCCTTTTGCAAGGCGATGTAGGTAGCGGGAAAACAATTGTTGCATTGATGTGCATGCTGATCGCTATCGATAACGGGTATCAATGCTGTCTCATGGCACCGACGGAGATTCTTGCGCAACAACATTATACTGCGATCCATAATTATATCAATGATCTGCATCTCCGTGTTGCATTTCTATCCGGGAGTGTGACAGGAAGTGAACGCATGTCCATCTTGCGCGGATTGCACAATGGCAGCATCCACATGATTATCGGCACACATGCCCTGCTTGAAGATACCGTGCAATATCATAAGCTCGGACTTGCTATCACAGATGAACAGCATCGTTTTGGTGTAGAGCAAAGGGCGCGACTATGGGCAAAGACGGAAGGCATACCACCGCACATCCTTGTGATGACTGCGACGCCGATCCCGCGCACTCTTGCGATGACCCTGTATGGTGATCTCGATGTAAGCGTGATTGATGAACTCCCACCGGGACGTAAACCGATCGTGACGTCGAATCGCTCTGAAGCACATCGTCCGCAGGTGAATACTTTTATGGAAAAACAAATAGCCGAAGGCCGACAGGTATTTGTCATTTTTCCACTTATCGAAGAATCAGAAAAACTTGACCTGGAAAATCTCCAGGCGGGTTATGAAAAGCTGCGCATCCGTTTTCCTCCACCACAATACCAGATCAGTGTTGTGCATGGTCGGATGAAGACTGACGACAAAGACTATGAAATGCAGAGGTTCATACAGAAGAAAACACAGATCATGGTAGCTACGACCGTGATAGAAGTCGGAGTAGATATTCCAAATGCAACAGTGATGGTGATTGAAAATGCAGAACGTTTTGGATTATCACAACTGCACCAGTTGCGTGGACGTGTCGGTCGCGGCGGCAGTCAATCCTATTGTATCCTGATGCATAGCTATAAACTCTCCAAAGAAGCGAAAGAGCGTCTGCAGACCATGGTAAAAACAAACGATGGTTTCGAAATTGCTGAGGCCGATCTGCGTTTACGTGGACCCGGAGATCTCACGGGCACGAGGCAAAGTGGTGCTCTGGATCTACGCCTTGCTAGCCTGACGAGGGATCATAAAATTCTTACTGCGGCACGCAATATTGCGCAGCGTATTCTGGAAGATGATCCAGGCCTTAAAAAGGAGATCAACAGGCCATTGCTGAAATACTTATCCGAATCTTCGACCCTTTCCAAAGAATGGCACAGAGTGGGATGAGCAAGGTAGTCTCGTCGTGGAAATATTCGACCGAAGTCCTCCCCTGCCATAGCGGACAGCGAATCACTCGCCCCGATCCGGGAAATCACAATGGTGTTTGCATCAACGATTGGAGTGAAAAACAATACATTCGTGGAAACATGATGCGGATTCGTCAAAAGAACGGTACAACAGGAGTATTTCCGCGCTACTTAGCTTTCTGATCAAAACAACACAAATCATGAAGAAACATAAAATGACTGGCTGTGCAAGATTATTTTTTGCCTTGCTGATCATTGCGCCCCTCGCCTACCTGGGTGCCGCGTATTATAATGGCCAGGATGGCATTCAGAATATCAAAAATTTACTTGGTATCGGTAAGGATAAGGATGAAAAGACGGATGATACCTATCACGACACTGCCCAGGATTTAGGGGATACCCTTTCTGAAAAAGACCGGGAGATTCAGAAGTTAAAAGATGAAAATTCCGCGCTGCGAAATGAAATCGTGTCTCTGAAAGCGGAAATTGATAAACTCAAGAAGTCAGCGCCACAATAATTCCGGGCTAGCTCAACCTGCCAGGATTATCCTCTCTCCGTCCTCGGCAAAACCTGGCAGGTTAGCATTGAATCATCTACCTTCGCCATTGTGAGTGCGATACGTCAAAACCAGATCGCCGAGATGATTCGGCGCAACTTCAGTCTTGTATTACAGGATGAAGGGAAATATATCTTTGATGCAGATCCACTGGTTACAGTGACTTCCGTACGTATGTCACCAGACCTCGGCCTGGCTAAAATTTATCTGTCTGTATATAACACTGACAATAAACAGGCAGTAATCCTTAGCATGAATGAGGAAAAAGGACGTCTCAAACTATCACTGGGACAACGGTTGCGAAAGCAAATGCGTCGGATGCCCGATATCGACTTCTATCTCGATGATACCCTTGATGAAATGTACCGGCTGAATGCACTCTTCAATAAATTGCATACGGACGGGCAGATGGGGTCGGAGGAGGAATAACTCAAAATCAAACTCAAATTCAAACTCAAATTCAAGCAGTTTAATGTTTAATGTGTAACGTTGGGAAATATTACACACTACGCATTACACACTACACATTACACACTACACATTACACATTACACACTACACATTAAACACTCAACTAAACATCTGAGTTTGTCTGTTTTGTGCATGTAAGGCATCTACGGCCGCAATGGCAGTCATGTTGATAATATTTTCGACTTCTGTCCCTTTGGGCAACAACTGGATAGGCTTCGCAAGTCCTACAATGATCGGTCCGATGGAATGCGCTGTACTCATGTGCCTTACAAGCCGTAAGCTGATATTCGCTGCGTCGAGATTGGGGAATATCAACAAATTTGGTACTGCGTGAATTCTCGCGAAAGGAAAATGTTCTGCGCGATATTCAGGATCCAACGCAACATCAGGCTGCACTGGTCCATCCACTGGCAAATCAGGCCGTACCTCACGTACCCGTTTTACAACTGTCTCCATCTTTTCAGATTCAGGACTCCGTGCAGAACCAAAATTCGAGAAGGATAACACTGCGATGCTTGGCTTTATACCAAGACGTTCCATTTCCTCAATTGCAAGCATGGTAATCTCGGTAAGGAGATCAGCATCCGGGTTGATATTCACGGCTGCATCAGCATAGAAGTATGTTTTATGCTCATGTTGCAGCATATACATGCCCATCACATGTTTGCCTGCTTCTTTTGGTCCAATAATCTGCAACGCAGGACGCAACACATCAGGATAGTTGACAGTAATGCCCGCAACCATGGAGTCCGCGTGTCCCTGTCGTACCATCATGGCAGCGAAATAAAAATAGTTTTGAAGATCATATGCTGCCTGGCTCTTGGTGATACCCTTCCGCTGCCTGAGTTGATAGTATGCCCTGATGTATTCTTCTTTATACGGCCATTTGCCAGGCTCCAGGATCTCGATGTCCTTCGGCGTATGACGCAGCTCTGTAAATTTTTTCAGAAGCCCGTCTTTATCTTCTGCCAGAAGAATCGGTTTTGCTAACCCTTCTTTTGCAATCTGAGTTGCTGCCCTGATAATCTTCGGGTCGTCACCTTCAGGGAATACGATCCGGCGTGGTTCTTTCTTTGCCACGATATAGATGTCACGCATGAATGCCCTGGACCAATCGACTTTCACTCTCAAAGATTCCCTGTACTCTTCGATATTGACCTGGCGCCTCGCTACACCAGAACGCATCGCAGCCTCTGCAACAGCGGATGCTGTGGAGACAAGTACGCGTGGATCAAAAGGTTTAGGGATGATATAATCCGGACCAAAGGCCAATGTCATGTCATTATAAGCGAGTTTTACACTATCGGGCACATCCTCTTTGGCGAGCTGTGCCAGGGACATGGCGGCAGCAAGCTTCATCTCTTCATTGATGCTGCTCGCTTCTACATCAAGTGCCCCTCGAAAAATAAATGGAAACCCAAGCACATTGTTGACCTGATTGGGATAATCACTGCGCCCGGTAGCAATGATCGCATCAGGTCTGGCCTTGCGTGCGAGCGGGTATGTGATTTCCGGATCCGGATTCGCCATGGCAAAAATGATAGGCCGGTCAGCCATTGATTTGACCATTTCTGAAGTCAGAATATCTTTCACCGAAAATCCGCTGAAGATGTCTGCTCCGCGCATTGCATCAGCAAGGTCACGGGCATCTGTTTCTTTGAAGAATTTCTGTTTGTAAGTATTCTTGGTTTCATCACCACGACCAATCCAAAGGACGCCCTTCGTGTCTGTCATGAGTATATTTTCCAGCTTCACTCCGAGATGCATGTAGAAGTTGGCACAAGCGATTCCGGCTGCACCGGCACCTGCGATCACTACTTTCACTTGGCCAATATCCTTTCCTGTCAATTCAATGGCATTGATCAGAGCGGCACCAGAGATGATCGCCGTACCATGCTGGTCGTCATGAAATACCGGTATATCAAGTTCGCGTTTGAGTGTCTCTTCGATGTAAAAGCACTCCGGGGCTTTGATATCTTCAAGATTAATTCCTCCGAACGTCAGCGCAATATTCCGAACAGTCCGGATGATTTCATCCGGATCATTTGAATTAACCTCTATATCAAAGACATCCACGTCCGCAAATCTTTTGAACAGAACGCCTTTGCCTTCCATGACCGGTTTGCCGGCAAGCGGCCCGATATTGCCAAGTCCAAGTACGGCGGTACCATTGGTAACAACCGCCACGAGGTTGCCTTTGGCAGTATACTTCCTTGCCAAAGCAGGGTTTTTCTCAATCTCGAGACATGGTATGGCTACGCCCGGGGTATATGCAAGCGAAAGTTCCTCTTGTGTAGCACAAGGTTTAGTTGGAACAACCTCGATTTTTCCAGGTCGCGGAAACTCGTGGTACTCCAATACAGTCTTCCGCATCTTTTTCAGATTTTCTTCTATACTCATTTCGACGACATTTTTAACCTAAAATACATAGACAAGATGATCATCTCATCTCCTGTGTTCAATGACATGAATCACCGCAGGAAGAGGCAAAGATCATCCGGAAATACTCTGATCGCGTTTTCTGTTTAATCCTTCTTTTAAAATCTCGGCAAACTGCTCTACGTCACTTTCGGTATTATAAAGAGGAACAGGAGCTACACGGATCACATTTGGTTCACGCCAATCCGCAATCACACCTTTTTTCGTCATCTCATCGAAGAGTTCTCTGCCGCCTGTCTTCACATATACAGACAGTTGACATCCACGCGATTCAGGATCAGAAGGTGTGAAAATCTGCAAGGATGGATGATCAATTGCAAGGATCAATTCCTCAAGATACCCTGTGAGTTTGATCGCACGTGCGCGCAACACATCCATTGTTGCCAACTCGAAGAGGTCAAGACTTGCCCGTAGCGCAGCAAGCGGGAAAATTGGAGGATTACTGAGTTGCCAGCCTTCTGCACCTGGTAATGGATCATATGCATCACGCATGCCAAATCTTGTCTCCTTATTATGTCCCCACCAACCGGCAAAACGCGGTAAATCAAAATTGCGTGCATGACGTTCATGCACAAAAATTCCGGATACCCCACCAGGACCGGAGTTTAAATATTTGTACGTACACCACGCGGCAAAATCCGCTCCGGAATCATGTAGTTGATAGTTGATATTACCCGCGCCATGAGCGAGATCAAAGCCTACAGGAATATCAAGAGCATGACCAATGTTGGTAATTCGCCGAAGGTCAAAAGACTGGCCCGTGTAATAATTGACACCACCAATGAAGATCAAAGCAAGTGTATGACGATGGAAGTGTATCAATTCCTCCAGGTCTTCATAACGCAGAATTTGTTCTCCCGGTCGTGGTATCCAGAAGATCAGATCTGATTCGGGATCACCACCATGAAATCTGATTTGCGATTGTATCGCATACAGGTCAGAAGGAAAGACATCACTTTCAATGAGGATCTTCCTGCGTGTTCCGGATGGCCGATAAAACGAAACAAGTAATAAGTGAAGATTGACAGTAAGCGAATTCATGACCACCACCTCGGGAGATTTCGCTCCAACAACAAGAGCCATCTGTGCAGTGAGAAACTCGTGGTATGGAAGCCAGGGATGTCGTGCGTGGAGATGACCCTCTACACCAAGAGCAGCCCAATCTTCAAGTTCTGCATCAACATACTCACGCGCTTTTATCGGCATGAGGCCAAGCGAATTACCACAGAGATAGATCGCTTCTTCTCCCTGCCTGTCCTGTCTCAGGCTGGCATTGATCCTGGGGATGTGGAAATGGTGACGCCAGGATGTTTCGCTCGACATTCTTCAATCGGGTTGGTTTGAGAGCAATATGCTCAGGACACAAAGATCACTTGCTTTTCTCCTGCTCGCCCACGGGTTCACGGACCGTGCTTACGACGCTTTTATCACCGATCACAGAGATAAACAGAGGCTTTTCCATACGGATCGTATCGACAATCTCCTGTATCCGATCGAGGTGAAACGCAAGTTTCATGACGCCATGAGGCAATACTTCCGGACGCGGTAACTCCCCGTTATAGAATGAAATAAATCCCACTGTACCCCCTTCAAAAAAACAGGTAATTACTGCTTTTTCCTTACCGTTCGGTTTCTCCTCGTGATAAATTATATAGGAGTCAAATTCTGAGCTGTGCATAGTATATCCTTTTACATTTTGCCTACGAAGATATCCAGATTAGCGACAGTGGGTAGGTAAATTCAACGTCAATGTGGGTCACCTTCCCAAAACCTGTCGGATGGATTCGGTTTCAGCAGTAAGCCGTGCATCATCCCAACGCAGTTGTTGTGTAAATGCAGCCGTCATCGCATCAAAGTGGCGTTGAAGGTGTTGTTGATCAAAAAACACGTCGGCAGTTCTCCGAAGCATAAAATCTGCAAGGTGGTGCGTCATCTCGTTTCTGATGGAGAAAGTAACTTCTGACGTGATCAATGCATCTCCAGGAGACTGTGAAATCTCTGATTGAGCCTGGAAGAGAATTTGCCTGGTCTCAGATCCATATCTATTAAACAACTTTGCGATATTCTCCTGCGAAAACATGATGAACTCTGTAACCAATTGCTCCGACATCACTTGCATGTCCAGGTCTGAATCGAAATCTGCGCCTGCCAGCCGCAGGTTCTGTGTGCGACATTCCACATATGGAACATCGGTTAACGGCTGTGATTTAAGTATGAGATCGATCACGCGTTCAGCCATCTTCCGGTATCCCGTCAACTTTCCGCCTGCAATAGAAATCAAACCTTTCGGAGAAATAAAAATCTCATCCTTCCGTGAAAGCTCAGCCGGTGCCTTGCCTTCTTCATAGATCAGTGCACGTAACCCTGCCCAGCTTCCGGTCACGTCATTTTTATGAATTGTCGTATCCTCTAAGACATGATTAGTTGCTTGTATGAGGTATTCTATTTCTACATCTTGCACTTCAAGGGCGTCCAGATGACTCTGATACTCGGTATCGGTAGTACCGATATACACCGCCTGATCTCTTGGAATACAAAATATCATCCGGCCGTCTGCCGGTGCATCGAAGTACATGGATTGATTGACAGGGAGTTTTGACCTGGGAATGACGATGTGTATGCCTTTGGAAAGCAGAAGTTTCTTTTCTCCTGATGTCGCATGATTCTGCATTCCAAGAACAGCATCCATCCATGGGCCCGTTGCATTTACTACAGCATTTGCAGTGATGTATCTCTCGTTTCCGGCAAGGATGTCATGACAACGCACCCCGGATACCATATCATCACCATAGATGAATCCTGTCGCTTCGCAATAGTTTAGGGCAAGTCCGCCAAGGTCAACTGCTGTTCTGATGATGGAAAGAGTAAGTCTCGCATCATCCGTACGATATTCGGAGTACAATCCAGCACCCAGCAAACCTTCTTGCCTCAGTAAAGGTTCTTGAGCAAGTGCTTCTTCCCGCGACAACATTTTACGTCGCTCTGTCCTCTCTACATCTGCCAGCAAATCATAAAACCATAGACCGATAGAGCCTGTGATACGTCCAATTGAACCATCATGATAGATGGGCAAGAGCATCGGTTCGGGACGAACAAGATGACGTGCATTCGTATGCACGATTGCACGTTCGCGACCCACTTCGCGTACGAGTCCGATTTCAAAGTTTTTCAGATAACGCAGGCCGCCATGGATCAGTTTGGTCGACTTGCTGCTTGTACCTGAAGCAAAATCCCCTTTTTCAATGAGCGCTGTTTTAAGACCTCTTGATACCGCATCAAGGAATATTCCGGCGCCGGTAATACCACCTCCGATAATGAGAAGATCCCATTTTTCACGAAACAGTGTATCCAGGTGCTGAGCCCGATCAAGCGCAGAGAAAGACAAGTTTTTTGATGTTAAATCCGTTACGAATATAAGCGGTACGATGTGGGTGGCAATGTTCCATGTTTAAAGTTGAGCACACTCCGAAATTGAGTAAAACTCAACTTTGGCGCATCCATAGGACCGTCGAGCGTTGAATTTGGCGTTTTGACGCTCACTCCGGTCGTTGCATAGTTCGGCCCTTCCGTAAGAGAATGGCTAGCGTGGACTTTGCAAGGTAGATTGAACATCGAACTTTGAACTTCAACTACTCTCTTCTCACATTCCGCAATTTTACATAATCGAAATAGTATAATACTTTCAGCGAAAGACTATTCCGTTGTGGAAGTTCGAAAAGCTGATCGATGTTTTGAGTAAAATCAAGGATAGAAGTATTGTCGAGACCGATGATGTTGTTTTTCCACACAATAAAGATGTCAGATCCGGGAGCAAATCTCCAGCGATATACTGCGTCTATTGTGAAGGCATTAAAATTGAGATCTTCATTACCAGTATACACACTCGAAGCTAAGTCACCATTAGCAGTGAGTTGATGAAAGCTGCGATACTCTACCCTGGTCCAATTGTGACGCATACGGAAACTCAGATTGTGTTTTGAACTAAATACCCACTGCAGGTCCAGGAGATTTTCTACATCCGTGATATCGCGTCTGCCGAAAACAATACCCTCTGACTCAGATTCTGTGACAAATCCTGCACCATTGAGATGCTTTGACCAATTCAGGCCATACCCGATATTCAGTTTGTCGGAAACACGGAGTCGTGGTGAGAGTGAAAATCCATGAATGCGGCGATGGTCTTTTGGTGAAGAAAGGAAACGGGTCGAGAAATAGCCTGCAATCCGCTTCCTGCTGTCTGTGTTGATATTAATTCCAATGTTGTATAAGTGCGGATAGACATAAAAACGACCTGGCACACGCGGTTCAAAATAATCCACACCTTCAAAAGGTTGTAGATAGGTCCATGCATCAATGGATAGCTGATTTTTGGTGAGTCCCCACCACCACATATTGACGCCCCAGAATCGGAACAAGTCATCCCTTACTCTTTGCATCTCATTACCCGGAAAACGATAAAGGAAACTCAATTCCGTGAACATACCTCCACCCATCCGCAACCATGGACCAAAAGCTTCGTACTTGCGATAAGCCAGTTCAAGCCATGTTCGGCGTTGATTATTGTTAGACAGAAACCCCAGGTCGTTGGGATCATATTTATCGCTCTGTACCCGATATCCGAGTTCCCATGTCATGCTTCCACTTATCTTCTGTACTTCCAGATTATATTCATAACCCAAATCCGTGCGACCTGGGAAGTATTTCTGACTCAACGCACCCCCACCATCCACTGCATATGTGTTTTTGGTATTCCGAAAATAAAACTCAGTGCCGGTGACATTCGCATCATAATGCCTTCCTTCTCTCCAGACATTCGTATTGATGAAGGAGAGATAACTGTTGTTTTTGAGATTCTGATCCACAACAAAGACATTGTAATTGGTGAGTGGATTTGTCTCAACTCTCCGATCTATGCCATCTGAAGAACGGATCACCGCATGTTCCCGTCCTTCAATTGCATTAAAAAAACCAAGCCCTGTCCCACGCCGCGTGCGCCCGGAGATTTTTGTTGCATTGTAGAGTTGGGGTATTTGTGGATTCTCTACTATGTGATCACCTTCATTCAGATCGAGGTGACTGATGAATGGATCATCACCGATTCTACGCGAGTAAAAAATACCTGCCCGGTTAAATAATTCGGTTCCTTCCGTGAAAAACTGGCGGTTTTCATTGAATTGAATTTCGAAAGGAGACAAATTCAATACTTCATTGTCCGACTGCACCTGGCCGAAGTCCGGAATCAAGGTCATATCAAGAGTAAAAGCGTCACTGAGTCCATATTTCACATCCATACCGCCATTCATGGACCGCCCCCAGACACTCCTGGGATCACCGGCTTTGTCGTAGAAATTCTCCCCATAAAGGGCAAGAAAGGGAGTGAACGCCAGCCTGGGAGGAGCTTGTACATCCCGGATCCCATTGAGAACACCAGCCTGTGTGAAAAAGCCCTCTATCTCCGGATCTCTCGGGCTCCAGAAATCTTCCTCCTGATTACGGAATATTTTCCGCGCAATATGGATATTCCATGTTTGCTCATCTGTATCCGGAAACCGAATCGCCGCATATGGAATTTTCATTTCCACAACCCATCCGTGTCCTGTAATCCGCGCCTCGCTATCCCAGACTGCATCCCATCCTGTATCATCGTCGTCATTTGCAAACTTGATATCAATTTGTACACCGGATGGTGTCACCAGGAATCCAAAGCCATTAAACCCGTCCTGGAAGGGATCTACTGCGATGCCAAACCAATCTGTCTGTGCCTGATCGCTGATATTGTCCCTCTCGATGAGTTGTCTTGAGATGAGTTCTGGTTTATCATACATCACTGCGCCTACATAGATTGCTTCATCATCATAACATATCTGCACTTCTGTGGCTTCTGATGACGCTGCTCCCGGGTTAGGCAGGAATTGTGTGAAGTCGCGACCGATTTCTGCCGTTTGCCAAAATGGCTCATCAAGGACTGCATCGATTTTAATGGGCTCTGAGATGCGCAAAGCAGTGATCTGTCTCTTTTCAGCATCATTGCCAGGTAGTGGAATGGTGGTAAAAAGAAAACCCAGTGTCGCAAAACAAGAAGATGCCGTGATCCGATAGTCCATCGCTGGTGAAGGTCGTAGATAACATTCAAAGGACAGGGAATATTCTATCAGGATGCTTCGGTCGTAGACTAAGTGGCTGGGTAAGTGGCTGGTAAGTGGCTGGTAAGTGGCTGGTAAGTGGCTTGGTTTCGGACAAAGAGTGCAAATTTACTGATTATTGAATGTCCTTAGCAGATGACCGAAGACTGAAGACTGGAGACTGCGAACTGCCGGCTGCTCGCACTGAGCCTGCTGAAGTATCGAAGGGTGGCTGCTAAACCGATAACCTATAAGCCAATCAACCCTATGCACTTTCTCTCTCCAATCAAAGTCCTCTCAAGAACCGATATTTACGATTCTAAATACTCTGCGATGAGCCTGGTAGAAATGAAGGTGCCTACGATCGGTGAATCTATCACTGAGGTCACCCTTTCACAATGGCTGAAGAAAGATGGGGATTGGGTGAAGCTCGATGAACCAATCTGTGAATTCGAATCTGACAAAGCAACACTGGAATTTCCAGCTGAGGGCACCGGAATCCTTCATCATATTGCGAAGGAAGGAGATGATCTTGAGATCGGGGCACTTGTGGCAACAATAGACACCTCAGCATCTCCTGCCGGGAATGCACAACCGGCACAAACTAAATCTGACGCCACGGTCGCAACTTCTCAGGCTCCAAAAACAGAAGCTCCTTCTTCATCGAAAACTGAAAAGCCGGCCAGTGCCGGAATTGCCTCTCCTGCCGCAGCAAAAATTCTACGCGAAGGGGATATAACCCCGGCTTTGGTGGAAGGCACGGGCAAAGGAGGAAGGATCACTAAGGAAGATGCTAAACAAGCCGTGTCTGTCAAACCTGCTGTAACGCCACCAGCTCAGAAAACACCATCACCTGTCGAAGTGCCTGCGATGGATACTGTAGCCAATGCCCTCTTCAGTCGCAATGAGCATCGGAAAAAGATGAGCCGTATGCGCAGAACTATCGCACGTCGACTGGTCTCTGCAAAAAATGAGACTGCGATGCTCACGACCTTCAACGAAGTGGACATGAGTGCGATCATGGATCTTCGTGCGAAATACCAGGATCAGTTTGTTGCGAAGTATGGGATTAAACTGGGGTTCATGTCACTCTTCGCCAAAGCATGTACAAAAGTGTTGCTGGAGATGCCGGAGGTGAATGCCTTTGTCGACGGCGAAGATTTTGTATACCATGACTATGTCGATATCTCTATCGCAATCTCTACACCGAATGGCCTTGTAGTACCACCGGTACGCAATGTCGAATCACTTGGCTTTCACGAAATCGAATTCAAGATCAAAGAACTTGCGGATAAAGCGCGTGCGGGCACCCTGGGACTTGAGGAGATGCAAGGAGGCACATTTACCATCACGAATGGAGGTATTTTTGGTTCGTTGCTCAGCACACCGATCATCAATGAGCCTCAATCCGCAATCCTGGGCATGCATGCGATCAAAGATCGTCCTGTCGCCATTGGTGGGCAGGTCGTCATCCGGCCTATGATGTATCTCGCGATGTCCTATGATCACCGCGTGATCGATGGGAGTTCCTCAGTGACATTTCTTGTGAAAGTAAAAGAAGCTCTGGAAGATCCTGTGCGCCTGCTTTTGGGTGTGTAAACTGCACCAGTCCTGCATTCTGGCTATCGCAAGAAGACTTTTCGGATAGATCCAGTTACAGACATTTCGCTTTGTAAAGAAATTTATTTCTAATTTCGGATTGTCGTTCTTCTTTTCCAGCGGCTCGTTTCCAGCAATTATTATTTCATCATCTCCCGCATCGCGGCGGAGAAATAATCAGTTGCGAAATGAAACAAATTTTTGTCTTCCTTTTTATCCTCGTGCTCGTTAACACCACCTCCTTAAGGAGCCAGATCGTCATCAATGAGATGCGGGCTTCAAACGGCCACGTGGAAATAAAAAACAATGGCGGAACCACAGTTAACATCGGTTCGTACTGGCTTTGCCGATATCCAAATTACAACCAGCTGTCAACTATCACTTTAGTCTGTGGTAATTTGAATCTTGTGGCCGGTGCTTTAGTCACAGTTGATCTCACCTATTCATTACCGGCGGATGATGGGGAATTAGGATTGTATGTGGCTTCTGATTTTGACAACCCTGACGCGATACGAGACTATGTCGAATGGGGTTTTCATGGACATGTGAGATCATCAGTAGCAGAAGCTGCAGGAATCTGGGCAGATGGCGATTTTGTCCCGGATTGGTCGGATTGTGTTTCTCTTGAATACGACGGAAGCGGCGATGCTTCGGGCAACTGGGAATCGCAAGATGTACCTACGATGCCGTGTATCGCAAATAACCTCAATGGTTGTAGTCTGATGCCGTTGGATCTCCTGTCATTTGAAGTAAGTCAGATCGAAAATGGAGCGTGGATCAATTGGCGGGCTGTCCATGATCCGACTGTCGAAAAGATTTTTCTTGAACACTCCATGGATCAACACGACTGGGAGATCATGACCACATGGCAACCACAAGGACCGGATTTTGACCAGGGCGAGTACTCACATCACAATGTAGCCTCAGGTGTGCATTATTACCGGTTGCTCACACGCTACATCGACGGTTCTGTTGAGCCCTCGGAGATTGTTCTGTTACGGATGTGCTACGATGATGTCAAAGTGACGATCTGGCCCAATCCATCGAAAGAGACGATCGAGGTCTTTGTCCAGGTGACTGAGGACATACCAATGTTTGATTATCTGCTTGTAGACACACATGGAAGAATCTGTTTGAAGCAGCATGGTTCTCATCAGGTGCAACTCAGTCTCTCTGCAATTCCGGAGGGTGTCTATTTCCTGCAGATCCCATCACTGGGGGTGGTCCAACGGGTGATTAAAGGGTAGACTTGGGGTGTCGGCCAATGAAAACAGGACAAGTGCGGATGTCATTTATCTTTGCACCGCACTACCCTAATTTCGCATTGGCATGAAGAAAATTGGTATTCTTTTTGGCAAGGAACGCTCCTTTCCACAGGCTTTTGTTGACCGCGTAAACAGTATTGCACCAAAAGGCGTACAGGCAGAACTAGCACAGGTAGATGAAGTGGTACAGGGTATGCCAACACCGTATGCTGTACTGATAGACCGGATCTCACAGGATGTACCGTTTTATAGGGCGTATTTGAAGAATGCAGCGATCACGGGTACTGCGGTGATGAATAATCCCTTTTGGTGGAGTGCTGATGAAAAGTTTTTTAATAACAGCCTGGCGCTTTCTGTACATGTGACTGTGCCTAAGACTGTGCTCCTCCCGTCTTTTGAAAGGCCGGATGATACCTCAGCCGAGTCATTTAGCAATCTGAAATGGATGGATTGGGAGAAAATCATCGCCTATCTCGGAGGATTTCCCTTATACATGAAACCCCATGCCGGTGGTGGTTGGAAGAGCGTATATAAAGTGAATGACATGGGAGAATTGTTTAAAGCATATCATGAGACGGGGAAGCTTGTGATGATGCTTCAGCAGGCGATTGATTTTGACAGGTACTTCAGATGTTACTATTTATCCGGTGACCGGGTACATATCATGCCCTATGAGCCACGCAATCCGCATCATTTGCGCTATGTCAGGGAAACGGCGAGTTTGAGAGACCCGATAGTAAAAAAAGTACACGACGGCGTGCTCAGATTGAATCATGCATTAGGTTACGATTTGAACACTGTTGAATTTGCAATACAGGATGGCGTACCATATGCGATCGATTTCTGCAACCCGGCACCTGATGCGGCGGTGGAAAGTGTGGGTGAAGCAAATTTTACCTGGATTGTGCAGAATGCCGCAGAGATGGCAATTGAACGTGTCTTGAATACGAAGGAGGGCAAAATGAACCTCACCTGGGGCGAATTTGTTCGTGGTCAATACTGATTCAGCATTCATGTTTCGCACCGCTATCCTCGACCTTTATAATGGTACGCCAAATCTGGGGATGACCTATCTCAGGAACCTGGTCAAGGCATTTCCGGAGCTCACGGCGAAAGTCTTTGATGTGCGTGAAGGTAAGATGGTACCTGACACGAGTTTCGATCTCTATATCCTTTCCGGTGGGCCGGGCGATCCCCGTGACATTGATCCAACATGGGGTGATCCATTCTTTCATCTGATCGACACGTTGTGGAAAATGAATCAGGATACTTCTCTTCCAAAGAAACACGTATTCTTCATCTGTCATTCATTTCAGACACTTTGTTGGCATTGGGGTATTGGTAAGCTCTCAAAAAGGAACACCAGGTCGTTCGGTATCTATCCTGTACATAAGACTGCTGACGGATTGACAGAGTCGCTCTTCAAAGATTTACCTGATCCGTTTTATGTTGGTGACTTCAGAGATTATCAAATTACGGAGATAGACCAGGCGACATTAGATTTCTATGGTGCAAAGATCACTGCATTAGAGAAAGTCCGGCCGCATGTGTCTATGGAGCGCGCCGCGATGGCGATCCGGTTTTCGGAGACCTGGTTCGGCACACAATTTCATCCGGAGGCGTCACCACTTGGTATGTTGCAGCATTTTACGAAACCTGACAAGCGGGATGAGATTCTGGAATTCCAACATCCCGATAAATACCTGCGTATGATCACGGAGCTGCATGATCCCAATAAACTTGGGCTCACACAGTGCACGATTCTCCCGCGGTTCTTAAGACATGCGATCGAAAGTCTGCAGCAAGTCGAGGCACTTTGTTAAGTTTGGCACTGCCGACCGATAGCGGCCAGATACCTTATGATCCCTGACATCCGACGTGGATATAATACAGCGTTCACAGATGATGCTTACAAGGCTTTCGTGGACGATATTGGCAACGCATACAATCATATTCCGAATTTCAGGATTGCCGAGACGCCGGTATTTATTCCAAGAGCGCTGAAGGAGCATCTCTTTCGGGCAACGGCTGAAATCTCCGACACGATCTGCAGACCGGATTTCAAAGAGCTGACCCAAAATGCATTGCAGAGGAAATATGCGGTACCAAATGAAGGCGACCATACCTTATTCCTCGTCATGGACTTCGGTGTGACGTTGAAAGAAAACGGAGAGCTTTGGCCAATGTTGATTGAAGTACAGGGATTCCCATCATTGTACTTCTACCAGCATCTCGCCGCGAAAGCGTATCGGAAGCATTTCCGGATTCCGGATCAGATGAATCATCTCTGCGATGGCCTGAATGAAGAAAGTTATCTGGAGTTGTTGCGCAAGGTGATTGTCGGTGACGAAGATCCAAAGCAGGTTGTTCTCCTTGAAGTGGAACCATGGAAACAGAATACACAGATTGATTTTCATGCAACCAAACATCACCTGGGCATTCATGTCGCCTGTATCACGGAAGTCTATCAGCGCGATGGCAAGGCATATTATAAAGATGAACAGGGAAAAGAAATACACATCAAGCGCATCTACAATCGTGTGATCTATGATGAACTCATCCAACGCAAGGAGCTCACGAAGCAATTCAAGTTTACACGTGAGTGCGACGTGCACTGGGTTGGGCATCCAAATTGGTTTTTCCGGATCAGTAAGTTCACCTTGCCTTTTATCGAAAGTCAATATGCACCCCGTACGTGGTTTCTCAGTCAGATGAATGAGTTACCCCCTGATCTGGATCACTTTGTCCTGAAGCCATTGTATTCATTTTCCGGGACAGGTGTGAAACTGCATATCGCCAAGCACGATCTCGATCTCGTCACAGATCCCGCACAATACATACTCCAGGAACGCGTAAAGTATCATCCTGTCATCGAGACCTTAGACGAACCCGCGAAAGTCGAATTGCGCATGCTCATGATTTGGGAAGAAGGAGCTCCCCGTCCGCGCATCGTCAATAATCTGGCTCGCCTGAGTAAAGGTGAAATGATTGGAGTCAAGTATAATAAGGATAAGACGTGGGTGGGTGGAAGTGTAGGTTTTTTTGAATAGTTCTAAGTGGCTGCTAAGTAGTTGCTAAGTGGCTGCTAAGTAGTTGCTAAGTGGCTGCTAAGTAGCTGTTAAGTGTCTTGTAAGGATCAAGTCCCCAATCTAGTTGAAATTCGAGCGGTCTGCAAGAGAGTAGACTGAAAAAAGAGAGGCTTCGTAAATTGAAGAATTAATCACTACAAAAATGCTTCAACTATGGAAGACCTCTCAGTTCGTGAATTTAAGGAAATGAACCGCAAGCGACTTGGCTGGCTAATGGACCAATCAGTGGATCTGAAGCTAGAAGTGCTGCGAAACCACCTGAGCCTGTGCCAAATTATGATCAATGAATTGCTGGAAGAGGAAGTCATTGAGAAAGCAGGAGAGCGATATAGCCATAACAAACCGGAAGGCGGAAGATATAGCCGGTGGGGCTACAACCCAGGGAGTGTGCGCATTGGAGATACGAAAGTTCCGATTGAGGTTCCCCGGGTGATGGACACACGAGAAAGCAAGGCAGTGCCTTTGGAACGATATGAACAATGCAAACAAATGGATGAACCGACCGACCAACTGGTGCAAGGAGTATTACGAGGACTAAGTACAAGAGATTATGACAAGGTGGTCAACCATTTGGAACAAGGTTTTGGATTGTCGAAGAGTGAAGTAAGCCGACGCTTCATTGAGCGGACAAAAGAGAAGTTGGAGGCATTCCAGGATCGTAGTCTGGAGCAGTATGCGTTTGTTGGAATTTTTCTGGATGGGAAATATCTTGCTAATGAGCAGATTATCATTGCCTTAGGAGTAACGCTGCAGGGTGCGAAAATTCCCTTGGGATTTGTTCATGCACCAAGCGAGCATTCAGGACCTGTACTGGATTTATTCCGTGATCTTAAACAACGAGGGCTGTCTTATGATAAAGGACTTCTGTTTGTGGTGGATGGCTCGAAAGGGTTTCGCAAGGCAATCATTGAGAGCTTTGGTTCTAAGGCATTGATCCAAAGATGCACATGGCACAAACGAGAGAACCTCTTGAAATACCTTCCGGAAAAAGAACATGAATCGGTGAAGAATGCTTTTCAAAAAGCGCTGGACAAAAGTTCTTATCAAGATGCAAAAGCGGAACTTACCCAGTTAGCAAATCGACTTGAAGGAATCAATCTTTCCGCATCGCGCAGTCTTAATGAAGGATTAGAAGAATTGCTTACTCTTCATCGTATCGGGATGCACAAGCTTTTCGGAAGGAGTTTCAGTACTACAAACTGCATTGAAAACCTTAATTCTCAACTCTGTAAGTACATCCATAAAGTCAAGTATTGGACCAATTCAGAACAACGTCATCGATGGGTCGCTGCTGCTCTGATCGAAGTCGAAGCGAGCATGAGAAAGATTCCTGGCCATTCAAAACTGACTCAACTTCAAAATGCAATTATATTAGAGTTATCAACGGAGGTCTCTCCTCGAATTTCAACTAAGATTGGGACTTGATCCTTGTAAGTGGGCTGGTAAGCTTGCGCTGAGCTTGCTGCGCCTCCGCGTAGCCGCTTCGGGCGCCTGCGCCATAGCCGGCTACGGCGACGGAGCGCAGAGCGAGGTCGAAGGGTGACTGTTGAGTTGTTTCATAATGAACGGTGAACGGATCAACCGCATACGCATAGCTACGGACGGTCGAAGAGGGATCAACCTCCTTCGCCTTGGTTACGGGTCTGCGCCATAGCTTCGGCGACGGCGCGAAGTCGAAGAGGCAAGCTTGCCCGAATCCACCTTCAGTGGAGAGGGATCTAAGGATCGTTCTATCGCTTCTCACATTCTCGCATTCTCACATTCTGCGCTTAATAAAATCCCAAAGATTCCATAGAGGACTTCGAACAGGGCAACGACCGTATTCTTCTGCGAAGAACTTTTCGGAGTAGACTCAATATTGAATATTGAATGGCTTGTTTCCTAAATTCACACCCGGGACAGCAACAGATGGCAATACGCGGGGTCTGAGGGAAATGCAAGTGACGGAGTTGCTCATTGTCTTTGCAAACAGAAGGGATTAGGATGAAAACAACGATGAGAACATGGCTCCAGGTGCTACGCACTTCTGCGAAGGAGTTTCACTCAGATCATGCCGCAAAACTCAGTGCATCACTTGCGTACTATACGGTGTTCAGCATTGGTCCTTTGCTTCTTGTGATGCTTTCGCTTGCGGGTCTGTTCTTCGAACAGCAAGTAGTGACAGGGAATATCCGGAAACAATTACAACTGTTACTCGGCACACAGGGAGCGGAATCCATTCTGTCTTTCTTAGAGAATATTAGTGCGGAAAGAAAGGGCGCGACTTTCAGCATCATTGGGTCGGCAATCTTCCTTCTTGGTGCCAGCACCGTATTCGTGGAGATCCAGACCAGCATCAACTATATCTGGGCTGTGCGCGTAAAACCAAAAAAAGGCTGGCTTAAACTTATCAAAGACCGCCTTCTCTCCTTTTCCATCATTACCGGACTTGGATTTTTACTCCTCGTTTCTCTTTTCATCAACATCCTCACCGATGCACTGACCGAAAGACTGTCAGTTTACCTGGGAGAAACGAATGCCTATTTGTTGAAAGGCATCAACCTGGTTCTCCTCTTTCTGATCATTGTAGCATTATTCACCATCATTTATAAAGTATTACCGGATGCGTTCATCGCCTGGAAGGATGCTATGATAGGAGCCTGCTTTGCGGCGGTACTGTTTCTCACCGGGAAGTTCCTCATCGGATTCTATCTTGGTAGCTCTGATATCGCCAGTTCGTACGGCGCTGCTGCTGCGGTGATCATCGTGCTCGTTTGGGTGTACTATTCATCCATGATCCTTTACTTCGGTGCGGAATTCACCAAAGTGTATAGTCTGAATATGGGTCGCGGTATAAGACCTTACCAGAATGCAGTCTTCATCGTAAAGACAGAAGCAAAGGAACTTCCGTCAAATCGGGTCAAACATCCTGAAACAGAAGAAACTAAAATCGAAACATAAACTGCCTGAAAGGCCCCCCGCACTGATAGACCCAATTTTCCTTTGCGATCTTTGGTTGAAATGCCGTTCCAATTATAAAAACAGATGTCTGTACAACAGCGCTATCTCGCCCTTGACGTATTCCGTGGCATGACCATTTGCTTTATGATTGTCGTCAACTCGCCGGGGAGTTGGGACATCGCTTATGCGCCACTCCTTCATGCGCCCTGGCATGGCTTCACGCCGACCGATCTCGTCTTTCCTTCATTTCTCTTCGCAGTTGGCAATGCGATGGCATTTGTCATGGCGAAATATGAAGCACAGGGCAATCGTGTCTTCTGGAGCAAGACGCTGAAACGCACCTTCCTCATCTTCTTGCTTGGCTATCTCATGTATTGGTTTCCGTTTTTCCAACAAGCAGCTGAGGGTGGATTGGAACTGAGACCTCTCGCTGAGACGCGTATCATGGGAGTATTGCAACGGATCGCCTTGTGTTACTTCTTCGCCTCCGTCATTCTACACTATGCTTCGCAGAAGATGGCAATGTACATCGGCGCCGGTTTGCTGCTCTTGTACTGGCTACTGAGTTATGTCTTTGGCGACACAGGAGATCCTTACAGCCTGGCTGGTAATGCAGGACTGAAGCTTGATCTCGCCTTGTTCGGACCTGACCATTTGTATCATGGCGAAGGTGTCGCGTTTGATCCTGAAGGGCAGCTCAGCACTATCCCTGCCATTGTGAATGTACTCATCGGTTACATGGCGGGGAAGCTCGTTCGAAAGCTGGGTAATACCTATGAGATGATTGCAAAACTGATGCTCGCAGGTGTGGTGTGTATCCTGGTGGCTCTCATCTGGGACATGGCCTTCCCGATAAACAAGAAACTCTGGACAAGTTCCTTCGTGCTGCTCACATCTGGTATCGATCTTCTGATACTGTCAGTCTTAATCTATTATATCGAGATGTTGAAACGGAAAGAATTCACTTACTTCTTCGTGGTCTTCGGCAGGAATCCGCTCTTCATCTATGTGCTTTCGGAAATACTGCTTGTGACTTTGTACCTGATCCCGGCCGGTGAAGGAAATGTGCAGAGCGCGATCTATAGTTTCTTAAGCAGCATTGCGAGTCCGATCAATGCCTCGTTGATGTTTGCACTCCTCTTTATGCTGTTCTGTTGGGGAATAGGATTTTTACTGGACAAAAGGGGTGTATATATCAAGGTGTAAATGGAGGAAACAGGAAAAACTGAGGAAGCAGAGGAAGTAGAGGAAGCAGAGGAATTAGTAGCGTACGGACCCAAGCCTGCCTGCCGAATGCATGGTGTCCGCCAGGTATTTATAAAAAATTGGGATGAAACCGGTGAAGCCGGTAAAGCAGGTGAAGCCGTCCTGATTCACACCACTTGTAAAACAGCTAGATCTTTCCCACTTACAAAAACCAGCTAGCCAAAAACATTCCTCAACTCATAAAAAAGATTTGGCAGTTTAATCTGTTAGTTCATATATTTGTGAACTATTAAACATCTAAACAATGGCTGACAAGAAGATTTTTGAACTGCATGCAGACACCTGTAAAGCGTTGGGACACCCTTTGCGTATTGAGGTTATAGACTTGCTGCAAGACAAGGAACTTTGTTTTACCGACATTCTGGAAGTAACGGGCGGACTGAAATCAAACCTCTCTCAACATCTTTCTGTAATGACTAAGAAAGGCATTTTGAAAGCCAGACGAGAAGGACAATCTGTTTATTTTTCGCTTTCATCTAAAAAAGTAGCTCAGGCATGCCGGTTAATGCGTGAAGTGCTCATTGCCAATCTGAAAAAGCATAAAGAAATTCTGGAGAAAATTTAACTCATATCGCTATGCGTAAAACAATTTTAGTTCTGGGCGCAGGCACAGGTGGAATAATCGCGGCTAAGGAATTAAGTAAAGAGGTTGACGAAGAGGTTACTCCTGTCAAGATTCTCATCTTTGAAAAAGAAGAAAAAAATGTTTTTGCCCCTTCCCTGCTTTGGTTAATGGTGGGCAAGAGAAAGACGAAACAGATTCACAGAAACACCCGAAATATTGGGGATGCGGTCATTAATGTTGTCATCGGAGAAATTGAAAAGGTAGATCCCGAACATATTTCTGTTACGGTAAATGGACAAGAATACAAAGGTGATTACATGGTGGTTTCGCTTGGAGTGGAACAAACGTCGGAATATAATCTGAATACTTACGGGTATGATTTTTATACACTGGACGGAGCAGCAAAATTTAACACGCAATTGAAAAACTTCAAGGGTGGAAAAATTGCAATTTTGGTTTCTTCTCTTCCGTTCAAATGTCCTGCTGCTCCATATGAAGCTGCAATGCTGATAGAAAGCTATATCCGTAGCAAAGACTTGAGCAGTAAAACAGAAATTGCACTATACAGTCCCGAACCTGGACCAATGCCGGTTGCCGGAAAAGAAATATCAGGAGCGGTAAGGCAAATGATCGAGGCGAAAGGCATAAAATATTTTCCTGACCATCAACTGATATCCGCAAGTGAAAAAACGCTGACTTTCCAAAACATGGCTTCCGGACAAGCAAGCGTTCAAACCGTTGAATATGATTTGCTTGCATATACACCAAAGCACCAATGCCCTGCAGTTGTAAAGGAATCCGCGTTGGCCGGTAAATCCGGATGGATTGAAGTGGACCGTCACACGATGGAAACAAATTTTCCGAATGTATATGCAATCGGTGATATTACCTTCATTCCGCTTGAAATGGGCAAAGCCTTACCGAAAGCGGGAGTTTTTGCACATTATCAGGCCAAAACCGTTGCCCATAACCTTGCACGAATCCTTGCAGGTAAACCAGCAGATAAAACATTCAATGGAGACGGCCAGTGCTTTCTCGAATCGGGAAATGGCAAGGCAGGTTATGCCGGAGGCAATTTTTACGGTTCGCCGCTGCCGGTTGTGAAAATGAAAAATCCCGGGTACTTCTGGCACTGGATTAAAATTTGGTTTGAAAAATACTGGTTCTTTAAATACTTCTAGCATCAAAAACGATGAAACAGGCACTTCTCTTCCTGACCACAGCTCTTCTGATAAGTTGCGTAAACAATGAAGACCTGCCGGATAGTTCTTCCATTGATATTGTCGATGCAATTCAATTCAAGCAACTCGTTGAAGCAGGCCGGGGAATTATTCTTGATGTGCGAACGCACGAGGAAGTTTCGCAAGGCTATATTCACAACGCAAGTACGATTGACTTCTACGATAAAGACTTTGTGGTGAAAATAAATCTTATTCCTAAAGACAAAGAAATTTATATCTATTGCAAGTATGGTGTGCGGAGCCTGGAAGCTGCTGAAATACTTCAAAAGAATGGATTTAATACCGTATATCATTTAGAAAATGGATTAATTGCATGGGAAGAGAATGGTTTCCCGTTAAGTAGAACCCAAATTGCAAAAGACGATAAAATACAAGAAATAAGCCTGGCGGATTTTCAAGCGGTGCTGAAGACTGACAAACCTGTACTGATCGATTTCCACACTGTTTGGTGTGCGCCGTGCAGAAAGATGGCTCCAATTGTTGATAAAATAGAAGAACAATACACGGACCGGGCCATTGTCATGAGGGTTGATGTTGATAAGAGCAAGGATGTTGGAAAAGCATATGAGGTAAGTGTTGTTCCCGTTTTTATCCTATTTAAGGATGGTCAGGAAATATGGAAACACAACGGAATTATTCCTGAAGATGAGTTAAAGGAACAAATTGAAAACAGTTTGGCATCGAATTCAAATTATCATCAATAAACTGAAATCATGAAAGCGAAAATCATTGCTTTATTCGTTCTTCTTATTGGAATTATTTCCGTTACCGAATCAACAAAGCAGGTGACATTTTATCATCCAGGCTTCATGGAAAATAAAACATCCGTTTCCTTTGGTATCAGCACAGCTTATGCATATCCGCCGGCGGTAGGTATTTTGAGCAATTCTCCGAATTGCCTGAGCTGCCATGTCAATAACGGACCCTGGAAAGACGATGCAAATACAATCATTGATATCCTGGATAAGGACACAAAAAAATCCCTGAAACAAAATGACGGAACATTTCTGATTGAGGCTATAAAAGGCAAGCCAAAAACTCTTTTGACGGTTATCGGCTGTATGAAGAACAATTCAACTCCCGCGCCTTACAGAAATGCCTGGCTGTATATCGACACTTCGACTATTGGATCAAATTCTCTTTCAAAATTTGCGCCTGGTTGGGACGTGAATCTGCCAATGTCCTGTCGTTTGGTTGGAGACAATTTAGACGGTTACGAAGATGCAAACATTACCAGTTTGCCCATGACCATTCAGCCTCTTGAAAATGCACAGGATGCAGAAATCAGCTTACAGGTAATGCTCACTAAGGGAGAGGCAACAAAAAACAAGGCACAGGAAGGCATGTCAGGCAGTTACTTTGAACGGAAAGTAAACCTGAAAGTAAAATGAAAGTCAATGCAACTGTATTTGACCAAAATGTATTGGAATACGACCGTTGGTTTGACGAACATTCTTCCATTTATCAGTCAGAGCTGTTAGCCGTTCAGCAGGCAATTCCGAAAAATAAAACAGGAATCGAAATCGGCGTGGGTACAGGTCGGTTTGCTGCACCCTTAAGCATAAAATTCGGAGTTGAGCCATCTGAAAACATGGCAAGCGTTGCTGAACAAAGAGGAATTACCGTTTACAGAGCGTATGCCGAAAATCTTCCGATTGATAATGCAACTTTTGACTTTGCATTGATGGATACAACCGTTTGCTTTCTTTCAGATATTTCAAAAGCACTTTCAGAAGTTCACCGCATTTTGAAATCACAAGGAGAAATCATTTTGGCAATCATTGACGAAAAAAGCGAACTCGGCAGAAAATACGAAATGGAAAAATCGTCAAATAAATTTTATCAGAACGCACATTTTCATTCCACTCAAGAACTGACAACACTCTTGCAGCAATCAGGTTTTCAAAATTTTCAATACTGGCAGACATTGACAAGTTTGAAAGAAAATAAAATTGAAAACCCTGTAAAGGGTCACGGACAAGGAAGTTTTGTAGTAATCAAAGCAAATAAAGTTTATCCATAAACACAGAGACGAAATGAAAATCTTAATCATAATCAATGATGCTCCTTATGGAACAGAAAAAGCATACAACGCTTTACGACTTGCCAATCAATTAGGAAAAGACCACGAAACAGTTGAAGTGAGAATTTTTTTAATGGCAGATGCTGTAAGTTGTGCAGTTGCTAACCAAACAACACCGAACGGATATTACAACATTGAAAGAATGTTAAAACTTTCGCTAAAGAAAGGTGCAAAAGCGAAAATATGCGGTAGCTGCGCAGACGCAAGAGGATTAAAAAACGCTCAACTTGTTGAAGGAGCGGAAATGAGCACAATGGCTGAACTGACTAATTGGGTTTTAGATAGCGATAAAGTTCTTGTATTCTAACTCTACGGTGCTACGTAAGACAGTTTCTTGTAAATTTGAACGGCAGTTCACCGAATCAATGCGAGTGAGTAATGGCCCGTACCTGGGCAGGCCTAAACGTCATCAATCAAAACAGAAACAATTAACAACGTCTCATACACTGACATCGCTCTTCAATCAAACTCTAACATCTTGCCTAGAATTCATCCTTTACTCTTAACAGATACCCCTACAGAAACTCTTGCGGCTTATGAAGTGCATCAGTCAGTATACAACGCAAGGATTACGAACTTGAAAGCGACGCTGGGGCATTCCTTAGTAGCATTCCAGGTGTATATGGGATGGTATACTCTCTATACCAAAATCAAAGAAAGAACGGGTGAACGGTTGGCCTGTCTTTTCGCCTATTCCATTTCCAGGGCCAGCAACTGTCCCCTCTGCACCACCTTTTTTAGAAAAATGATGATTGACAATGGCGAAAAGCCGGATGAATTGGTGTTGACTCCTCAGGAGCAGTTGCTCATGGACTTTGGAAGCGCGATTGCTCAAAATCAGGGAAACATTTCAAATGCACTCTTTGCACGAGTGAATCAACTTTATTCGACATCAGAATTAGTAGAGTTGATCGCGTTTGCCGGACAGATGATTGCGACTAATGTATTTAGCAATGTCATCGATACCGATATCGATGAATATTTGTTTGCGTATTTGCCATTTAAGAATAATGCTGACTTATGAATACGGAGTTGACCGGAAAAGTAGCCTTCATCACAGGAGCGGCACACGGACAAGGAAGGGCTTCCGCATTAGCCCTGGCAAGGGAAGGTGTGCATATCGCCGCGTTTGATATCGCTGGTCCGCTGGCATATCCGGGCTATACATTGGGTTCGGAAGATGATCTGCAAACATTACAAAGAGAATGCCTGGCGACGGGAGTATCTTGTGAAATATACAAAGGCGATGTACGCAATGATGCGGATATCACCGCCGCGGTGCATGGTGCAATAGCTCGGTTTGGTAAGATTGACATCTTATTCAACAATGCGGGTATTTGCGCGTACGGATTAGCAGAGGATCTTACCGAAGAAGAATGGGATGCCATGCTGGATATCAATCTCAAAGGTGCCTGGTTAGTAGCCCGAAGAATCATACCTGGAATGAAGCAACAAAAATCGGGGGTCATTATTAATAATTCTTCGGTCGCGGGTATGCGAGGCATGAACAGACTGAGCCATTACACCGCCTCGAAGTGGGGCTTGACAGGTTTGACAAAATCCTGGGCCATTGAACTCGCTCCTTATCAGATCCGCGTCGTTGCGTTGCATCCCACCGGTGTAAATACTCCAATGAATGATGGATTGGCTTTTTTAGAGGGCGCTACTGCCAGAGAAATTGCCGAGCGTTCCGCTGGTAATCTCCTGGATGTACCCTGGGTTGAACCGGAGGATGTCGCAAACGCTGTCGTGTTTTTAGCATCTGATAAGGCTCGCTTTGTGACAGGTTCTTCGTTTATTTTGGATGCGGGGCTTTTGACGAGATAGAGGGAAGGTATAACTGCTATGATTTTGCAATACTTCAGAGGTTATAATAATCAATCATGAGCATGTACTGGCTAAGTTGCCACTCAAAGGGTTCGCCCAGGGTATGCATGTTTTGGCTGGCAGACTTCGTTGATGACGAGAAAAGAAGGCCGCTAAATTTCACGAGATGAAAAGCAAAATCCGCTCTTTGGTCATTGTCCTGGGATACATTGCCTCCACACTCTTACATGCATGCGCAAGTGACGTCCCTGACACTACTTCTGACATTGTCTATGTGGGCAGCACACCGGGTGATCTTGCGATCCTCACAATGCTCGGACTTCCGAATCAGCCTGAAGTCGATTTCATCAGATGGCATCTGACTTTCTCAAAGAATGATGCCAGGAGCGGTGAATTCGTGATGGACCTGAATTACGGCGTCGCAAAACAGAATACACTTGGTTTTATAGATGGAGGAAAGAAACTCAATTGTGCGGGAAGATATCATGTTTCTGAGCATAATGGAAAGAGCATTTACTCCCTGGTCAGCGATGAGCCCGTTATCTTGCTGCAATTGGTGATGCTCACAGAAAACCTGTTGCATATTCTGACAAGTGATCAGCGACTGATGATCGGAAATGGAGGATGGAGCTATACGCTGAACCGTATGGAACCACTCACAGAACTCGCATCGCAGCCTGCGATCCTTTCCACACCTGCGTCGGGGGCGACGGACAATACAGAGGACGTTGTCTTTGAAGGAAGGACACCCTGCATGCCCTTTGCGCAGCAGTATGTTCTGCAGGTTGGTGAGGACTGTATTAAACTCAAATGGAGACTTACGCTGCATACAGATCCCATGACAACAGAGCCTTCAACCTATACTCTCCAAAGAACAGGGAGTCGAACGAATGATATTATGGGAACATGGACACTGCTGCATGCATCGACGACAGGTGTTATCATCTATGTCCTCGATCCCGATAAGCCGGAAAGATCGCTATTTCTGTTGCAGGGAGATGAGAATGTCCTCTTCCTGCTTGACAGGAACCATCAACTCTATGTTGGTAACAAGGACTTCAGTTATACCCTTAACCGGAGAAATTCCTAAGCAACACTGCATCTTCATAAAAATTTATCATATCATGACAAAACTGAATCCTTACCTCAACTTCCCGGGCACCTGCGAGGAGGCTTTCAACTATTACAAATCCATCTTCGGCGGTGAGTTTACCTTTATCGGCCGCTTTAAGGACATGCCTCCGCAGGAAGGCGTAAAACTCTCAGACGACGATCTCAATAGAATCATGCATATCGCATTACCTATCGGCGATGACACGTTACTGATGGGCAGCGATACGGGTGGTGAATGGGCTCCCAATACGGTCGTCGGCAACAACATCGCTCTGTCCATAACAGCCGGAAGTAAAGCTGATGCAGACCGGTTCTTCCAAAAGCTTTCCGCAGGCGGCAAAGTCACCATGCCTCTGGACAACACATTCTGGGGCGACTACTTCGGGATGTGCATTGATAAGTTCGGCATCAACTGGATGGTAAGCTTCAATGAAAAGGCGGGGAGTTGACTGAGTGATTGAGTGATTAATAATTGAATAATTCGTTGAAGTTTTAGCGGGGCGAACACCATCGCTTGGTCGTGGCGGGCTATAAGTTCACCCTACTTCGAAATTTGGTTATGTCTCACTTTGATAAACTTGAAAATTTAACTATTACCGGATTTTTCCACGAACCACACGAATAGACACGAAAATCTAATGACACGAACTAATTCGTGCATTTCTTCTTTCGTGAAAATTCGTGTCCTTCGTGGATAATATGCAAACTGAGACACTACCTGAAATTTGCCGGATTTGCATCGTTCGACGTAAAATTGTATTTTTCACACCTCATCCCTTCAGCTAAAAGAGCTTTGATATGGGAAATTCACAATGCAGGACCTTTCACATCGTCTGCGCACTTCTGGTATGCGCATCGCTTCATGGACAGACAGTGATCGCAGACAGCACGTATAATACTGAAGACTGGAGCGTGCAGGTCGTCACCACATTCGGAGCCAGTGAGAGTCATGAGCAGCGATTGACCGGCGGTAATCCCGACGCATATCGGTATATGGAACACATCCTGCCTGCTCCACCCGGCCCCGAGGATCTGACACGTGTGGAGGTGACACACATTTTCACTGGTGAGGCCTTTTTGCCTATTGCAGATTCAATCTACACGATC
>DATDQA010000037.1:0-3204 GCA_035292505.1 Saprospiraceae bacterium | reverse complement strand
TGGATCATGTCAATACCGATCAATGGGGCATGCCAACACTGCAAATCGATTGCATATGGAAGACGAATGAAGATGCGATGAGTGCGGATGCATTGGAGACCGGTAAGGAGATTCTGGAAGCGATGGGTGTAAAAGATATACAGGGACAGGACAACCACCAGGCGCCAGGTCTTGATATTCATGAGATGGGTTGTGCGAGGATGGGATCTGATCCGAAGACTTCTGTCGTGAATAAATTCAACCAGGTCCATGGCTGTCCGAATGTCTTTGTCACTGATGGAGCTTGTATGACGTCAACGGCATGTCAGAATCCGTCAGTCACTTACATGGCCTTTACTGCGCGGGCTTGTAGTTATGCTGTCAATGAATTGAAAAAACAAAATCTATAATGAAACGTCGGGACTTTGTTCAACAAACTGCCGTTGCAGGGGGTGCAATTGTTTTAGCACCTGACTTTTTTAATGCGACAAAAGCAAAACATATCGGTGTACAGCTGTACAGCGTACGTGATGTCATATTCAAGGATACGATAGGTACTCTGAGAAGCATCAGCATGATGGGATATAAGGAAGTTGAAGGTTTTGGATACCAGGACGGTAAGTTCTTCAATATGAGTCCGGGAGACTTCAAAATTGTATTGGAGGATCTTGGATTGACGATGCCTACCGCACATTGTGGTGTGAATTTGCAGAGTTGGGATGCGGAAGCGGGTGACCTCACCGCTGCCACAAAACAAGCTGTTGCTGATGCAGCATGGATCGGGCAAAAAGTGTTCATCTGCCCATACATCGACAGAGCTCAGCGGGATGAAGAATCGATCAGGAGGCTTTGTGATATTTTCAATAATATCGGCGCACTGTGTAAACAACATGGTATGGTATTCGGATACCACAATCATGATTTCGAGTATACGCCTGCAGGAGATAAGCTGATTTACGATCATCTTCTGACCAATACTGATTCTTCACTGATGAAGATGCAGCTGGATGTTTACTGGGCCGTCTATGCAAACCAGAATCCTGTTGAGTGGTTTAAAAAAGCACCGGGTCGTTATATTTCTTTGCATGTCAAGGATATGGAAAATACCACCGAACGGCGTACCACCGAAATAGGTACGGGAGTGATCGATTTCACAGAAATCTTTAAGTATAGCGAACTCGCTGGTGTGGAATACTACGTCGTGGAGCTTGAAGACTACAAGACCACTTCATTAGAAGGAATTGAAGTCTGTCTGCGCAATTTGAAAAAGTTGCTTTGATGTATCACGGTGTAAAATGTTTCAATGTGTTCTGTATTGTGTTCGGCGTGTTCATCTGCTCTGCGCATACTCAAAAGGCGATTCCGACTGATGTCAAGATATTATTAGACAAATATCTCTGCGTCGCCTGTCACAAACTCGAGGAGAAGCTCATTGGCCCCAGTTACATCGAACTTGCACAAAAGGGTCAAAACATAAAAGAGATCAGTGCCTTGATCTACGAACCAAAACCGTCAAACTGGCCCGGGTATCCACCGATGGCGCCGATGCCTCATTTACCCAAAGAAGATGTGAAGAAGATTGCGATATGGATTATGTCGCTGAAGAAATAAAAATAAAAATGAAGACCGCGACCTTCATTTCCATATTAACCCTGAGAGATTCGGAGAAATGTTGAAGCTGCTTAATGATTCTTGACGCTAAAGAAAAGTCAAAATGTAAAATGTAAAAGTCAAAATACTAAAGTTGTCCTCACTTTTAACTTTTACATTTGATATTTTACATTTTGACTTTAATTCTTTGGTGCCGAAGGGGGGACTCCCACAGGGAATAAAAATGAAAATGAAAATGAAAAGCACAATGAGTTTCACAGAATAGTTAGGCTTCATCTAATGACAACTTTTCATTTTCATTGTCATTTTAATTTTCATTTTCATTAAAGAGTGTCGAAGGGGGGACTCCCACAGGGAATAAAAATGTAAATGAAAATGAAAAGCACAATGAGTTTCACAGAATAGTTACGTACTTTACCTAATGACAGCTTTTCATTGTCATTTTAATTTTAATTTTAATTTTGATTAAAGAGTGCCGAAGGGGGGACTCGAACCCCCATGTCCTTTCGGACACACGCCCCTGAAACGTGCGTGTCTACCAATTCCACCACTTCGGCTGGGCGGCAAATATAGGAACCTTGTGGCGTTCGCATAGTCATTAAGAACGCATGGGTGCATTTCAAAGTGTCGCTTTCGGGGCGGGAATAAATCCCACCCCTCCAGTAATCCCACAAGGAGCCGGGAGATTTATTCTCACGGCTTTAATGGGAACGACATTCTGAAATGCACCTGAACGCATGTCGGTTAAACATTGCTATCGTAACCTCATGAAGGACAAGGAGGACCTTCTCACCTGAGCGATTACCTTTGACCTCTTTTTATCTAAAGCATGGGTCTTCAGGAACAAATCGCAAAGCGGCGCACCTTTGGCATTGTCAGCCATCCCGATGCAGGTAAGACCACACTCACAGAAAAACTATTGTTGTTCGGTGGGGCGATCCAGGTAGCGGGAGCTGTCAAGTCCAACAAGATCAAGAAACCCGCAACTTCTGACTTCATGGAGATAGAGCGCCAACGTGGTATCTCCGTGGCGACCTCAGTCATGGCCTTCCCATACCGGGGATTAAAAATCAACATTCTCGATACTCCCGGTCACAAGGATTTTGCGGAAGACACCTATCGTACCCTCACTGCCGTAGACAGTGCAATCGTCGTCATCGATGTAGCAAAGGGAGTAGAAGAGCAGACTGAAAATCTGGTCAATGTCTGCCGGATGCGACAGACACCAATGATTGTTTTTATCAACAAACTCGATCGGGAAGGAAAAGAGGGCTTTGATCTTCTGGATGAAATTGAGACAAAACTCAAACTTCATGTGACGCCGCTAAGTTGGCCTGTCGGAATGGGGAAGCGCTTCCAGGGTGTCTACAGTCTTTATGAAAAAAAGCTTGTGCTTTTCCGCCCGCATGGTAAACAGGAAGAAGATGAACGTATTATCATCGAAGATATCTCAGATCCGCTCCTGGAAAAATATATCGGCGAATCGGCTGCTGCTGAACTGAGGCATGACATCCATACGATCCTGAGCATCTATCCTGCGTTTGACCTGAATGCGTATCGCAGGGGAAATTTATCTCCGGTATTTTTTGGTAGTGCAGTAAATAATTTCGGCGT
>DATDQA010000036.1:0-10050 GCA_035292505.1 Saprospiraceae bacterium | reverse complement strand
CCGACCAAGCTTCCGACCAAGCTTCCGACCAAGCTAAACGATTGATTCTGGTTCTAGACAAGGAGATGTCAAGACAAGACTTGATGCAAGCACTCGATTTAAAACATAATCCAACCTTTAGGGAAAATTATCTTCACCCTGTCTTAAATGGCGAATGGATCGAAATGACCATCGCGGAACGTCCAAACGACCCGAACCAGAAATACCGCCTCACTCCCAAAGGCAAGGCGCTGCAACAACAACTCAAAAAGATGATCCAGTGAAGATATGAGAATTGCGATCGCCTTCGATCAGTATGACACGAATAAAATCTACATCGGCACAGACATCGGCGTCTTCCGCATCACAGATGGAGGAGTGAACTGGGATTTTCTTCAGGTGAGAATATGCCAGCTCTTCTGCAATTCTTGTGAGCGCTGAAGAGCTAAAATCACAGTTGACCTTCCGAACTAAGGTGTTTTTTGGTACTTTTAGGAGGTATGAGGTGCAGGTGTAAGTAGGTTTCGCACAATGCAAAAAACCGTAAGTAATGAAGCCTTCAAGAGAAGTGAATATCGCTTTTCTTTCTTTAAGTTTTTTATTTTTTATTTTTTATTTTACACTGATGAAAAAAGCAAAACAACAATAATATATGCAATCAAAAGCAACAACACCGGATGAGTATATCGCTGAATTGCCAGCGGATAGAAAAGAAGCAATGACAAAATTGCGTAAAGAAGTATTAAAAAATCTTCCTAAAGGTTTTAAGGAAACGATGGGTTATGGAATGATGGGCTATGTTGTTCCGCATTCACTTTATCCTAACGGTTACCATTGTAAACCAACAGATCCATTGCCGTTTGCTGGTTTTGCCAGTCAGAAATATTTTATTGCATTTTATCATATGGGCATTTATTCTGACCAAAAACTGTTGAAATGGTTTGTAACAGAATATCCAAAACATACCGATGCTAAATTGGATATGGGTAAAAGCTGTATCCGTTTTAAAAAGCCTGAAAAAATTCCCTTTAAATTATTAGGTGAATTGATGAGTAAAATGACGGTGAAAGGTTGGATTGAAAAGTATGAGTCGGTTCTTAAGACTCCTTCTCAGAAAAAGTAATTACGTCAGAGTCGCATTCCAACAGAAAATTCCAAATGTCCGTCGCGTGGAATTTATCTTGAAATAATTAGCTTGTTATTATCGGCAACCAATAACGACAGTTCGCAGCATATCAACAAATTTCAACAAGCCATATTTTTGACCAATTAAAACAAGAACAAAATGAAAAAGACAATTATCAAAATCAATCTAGTTGCAGCCCTTTTAGTAATGGCAGCGACGGCAACCTTTACAAGTTGCACTAACAACAATAGCGACAGCGCTGTAAGTAAATCAGAAATTGACTCGCTGCGTAACCAAATCGCCCAACTGACCGCAGGTAACGAAATGATTGCTAAAAACCTTGCGACCTTTGACACACTTGACTATACCGTATTCAGCAATCAGGAATGGACACGATTACATGAAAGTCATGCAAAGGACATCAAAGTAAACTGGCCTGACGGACATTTTACAACTGGCATTGAAAAGCACATTGAAGATTTGAAAGCCATGTTTGTGTATGCACCAAATACAAGCATCAAGCAACATCCCATTCGTTTTGGTTCAGACAACATGACCTGTGTTACAGGAATTATGACAGGCACTTTTTCAGCACCAATGCCAATAGGCAACGGAAAATTTATTCCACCAACCAACAAATCATTTTCACTTCCAATGTGCACAGTTGGTATTTGGAAAGATGGTGTGATGATTGAGGAATATCTTTTTTGGGATAACCAAACTTACATGAACCAAATAGGCCTGGGTAAATAAACCGTTCATTGGCTACAAATCGTTCTGGACAAAGTAGCGACAGACCGTTTAAATATGAAATAATGAGAGACTTAAAGGCGGGAAGGAATATCAAACGGCCTGGTGTTCCTTATTTTCTTCTACTTAGAACGTCCCAGCTCTTCTGTAATTTTAGTGGGTGTCTCCTCTTCGTTCAGCGTACCCAGCCAGATCGGGGTTTCGTCGTAGATCCCACGACACACTTTCAATTTCACCCAACACAAATCCTCAGGAAACGGACATCGTTATATTGCAACCGCAATGGATGTAAAAAGCGCCATGCGAAGAATATTCCTGTATGCAACTTTCCTTTGGCTTTTAGCCTGTGATACGGAGCCGTTTTACCAACCTGACGGACTCAGTACAGATATCAACGCAACCATTGAAACCCGCTTCAGGAAAATAGAAGAGAATCTGCAAGCGGAGAATCATGAAGCATATATCCGTGACTTTATCGCGCTGCTGGATTATACTCAACAATTGCCGCCTGACTCACCGACACTTCTGGAGGTACGCCGGAAACTTGTGCATTATGCTAATAACATGCGGCTATACAGCCAGGGAATTGAACTGACGGATGCGATGCTTGCATCTCTGGAAACCGACAGCAGCGCTATCGGGATCTATTGGAAGGAGACTGTGTATGCCGCCAGGGCCGGATGTCAGTTTGAATTGCACCAATATGAAAAGGCACTCCAATCATACTCCAAACAGCTTTACTATCAGGATCTGCTCTCCCCCGGCCAGGAGCACGTCAGTGTCATGAACAATATCGGCATGGCATTTCAACATGCAGGCGATGTGGATTCGGCCATGTATTACTTCCGCAGAGTGGAATCGATCCTGAACAGACCCAAAACTGTCCCCTTACTAGGTGAGTTTAAACATGATGAAATATTTGCAGGGAGTGTGAAAGACAACATCGCTTCGATTCTTGTGGAACAAGAGCAAGATTATGATGCAGAAATATTGTATCGGGAAAATTTTTCCATGTACCGGAAATATGCGCAGCATCCCTACAGGCTTATCAACGCCGGTATCCAGTTTGCACGTCTGCAGCTTCGATCGGCACAGCCCACCGCTACGGAACATACCATACATGCACTCGATAGTTTGTTTCAGACTCTGAGCTATCCCGGGAAGCGTGAACAGGAGCTTGCCTATTATCATATCCTCGCACAATATTATCAGCACTCCGGAGATGCACCCAATGTGATCCACTTTCAGAAAGCGTATATGAACCTCGCCGATAGCTTGTATTCGGCTCAACTGGAGCGGACCAGGCTTTTATCCAATGAACTCATGCTATACAAAGCCAACCAGTTCAGACAGGAACTGGAGATTGAAAAACGAGAAGCGATGCAAAACCGGCAGAAAGCAAGATCCCGGTTTTGGATCCTGGTGCTGTTTATATTTTTTTCAATATCCGGTGGTGTATTGCTGACGATTTCTCTCCGGCAGCGATTGCGATTGGCCAGGAAACAAGCCGAATTGAAAGAAGCGGAACGAAAGCTTACGGCCGCATATGCAAAAACTGTTGAGCAGGAAAAATCCATCCTGGATGCGTCCCTCCAACAAAAGAAAAAAGATATTTCAACGCTGGCCCTCGATGCGAGGATAAAACAGGAATGGGCTGAAAAGCTTGATGGAATGCTGACGCATATCGAGCAATCCAGGGGTCATACTCGCATTGCAGCTTTGAAAAAACTCCGCGAAGAGATCCGGAGTCATATACATGTTGACAATCGTGTCAGCCAATTCCAGCAGAATATTGAAACCCTCAGCGCTGAATTCTATGATAATCTCAATGCAAGCAATCCCGACCTCTCCAAAACCGAAGTGCGTCTCGTCAGCTTTCTGAAACTCCGGTTATCCAATGATGAGATCGCCATGCTTCAGGGTATTTCCACGAAGTCTGTCATCATGTCGCGCTATCGCCTCAGGAAAAAACTGGGGCTTCCGGAAAGTGCGGACCTGGATGCCTATTGCCAATCAATGTGAGATCTGCCTGTAGATCATCCTGATCTACATCAAGGTTTGTGTTTGTCTTATAGTCCTGACAAACAAATACATATGCCCTTGAATTCCGGTTTTGTAGATCATTTGTAGACCGCAGTTTCTATCGGTTTTCTTGCATTCACCTGATCAGGGGGATAGTTTCGCCGCCAGTAATTATCTCCAAAATTTCAGGCATGAATGTAAATCTGGCATCAACCGAAGAAATTCGTAACCTGACACATACCCTGGTCGACAGACGGCTTTGGGCTGAGAAACTTCTAGCTTACGTAAGGGCGGTTATTCATGCCAGGGGGAAAGACCGACTTAGAGAATTGCGTCAGTTGGAACTCGCTATCCAGATGGAATTAGACGATTCCCGGGTGACGAAGCCCCTCTATCATTTCATTTGGGATCATACGGAAACACTGCGCGATAAGTTATCGTCCACACACACCGATTTGTCAGACAACGAACTCTTCCTCTGTGCTTGCATTTACCTGGGCATTTCCACTGCTGATGTTGCGGAGATCAGGTCTGTTGCCCCATCATCTGTTATCATGAGCAGGTACAGGCTCAAAAAGAAATTCTGTCTTACGGCAGAGGATGATCTCGAATCATATATCCAAAACTATTTCAAGAGTGACACAAAATGTTGAAAATGCAAATCATCAATCATACCACCACCTTGATCTCCATACGACAAGCCGGCGTTGTTTTTTTACTGATGCTGTCAGGGTCCCTCTTTTCACAGCAGCACGTGAGCATCGGTACTGAAACCCCTGCAGCGAGTGCGATTGTGGATATTTCGAGTACGGATAAGGGCATCCTGATCCCCAGAATGACGACCGGTGAGCGCCTGCTAATCGCGACACCGGCCACAGGCTTATTAGTATTTGACAATACAACATCCACATTTTGGTTTCACGACACGCAGGGGTGGATGGAATTGCCCAGTCATTGGGAGCAGAGCGGAAATAACATAAGTAATGTGAATAGCGGAAATGTAGGCATTGGACTTACTGATCCGGCTTTCCCTCTGGATGTGGGCGGTACTCTTCGATCCCTAAATCCGGGATCATCGCCTGATGGATCCTCCATTGCATTTTCTTCTCCGAACAATGATCCCGGGATCATTTTTTCAAGAGGCGATGGGGATGGTGGTCTGCTACGTCGATGGGATGTAAAAGTTGATAATGATCAATCATTCAGGATCATTGATAATGCGGAGGGTTTGCGGTTGAGGGTGGATAGTGTAGGCCGTTTCGCCATGGGCAGCGCAGCTCCGGTTGCATCTGCAGCATTGACAATAGGATCTACCACGCAAGGATTTTTACCTCCCCGGATGACCAAAGAAGAAAGAGAGGCTATCGTATTACCTACGGAAGGCCTGATGATCTGGTGCAACAACTGTGGTGATTATGGCCAGATACAGGTATATAATGGGTCCATCTGGACGGACATTGAAGGTGATGCTCCGGCAGGTCTTGAAATAGGTGATCCTTTTCAGGGCGGAAAGCTGGCATACATATTTCAACCAGGTGATCCGGGGTATGTAGCGGGGGAGACACATGGATTGATTGCTGCCCCTTCTGACCTCTCAGGCGGCCAATGGGGCTGCTATCAACAAACAATTTCAGGAGCAGATGGTATTGCGCTTGGTACTGGAAGCCAAAACACACTTGACATAATAAGTGGGTGTGGAGAATCAGGTATTGCAGCTAAACTTTGTCATGATCTGGTTATTGGAAATTACACCGATTGGTTTTTACCCAGTAAGAACGAGTTGAACAAACTGTATCTGAATAGAGTGGCCATTGGCGGTTTTGTGTACGAGTCTGTCCCTTATTGGAGTTCAACGGAGGCATCCCATTTAAATGCCTGGTCACAATCATTCTTGAATGGCTCTACTTCTTCTTCACAGAAGAATCTGGTAGCCTACGTTCGTGCAATCAGGTATTTCTAACAAGTAGTCCACGATGACAAATGGCTATACATTATTTACGATCAATTGATCATTAAGCTATGAAAATCAAAACTTACAATCATACTACGACGATGTTCATCATTCGACAAGCGTTTATTACCATTTGTCTTGTGTTATCCATCAACCTGTTTTCTCAAGGTATCGGTATAGGAACAAGTTTACCTTCCGGTAGCGCTGCGTTAGACATTTCCAGCACAGACAAAGGCATACTGGTGCCACGCATGACGACCACCCAACGCAACATGATTGAATCACCGGCAATGGGTCTGTTGGTTTTTGACAATACGACGTCTACGTTTTGGTTTTACAACTCACAGGATTGGACAGAATTAAAAACGCGTTGGGTCCGGAATGGAAATCACATATATAATACAAACACAGGCAATGTGGGTATAGGTGTGACTGATCCTGCAGTTCGTCATGAAGTACTCGGTACCATCCGATCCCTGCGCCCCGGTTCGACTCCGGACGGATCTTATATATCGATGTCTTCGTCAGGCAATGATCCGGGGATGAGTATTGCAAGGGGCAATGGCAGTGGCGCAGAGTTGCGCAGATGGGATATGAAAATTGGTGTTGATCGCTCCTTCCGGGTGAAAGACTTTACAGCCGGACTCGACCGCTTGCATATAGATATAGACGGACGTGTGGCTTTCGGATCCTCACTCCCTGCCTTTGCAGCGTCATTGGAAGTCCAATCGACCACGAGAGGATTTTTGCCACCACGAATGACTGATGAAGAAAGGGATGCTATTACCTCACCGGCAGAAGGACTGATGATCTGGTGCAACAATTGCGGCGCGTACGGTGAAGCCCAGGTTTATAACGGGTTGTACTGGACCAACCTCAACGGAACCCCTCCCGCAGGTCTTGAGATCGGTGACAATTACCAGGGAGGAAAGGTAGCATACATCTATCAGCCCGGAGATCCCGGATATATTGCTGGGGAAATCCATGGATTGATCGCTACGGAATCTGATCTCATAGATGGTGAGTGGGGATGTTATGAAACGGATCTTCCCGGGGCCATGGGGATGGCTCTTGGCACAGGTAATCAAAATACAATAGATATAATTACCGGGTGTAATGAACCCGGCATTGCTGCAAAGCTTTGTTATGATCTGGTGCTTGGCGGATATACCGATTGGTTTTTACCCAGCCAGGATGAGTTGAGTAAATTGTACGACAACAGGTTGGCTATTGGTGGTTTGTTAGAAAGTTACTATACCACTTCAAGTGAGTATACCTACCAATGGAACTATATAAAATATTTCACTACGGGAGATAACTTTTATGCCCCAAAATATTTTGAACAGAATATTCGCCCAATCAGGTATTTCTAAAAACATAAATTCCGAATTGCATTTCTCAAAGTGCGGAGTTAATAAGTTGATAATTCAATCAAACAATTCAAACTGTAAAATAAAATTTCATCATGATCTCCATACGACAAGCCGGTATCATCCTGTTCATGACACATGCAATCATTTTGCATTCACAGCGCATGGGTATCGGTACCAACAACCCTGCTGAAGGCTCCATATTGGACATCACCAGTATAGAAAAAGGCTTGCTGATCCCGAGGATGACTTCTGCTCAGCGACAGATAATTGGAACCCCAGCCACTGGATTACTTGTATTTGATAATACGACGTCCACTTTTTGGTTTCACAATCCACAAGACTGGACGGAAATGAAAAGCCAGTGGGTGCAGGACGGAGACAACATCTACAATGCAAATTCCGGGAGTGTGGGGATTGGACTTACCAATCCGACTGCCCGTCTGGAGGTGAACGGAAACATCCGATCCCGGAGACCCGGTTCATCACCCGACGGTTCTGTTATTACATTTTCTTCGCCTGGCGGAGATCCCGGCATCATTTTCGAGTTGGGCAATGGCTCCGGTGGACAATTACACAGATGGGATTTAAAGATAGATAACGACGAATCCTTCAGAATCCGCGATAATTCTGCCGGGTCGGATCGTTTGGTCATCAAAGACAACGGGAATATCGGCATTGGCACTACTGCTCCGCATGCATCCGCAGCACTTCATCTCTCTTCTACGGAAAGAGGATTTTTGCCGCCAAGGATGACCAAAGCACAACGCGTGGCCATCGCTTCACCTGCAGAAGGTCTGATGATCTGGTGTACGGATTGTGGCACATATGGGGAGACACAAGTATATAACGGCGCCGACTGGACGAACATGCTGGGGAATCCTCCGGCAGGTCTTGTGATAGGAGACAATTTTCAGGGAGGGAAAGTAGCCTATATCTATCAGTCCGGTGATCCGGGATATGTGGCAGGGGAAATACATGGACTCATAGCCACCCTCTCTAGCTATGGATTTTTTGGTTGGGGCTGTTCTGGTATTGAAATTGATGGCGCAGAAGGTACAACCCTTGGCACCGGAAATCAAAATACACTCGATATCGTAAACGATTGCGGAGAATCAGTCTATGCAGCTTTGGATTGTTATGATCTGAGTACCGGAGGATACACTGATTGGCATTTGCCCAGTAAGGATGAATTGAACAAACTTTACATCAACAAAACGACAATTGGAGGTTTTTTTAGTAGTAATTATTGGAGTTCAAGCGAGGACAATTCAGATGAAGCCTGGGAACAGCATTTCGGTAATGGTAACATCAGTTCCCAAGATAAAATAACTGCATTTTATATCAGGCCGGTCAGATACTTTTAAAATCAAACTTGCTTAAGCTTCGCATCTGATTTTAAACAAATGTCAAACTATAAAATGTGAGTCTACTCTGAAAAGAGTCGTTTTATCCAAATTACAAGATGAGGGCTTTACGAGCAAAATGTTATTTCGTTGCCAATGATCCCTACCTGTCCTGTGCCAAAGGCATCCCTTTGGGGTAAGTCAACCCTTCAATGCCGATCCTTCCCATTAAACTTTCTCCAAATTTTTAGCCATAATCTCGCGTTCTAAGTTCAAGTCCATTGGTATCAGGCGGCATCCTACTTACCTTTTAAGGACTCTCTAATAAAATTGATGAGTCTTTTGCTGACACTGTCTTTAGGTGAACCCATGACTAATCCGTCTTGTATACCAGGTATGCATTATTACGATGAACCTAAAGAAATAACTACTTATCTTTGGCGTTAGTATCGTTAACCGGCAGTAAATGATCAAGTCTTTCGCTGATGTTGAAACAGAGAGAATCTGGAAAGGGGGGGTTTCAAGTAAGCTTCCGGTCAATATTCAGCAAGTGGCAAGGAGAAAACTCAGAATGATCAACAATGCGCAGGATCTTCAAGATTTAACTGTTCCACCAGCGAATCGACTTGAGAAACTCTCAGGATCATTGAAAGGATTTTATAGTATCCGTGTGAATTTGCAGTGGAGAGTCATTTTCAGCTGGACCAACGGAAATGCATTTGACGTAAAAATCATTGACTATCATTAAAAACAAGTTGATATGCGCCGCCTAAAAAACATTCACCCGGGAGAAGTTTTGAAAGAAGAATTTCTTGACCCGATGAATATCACTGCCTATAAGTTGTCTAAGGATACATTCATTCCTCAGACCAGAATCAGTGAAATTCTAAAAGGTAACAGGAGAATCACTGCAGACACAGCGTTGCGTCTATCCAAGTACTTCGGCACAACACCCAAATTCTGGCTGGGATTGCAGGATGATTTCGATATAGAGGAAGGGTTGAGAAATATTCGCAAGGAACTCAATGAGATACAAACGAACGAACCAAACGCAGCATAGCACAAACTACTCGCCATACTTACCCATGCCTGGATTCTAACACAATTAAATACTGAGAAAAATGAAATACGCCCTTTTGTCACTCTTCACAATTGCAAGCCTGATGATTGCATGCAAAAGCGAAAAATCTGAAACAACAAAGAAAGAAACTCCGGCGCTTCAGCCTTCTGAAATAAACACCAACACAGGTTCAGGCGTTTCGCAAACAAAGCCTACCGAAATATTCACCGGTACCGTGAATGGTGTCAAGATCGTTTTTAAGCACACTGACTATACGCAGTATCGCTTAAAAGAAGGAAAGAAGGTGACTACAGGAGCCCTGAATACAGAACGGGGTTTTGAAAAAGATGAGGACGCCACCGTGTATATCCTGAATTCCGACAAACAGGAGAGTGAACAGAAATATTTTGTGCGTTATACAGATGGTAAGTTTGTGATGCTGGATG
>DATDQA010000035.1:0-3856 GCA_035292505.1 Saprospiraceae bacterium | reverse complement strand
TTCTCACCTTCTCACGTTCATCTCCAACAGCGCCAATACCAGATTCCTGTTCTGCTGCGGGAGTTCTGTCGTACACGACGTTTTATGATTCCCGATAAAATGAAATCCATAACTCATGTAGTAAGCAATCATATTCGGATTGTCACCCCATGTGTCCATACGGATATAATCAAGCTGTTTTTCTTGTGCATGCGTGAGAGCCCAGTCCAGTATTCTTCCAAAGAGCTTCTGTCCTTTAAATTTCGGATTCACGACGATACGATGCAGATAGATGGCATCCCCCTTGTCTCGTTCTCTCCAGATTAGCGGATCTGCATATATGACGCTGAATACAATGCCGATCTCCTCTTCGACCATGATCTTATATTGTTGCTTTCGTTCCATGTCTTCAAGGATTACATTCCTGTCATACCCTGCCCAGACTGGGTAGTTATTCTTGCGCTGGTACTCCATTGCGCTTTCGAAGAGACTGAAGATGAAATCGAGGTCGGATGGAGTTGTATTCTCGATACGAAAGTTCCCTGTGGACATTAAACGAAGATACTTCGCGTTCTAAATCCGTTGATCCTTTAATCCGTTCTGCCGTTCTGCCATGGTCCCTGAGCTTGTCGAAGGGCCGCCGTTCTGCCCCAATAATAGACCTATTTTTAACCCAACATTGATATTTTGAAACAAGAAGACACCATCGTCGCCCAAGCTACCGCTCCTGGCCAGGCCGCCATTGAGAACTCACCCCCGACCCCTCTCTTTTTTTAAGTACTTCTGTTTGTTGAAGCTTCCTGAAAGAGAGGGGAGCTTCTCACTACAAAGTCTCGGTCGTCCAATAAAAGAATCTGTCGCCAGGTGCAGATCTAGAGACGAACACGGAGAGGAGAGAGGATGAGTTACACTAGACAGCAAAATCCATCTGGTTATTTTTAACCTCAATTACGTGCATTTTGAAAAACGAAGACACCATCGTCGCACATGCCACGGCTTCGGGCCAGGCAGCCATCTCCATCATCCGGTTAAGTGGAACTCATGCGATTCTGATCGTGAATACGATATTCGAAGGTGCAGACCTCAGTGAAGCAGAGGGATTCACCAAGCATTATGGATGGATCAGGGATGATGATGATAAGTTAATAGATGAAGTTCTTGTGAGCGTCTTCCGCAATCCGGTGTCGTATACCGGTGAAGACGTCGTCGAAATATCATGCCATGGTTCGATGTATATCGTACGACGCATTCTGGAACTCTGTGTGGAGTCAGGAGCAAGACTCGCGAAGCCGGGAGAGTTCACTATGCGCGCCTTTCTCAATGGTAAGATGGACCTGTCACAAGCGGAATCTGTAGCGGATATCATCGCGTCGGAATCTTCCGCCGCACATGCGCTTGCGATCAATCAGATGCGCGGTGGTGTATCTGATCAGATCAAAATGTTACGGAGGCAATTGGTAGACCTCGCAAGTCTACTGGAGCTCGAGCTCGACTTCAGTGAAGAGGATGTGGAATTTGCAGACAGGACAAAGTTGAAAGATCTGGTGTCAGAAATCAGGCATGCGGTATCACAGTTGATGGAATCGTTCCGTCTCGGCAATGCAATAAAGAACGGCATCGTCACTGTCATCGCCGGCAGACCAAATGCAGGCAAGTCCACTTTGCTCAATGCTCTGCTCAATGAAGAACGTGCCATCGTGTCTCCGATACCCGGTACTACACGCGATACGATTGAAGAAGTGATTCATATTGATGGCATTGCCTTCCGATTGATAGATACTGCAGGAATCCGGGAAGCGCAGGATCAGATTGAAAGCCTCGGTGTCGCACGCACGATGCAGAAGATTGGAGAATCGGCGATTCTGGTTTATGTGTTTGATGTGACGCAGACTTCAAGAGAAGAACTTCACCCTGATATAAAAAGCCTCGTGGCAGAATGGCAGAAAGGCAGAATGGCAGAAGGGGTTGCAGCTTTCCGCCCTTCCGCCCTTCCGCCCTTCCGCCTCGTTCTCGTCCCGAATAAAATGGATCTCAATCCCTACATAGAAAAATCCGAATGGACAGGGAATGGCATTACAGAAGACATGATCGTCCCGATGTCTGCACTCAATAACATGAACACCGGCTATCTCCGCGAGAAGCTCGTCCATACTGTGAAGAGTGAAAATCTGCCAGCCGGGCTTCCGGTAATTTCTTCTGCGCGACACTATGAGGCATTGCTCCATGTGGATGAAAGCCTCGAAGCGGTCTCCTCCGGTCTTACGGAAGGCATCACTACGGATATGATTGCAGCAGATCTCAGGCATGCCTTGTATTGGCTCGGAAGCATCACGGGAGAAGTATCGAATGATGAACTCCTGGGGAATATCTTTGGGAAATTCTGTATCGGAAAGTGACTTGAACCTTCTTATCCCTTCAGGTAGACTTGCGCTGAAAGTTTCAAGGGATACTTGTGCTGGCAAGGTGATTTTAAGTCGTTAGATTCTTTCATCCGACGGTAAATCGTTGTATATTGGGTTGCATGATTACACATTCTTTACTTTCAAAACAAAATAAATAGCGATGAAATACAGTGTCGTTCTAGTAGCCATCACGTCATTTGTGATCCTTTTTTCTTCCGATGTCCATGCTGCTCAATCCCGCCAAACGCAAGTCATCAATGAGGAGGACTTAGGTGCCGGAGAAAATACAATTGTCAGTATTGCTGATCTGAAGCAACTTACCAGTCAGGAGAGAAGACAAGAAGAAAAACTCCTGAGGCAGGAAAAAACTCTGGAGCGTAAAAAGCAAAAGGTTTCGAACCTGCTGAACAAACTGTATACAAGAGCAAGCACAGGCGATAGCTCCGGAGTAGGATTGGCCCTTGTCATTGTTCTCGTGGGAGCGGCATTGGCATTGCTAGGATTCGTTGGGATCGCAGATCTGCTTATTAGCATCGGTCTCGTGGTACTTGTGGTAGGCCTGGTTATCTGGCTTATCACTGCGATTGCAGGTTAAGGCTTAGGTATCTGTGTATGACATTTGCCGTCTAGTTTAGACGATTGACGCATGCCCTGTAGCATATCGCTTCAGGGCTTGATCTGTATTGAAAATTAGGACGGCTACCATCGTCAATTGCGCTCCCAACCTCTGCTACTTGACGAACTGATCTACACTGGAAAGAAATTGCTCAACAGTTGGTGTATAACCTGTCTTTCCCAATCCATTGATCTTGTATTGTCCGCTGGTCGGATCTTTTGTCAGGTTGAGAACCCAAATGGTTGGAAAGCCGGTGACGCGCAGGGCATTTTGCATAGCGGCGTTCTGGCTTCTGTTTTTCTGTGGGATCTGCATACGCCTTGGGAAATCCAATTCGAGCAGGACAACATTTTTTTTGGCCCATGCTTTAAATTCAGGTTTTGAAAAAACATCCGCATCCAGCCGCTTGCACCAGCCACACCAGTCACTACCGGTGAAGTTGGCCAGAATGGGCTTTCCTTCTTTAGTCGAAATCGCGTAAGCTTCATCCAGGTCCACCAGCCATCCCTCTTTAGCCGAAGCATAGGCGGGGGGCTTTGGTTTTTCCGTTGTTGTCGATGGTGTCTGCGAACAGGCATGCAGTGCTATAACACAGAGGAAGAGAAGCAGATAGATTGTTTTCATGCGGAACGCATTTTTGAAATGATTAAAACAAGGCTGCAAAACTAAACTTCCTTATCTCCATTCACTGCTGCTGTACTATTGTAAAAAAATTTATGAATTAGCTGATTAGAAGTGCAATTCGGTTCCATCTCCACTTTTGAGTCTACTCCGAAAAGTCATCTTTTGTCCTCCCGCACCCCTCGATCCCCTTAAGGGGAAGTCCACGCACATTGAATTTCAATGTATTATGCGGGCG
>DATDQA010000034.1:0-10665 GCA_035292505.1 Saprospiraceae bacterium | reverse complement strand
GCCAGAAACCTCGCCGAACTGTTTTTGAGGTATTTTGATCTATGGGCAGACTAGCTCAATTAATATGCTTTTCGAGGCAGGGTGTCATGAGTGGGCTGTTCGGAGTATAATGACATGGTCTCATAGGGTCGTGAGCAGCGTTGATCGATAATGTCACTTTTCAATACACCAAAGATCAATTTCGACACGTTAAAAGAATCGCATTCTTTCCGGTCACATTCTGTAACTTTAGTAACACTCAAGGAAAGAGGATTACAATTTCGCACAGTAGAGTTTTTTCATACAAATCTGGTCTTGCGGGGCGCAACGGCGCCCCCTTTTTTTGGTAGTTGGAGATTTATTCTTCCGAATCTGGAATTCAGAAATTCACCAGCGTCAGAGCCATATCTTTGTCAACACAGCCTTATACTATGATGGTTGAGAATATATCGATCGGCGAAGTATTGCAAACTGACCCGGCAGGGTATGTGCTGCTGGACGTGCGGTCTCCGTCAGAATATGCACAAGGTCATATTCCGGGAGCGTTTAATCTTCCACTGTTTTCAGATGAAGAAAGAGCAGCAGTAGGCACTGTGTATAAGACGATGAGCCCACATCATGCGATGCAGCGTGGCCTGGAGATAGTAGGTCCCAAAATGCAGGGTATTGTAGACCAGGCACTCAAACTGTACAACGGAAAGCCCATCGTCGTCCATTGCTGGCGAGGAGGAAAGCGTAGTAGCAGCATAGGGTGGCTGCTGGATTTTGCGGGGATGTCCGTTTCCGTGCTCACAGGAGGATACAAAGCGTATCGTACTTACCAGAGGTCATGGATCGACACTCAGCCCCTGAACCTCATCATCCTGGGTGGAAAAACAGGAAGCGGGAAAACTGACCTTTTGCACGCACTTTCGGCTAAAGGTGAGCAGGTATTAGACCTGGAGCAACTTGCGCATCATAAAGGTTCTGCCTTCGGATGGATGGGAGAGCTGGAACAACCTTCCACAGAACAATTCGAGAATGACATCTTCGAAGTAGTTCGCAAGCTGGATCTGACAAAACGTATCTGGATTGAGAATGAAAGCCTCACGATTGGAAAGGTATTTATTCCGCAACCATTATGGAACAAGATGAAGTCAGCGCCACTTATTCAACTTGAAGTACCAATCGATGTCCGGGTACAGAATTTAGTAGACATCTATGCAGGCGGTGATGCGAAGGAGGCATTGATTTCATCTTTTCAAAAGATCAGTGCCCGCCTCGGAGGACAACATGTCAAAGCAGCTCTGGAAGCCTTAGCGAATGGTGACTATCATCAAGCAGCCGAAGTCGCGTTGACATACTATGACAAAACGTACTATTATGGTCTCGAACAACGCAATGCTCAGATCATCGGGAAGATCGACACAGACAATATGTATAGCGAACAAATCGTCGAGACATTAATTATCCATGCTCAACAACTGCATACACAATCTCTGGCACAATAATGGAGTATAAACTCACACAATACAGTCACGGCGCAGGATGTGGATGTAAGATTTCTCCACAGGTCTTATCTCAGATTCTAGGATCAACACCTGCATACAATGGAAGCTTTCCGCAATTGCTTGTAGGTAATGATCACAGAGATGATGCGGCCGTCTTTGATCTTGGCGATGGAACGGCAATGATCAGTACCACAGACTTCTTCATGCCGATTGTAGATGACCCGGTGACATTCGGTCACATCGCGTCGGTGAATGCAATCAGCGATGTCTATGCCATGGGAGGGAAGCCACTGCTAGCCATTGCGATCCTGGGTTGGCCGGTGGATAAGTTGCCGCCAGATGTTGCCAGAAAAGTATTGGTAGGAGCCAGGATTGCTTGTGCAAAGGCAGGTATACCATTGGCTGGCGGACATAGCATCGACTGCCCGGAGCCCATATTTGGTCTTGCAGTATCAGGTCGTGTAGAGATAACACGTCTTAAGAAGAATGGTGGTGCACGGCCAGGTGATCTGATGTATCTCACAAAACCACTGGGAATAGGAATTTTTACGACGGCGCAGAAAAAAGGACATCTTACTGAAGCACATCATACGCTTGCCTGCAATGTCATGATGCAACTGAATGATATTGGAGAACAGATCTCCGGAATGGAGGAACTTCATGCGATGACAGATGTGACCGGATTCGGATTGGGAGGACATCTGCTCGAGATGTGCGAAGCCAGTCATGTCCATGCAATGCTGAATATGAGCATTTTGCCATACATAGATAAAGACGCCATTGCACAGTATATCGCGCTTGGATGCATTCCCGGAGGTACGCATCGGAATTTCTCGAGCTACGGTCAGCGCATACAACCTTTGAGCGATATGCAGAAATTCGTGCTCTGTGATCCACAAACCAGCGGCGGCTTGTTGCTCGCCGTAGATCCTTCATCTTGTGCGGCCATTGAAGTCCTGTTGGCACAACAAAATCTCTATAACCGGCCAATAGGGGTCTTCAAAGCTCAAGACGATGGTCCGGTGGTTGAATTGAAGTGACAGGTGCCGTCCAGTATCTCCCCTGCAAATCATCAATAAGTCTACTTTACATAATATTAATTATCCGGCCGAAGGACCTAAAACCGCTTAGCAACGTATCGGTTTATTCCCTGACAAGCACATGTATCGTCCGCAGAGTCATTTAGGTGTATCGTTTAGTCCAAATAGTATTTCCACTGATTTCTCTGCTGACGTCCATGCATGCTCCATTATTGGCACTAGTAAAACGTAAATTTCATCTTTGTTGTCATCAAATCATCCGTCAAGATAATCGCTGCGACAATGTTTGAAGGTACTGCGGTATCGCTGATGACACTGGCGTTTGTTGAAGCCGGTATCATGTCAATGGAAAGCGCCATGGGAGTTGTCTTTGGCACAAACATCGGAACGACGATCACCGGATGGATCATCGCAACAATAGGTTTTAAATTGGACATTGTTAGTCTGGCGTTGCCATTGATTGCAATCGGCAGCCTTGAACTGATTCTCTTTTCAAAATCCGCGAGATATTCTTCTGTCAACCGGTTCCTTGTCGGATTCGGATTTCTCTTTGCCGTCCGGGATCTGCTGTTGAACAGCCAGGAACTGCAACGATTTGAAAGCATTCAGGAGATCACGGAAGAAGGATAAGAGATAGTGTATAAGTGCATAAGTTGATATGTTTATCCGGTGTGTAGCTTTTTTAGTTATAAGGCGAATCCATGATACAATCAAGAGTTGACATTCTTATTGCACCTGTCACTAAATTCATCAAAGATGAAACTACCGGAGGTATCCTGCTTTTTTCTTCGGCAGTGATTGCCATGATCTGGGCCAATTCACCCTGGCGCGACACCTATGGTGCCATCTGGCATATCCCTTTTACAATTGGATTAGGTGATTTTGTCATCTCGAAAGACCTGCATCATTGGATCAACGATGGTCTCATGGCGATCTTCTTTTTTGTGATTGGGCTGGAACTCAAACGCGAGCTCATCGGAGGGGAATTATCCACATTACGCAAAGCTGTTTTACCTCTGACTGCCGGTGTCGGGGGCATGATCGTCCCCGCTTTGATCTATCTCATCCTCAACACAGGTTCCGGTCAGACAAACGGGTGGGGCGTGCCGATGGCAACGGATATTGCTTTTGTGCTCGGAATTCTCGCCCTTCTGGGCAGGCGTATACCATTGTCTCTGAAAGTATTCCTTACTGCGCTGGCAATTGCGGATGACCTGGGGGCAGTGTTGGTGATTGCATTTTTCTATACTTCCGATATCTCCATGATGAATGTGGGTGTTGGTACCGTAATTCTCCTCGTGATGATTGGAGCGAATTTACTCGGTGTACGCAGTGCTGTCTTTTATGGTGTGATGGGAATCGGTGGACTCTGGCTGGCCTTCATGCTTTCCGGCGTACATGCAACGATTGCTGGAGTCCTCGCTGCATTTGCAATACCGGCGCGGACTAAAATTGATGAGGTCAGATTTGTGAAGCACATGAGAAAACTCATCGAAGATTTTAGAAATGCAGATCCCAATGACAATGACTTGCTGACATCTGAACAACACCATATCATTGGTGATATCAAAAAATACAGTGCAGCGGCAGAGACGCCATTGCAGAGACTTGAGCATGCCATGCATCCTGTCGTGGCGTTCATTGTCATGCCGGTTTTTGCCCTGGCGAATGCCGGAATCCATATCACTGCTGAAAGTGTCGCTGCGTTCAGTACCCCTGTGACTCTTGGAGTATTCTTTGGCCTGATCCTTGGAAAATTTGTAGGTATCACCGGCATCACAATATTAATGGTAAAGACAAATCTTGCCAGCCTGCCAGAGAATGCGAGTTGGACACAGATATATGGTGCGGCATTACTGGCAGGTGTTGGATTTACGATGTCCCTTTTCATTACCGCGTTGGCATTTACGGATCCGACACAGGTGGAACAATCCAAAATCGGTATCCTCGCCGCTTCTTTTGTTGCAGGTACGGGTGGGTATTTGCTTCTCAGAGTTTCGCGCAGGACGCGTGCATCGAATTAACCTCTGTGATAGAAAAAATGACGTCGGGCGGTTCTGTGCTTTTTAGTGCCCCCACCCTTTCCTGGAACAGAGAGAATCATAATTATTATATTTTTATCTCTCATCAATTCAAAACAAATTAACTTCAGCAATGCAATCAACAAGTTTTATTTTACTCGTGCTTTGTGCACTCACAGTGTCTGGTTGTAATACAGCCGATGTGAAAACGAACGATGAAAAGTCCCCGGTCATTCAATCTACCGAAGTAAATTATTCGGTCGACAGTCTGAATTTCCGGGGCTGGATCGCATGGGATTCAACGATTCACGGGAAGCGTCCCGGGGTGATCGTAGTACATGAGTGGTGGGGGCACAACGAATATGCACGGAAGCGTGCCAGGATGCTGGCGGGGATGGGCTATACTGCATTTGCAATTGATATGTATGGAGATGGCAAGCAAGCCAATCATCCGGACAGCGCTATGGCCTTTATACAACAAGCATTGGCTACAGCCGAAGGTGCAAAGGCCCGGTTTGACAAGGCGGTGGAAGTACTGAAGAAGCATGCCACGGTAGACAGCGTGAAAATTGCCGCAATAGGATATTGTTTTGGAGGTACTGTTGTCCTTGAAATGGCACGTGCAGGTGCTGATCTCGATGGCGTAGTGAGCTATCATGGTGGATTAGGAACAGAAAACCCGGCGCAAAGTGGAATCCTGAAAGCCAGAGTATTGGTATGCACCGGCTCGGCAGACCCAATGATACCGGAAGCATCAGTCAAAGATTTTGAATCTGAAATGAATGCAGCAGGGGTTAACTACAGAGTCATCCGGTATCCTGATGCGACGCATGCATTCACGAATCCTGATGCGGATAGTCTAGGAAAGTTGTTCAGCATGCCCATAGCTTATAACGCTCAGGCGGATACTGCTTCCTGGAAGGCCACAGACGAGTTTCTGACTACTCTTTTCAAAAAATAGCATCCAAAACCTTACAGAGCGGGAAATCACGGTGCAAGCTCAGGTCTGATGTTTGAGTCCAGGATCAATTCTGTGTATCCTGAAGGTTAAGAATCCCAATATTTTACAGAAAAATAAAGTTTGTAATACGTAAATATTTGAAGATCCATTGCTTGCGTAGAGGATGGGGTTTACAAACATTTGATGAACATATTTCAAGATATTTTATGTTAAGTTTAAATATTCGAATTTACCTTTGCCGCAGTCAAGAATTGAATTAGAAACAGATTCATTAACTACAACCTCTTAAGTATGAAAATTAAACTCTTACTCTTTTCTATCCTCCTGCCCTCTCTGGGTTATGCCCAGAGCATTATTTCAGGTAAGGTTACTGATACTGGGACGGGAGAAGGTCTTTTCGGAGCGACCGTGCTGATAGACGGAACTTCGCAGGGCACCACCACTGATGTAGATGGCACATTTCAGTTTTCAACGAACCTGACAGGTGCTAAGTCCTTGCTGATATCGTATATCGGCTTTGAGGATCTCATTATGCCAATCATGATCGAAGGAGATGTCGATGCAGGAGACGTTCTATTAAAGACCGGAAATGTTGTACTGGCGGAGGCGAATGTCATTGCCTCAATCGCCGTGGACAGACGCACACCTGTGGCAGCAACAATGATTTCCGGACAACAGATCCAGGCTTTGGTAGGGAACCAGGAATACCCTGAAATCCTGAGAAAGACGCCTTCTATCTATGTGACTAAAGAAGGAGGTGGCTTCGGCGACGCACGGATCAATGTGAGGGGATTTACGCAGCGGAATACTGCAGTCATGATTAATGGCATTCCTGTAAATGATATGGAGAATGGTTGGGTGTATTGGTCCAATTGGGCGGGGTTATCGGATGTGACAAGTAACATTCAGGTACAACGCGGGCTCGGTGCTTCCAAGCTCGCCGTGTCTTCGATCGGTGGTTCAATTAATATTGTGACTAATGCTGCCGACATGCAAAAAGGTGGAGTTGTAAGTATAGGTGTGGGTAATGATGGATATCAGAAATATGGCTTGAGTTACTCAACAGGTCTAAGCAAAGGCGGCTGGGCGTTGAGTGGTCAACTCACTCACACACGTGGAGATGGGTATGTAGATGGGACAATGTTCAGGGCCTATTCATTCTTTGCTTCCGGGACGAAGAAATTCAATAATAATCATACCGTTGCTGTCACAGTGCTTGGGGCACCCCAGTGGCATCATCAGCGATTGATTGCATCCAATTTCGACAACATTACTTTGAGGACATTTGTAGACCCCGACGATCCCAATGATGAGAATGCAGAGACTGGTGTTGGTATTAAATGGAATAATGCCTGGGGAATGCTCGATGGCGAAGAGTTTAGTTGGAGAAAGAATTTCTACCACAAACCCAAGGCTTTTATCAACCACTATTGGAATATTTCACCTAAAACCGAACTGAAGACTTCAGCTTATGTTTCTCTCGGACGTGGCGGAGGAACTGGCCCACGCGGCCGGATACGTGCGCCAGGTTCAATTTTTGATACGTTTAGCGGATTTGGAACTGGCACCCATGATGAGAATGGCGAGGTGCGTTTTGATGATCTTGTTGCTTATCACCAAGGTACAGCAATCGCAGGTTGGGGTCAGAAACTTGCAGCTTCATCAGGCCCTCTTGCAGGAAGTTTTGTAACATCTTCTAGTGGTCAGTTGCCAAACCAAATGGGCACAGAAGGATCAGGCTTTATCAGGAGAGCGTCAATGAATTCTCATAACTGGTATGGAATCTTGTCCACCTTAACGCATCAGTTGAGCAGCAACTTAAGTCTAGTGGCGGGAATTGATGGAAGGTATTACAAAGGTATACACTACAGACGAGTAGAAAATTTACTTGGAAATGACGCGTACCTGGCTGTTTCTGATATCAATAACCGTGTGAACTACATTACTGAAGAAGCCCCGGCGGACTTTGGCAATTTCGGTGATCCAAGTTACAAAGATGGCAACAACGTTATTAACTACTATAATGATGGCCTGGTAAATTGGATGGGCTTATTCGCGCAAATTGAATATACGGTCAACAACCTCTCTGTGTTTGGGGCGCTTTCAGGATCAAATCAAGGATTTAAACGGATTGATTACTTCGTGTATGAGGATTCTGACTCTGAGCAGGAGTCAGACTGGGAGAATATTCTTGGTGGTACAGTAAAGGCTGGTGCGAATTACAACATCAATGCAAAGCACAACGTCTTCTTTAATGCCGGTTATTATTCGCAACAACCACTATTTGATAACGTGTATATCAATTTCCGTAACGATGTCAATGAGGAAATCGAAAATCAAACGGTCACAGCATTCGAATTGGGTTATGGCTTCAGAAGTAAATCCTTTCGTGCTAAATTGAATCTTTATAGCACTGTTTGGGGCAATCGTCAATTTGACAGAACTGAAGAAAATGATGAGGGGGAGGAAATTGTGTACCAGTTTACGGATGTCTCTCAGGATCATAAGGGTATTGAATTGGAACTGACAGTTGTTCCCGTGCGTAGATTAGAAATTTTTGGAATGTTGTCGGTTGGTGACTGGAAGTATGGCAATAATTTCCTGGCAAGGGGTCAGAACATTGACACCCAACAACCTGAGGGAGAGCTTACCTTGTATGTCGCGGATCTGCAAGTTGGAGATGCTGCACAAACGACAATGAGCGTTGGTGCAGATTATGAAGTCACTAAAGGAGTGCACGTCTATGCGGACTGGTATCGGGCAGCTAATCTCTATGCTGAATATAATGTTAATGATGCACAGTTTTTACAGCCAGGTGGAGAGGTTGTTGAACTTCCCGCCTATTCACTTGTCGATGCTGGAATTTCCTACGATTTCAGTTTTGCTGAAGGTACAAGGACAACATTGAGATTTAACATGAACAACGTTCTGGACGAAATCTATGTGTCAGAACTGGATACAAATATTAAAGATGATCCTACCACCGGTGAAAATGAATTCTACAACAATAAAGGCATCTTTGGTTTTGGAAGAACATGGAATGCAAGCCTGCGATTCCATTTCTAATAACTGGTAACCGTTGTTTGTCAATCGAAAAGAGGCTGTCGCAGATCGAGACAGCCTCTTTTGTTTTTAAACGTTCTTTTAGCGCATTCTTCAGCGAGGGCTCCTGCTCATTCGAAGAGCTCTGTATGCGGTCTGATCACAGCCGTAATCCCCACCTGGATTCCAAAAATATCCACCGCACTGACCTTCGGTTCGAAATAATCTATCGGAAAGCTTCCTCCATTCAGATCTGGATTGTATCGCAGATATTCTACTGAAGCATTTCTGAAATATCCGAAGCGTGCATCAATACGGAAGTCTGTAATTTTTTTGGGAACGTATTGCAAACCCGCATGCAAGGCGAAGCCCAGGACGGCATCCCGGCTTTCATTGATGCGTTCGACCTGTTCATCATAATCTGTGTCTTCGATTTTTGTATTTGTAAAATACCAATGTACACCTGCCGCTGCCTGTAGAAAGGGTTGCAGAAAAAAACGAACCTCTGGCTGAAACCGGATGATCCCATGTAACATAAAGATGCGTGATGCTGTATGATCTTCATAGTTATAGTAAACACCATCTATTTCCTGGGAATAAGGCAGACGTTCATCATCGAAGGCAAAGCTATGCACCCCTATCCCACCCCACAGCGGTTTGTCGTCCTGAATATTATACAGCAGTTCTCCACCAAAACCAAAGCCATGATTTTCGGTCATATTGCGCGCAAACAGATGAGAGGCGATGCCCCAATCCGAATAAAGACTTGCCATCCAGTGTGATAAGAATTCATCCTGGGAGGCTCTTGTGTCAGTGGATTGCGCATGCAGGTCAACGATCAGCACAAGGTGCAGACAAATCAGTATTGTTTTTTTGAAGGTCATTTCAGTGCAACTTAGGATCTCGCATGTCACATTCCAATAAATTCGCACACATTTAGTCAAAATTAACATGATGGCACACTTCGATTCTCTTTGCGTCCAGGAGACAACGGACCTCAGGACTACAAAACCGCACATCCTTCCGCTGTATCTCACCTCTTCGTTTGCCTTCGACTCTATCGATCAGGGGATCCGGATTTTTGGAAAACAGGAGGTAGGTCACGTCTATGGGCGCTACGGAAATCCCACCTCGGATACCGTTGCCGCTAAACTCTCGACACTTGAGTCGTATGGCACCGGTATCGACAGTCATGCTATCATGTTCAGCTCAGGGATGGCGGCAATTCATACTCTGGCCCTGAGCCTGTTGAAATCCGGTGACCAGGTTCTCACACAGGGTAATCTCTATGGCGGCACGACCGAACTTTTCACGAAAGTGATGTCCCGGTGCGGTATCGAAACAGTCATGATTGATTTGACAAATCCGGACGAGGCTGAGCGAATCCTGGCTCAAACTTCTCATGTCAAACTGATTTTTTTCGAGACACCGGCAAATCCGACCCTGAGTTGTATAGATCTGGAGGCAATGTGTAAGCTTGGCAACGCACGTGGTATTCCTGTCGCCGTGGATAACACATTCGCGACGCCCTTTCTCCAACAGCCTTTGGCTTATGGGGCTGACTTTGTGATGCACTCTACGACGAAGTATCTGAATGGTCATGGCAATTCTATTGCCGGCGTCCTCATCGGTCGTGACACAGAATTCATGCAGACGAGAGTCTGGGAGACAATGAAACTGATCGGTACTCATGTAAGTCCTATGGAAGCGTGGCTTGTCTATCAGGGGTTGAAGACCCTGCCCTTGCGCATGGAGCGTCATTGCGCGAATGCTTTGCAGCTCGCCGGGTTTCTCGCGCAACATCCCCGTGTAAAGCTTGTAAACTACACAGGGCTTCCCTCGCATGCATATCATGCGCTCGCTTCAAAACAGATGCGCGCACATGGCGGCATGCTGAGCTTTGAACTTACGGGAGGGCTGGAGGCCGGTATTCAGGCGATGCGCAAAATCAGGTTCTGTACATTAGCTCCGACCCTGGGCGACATTGATACACTCATCCTTCATCCTACCTCGATGTCACATCTGAACGTACCCAAAGAAATCCGGGATCGCAATGGAATCACCGACGGTTTAATCAGAGTGTCAGTAGGTATTGAGAATGTGGCAGATATCATCGAAGATATCGACCAGGC
>DATDQA010000033.1:0-42054 GCA_035292505.1 Saprospiraceae bacterium | reverse complement strand
GTCTCAATGGCTGCTCATCATATCTTCGTGGTTCCTGACTCGTAGGGTTATCTGACTTTTCCGTTTGTCGATCCTCACCCTGTGGTTGTTCACGCCTGTCAGATTGCTTCGGCGTGTGAGTATGCGCCGGGTTTTCACCGGGCTTTTTTGGTGCGTTTTTCATGATGAATACTTTTATTAATTGAAGAAAATTGATTGATAAAGTGATTCCGTGTGCAGTTTCCTTTACGGATTGATTTATCCTGCGCTTGAGTCAAATTCCAACAAAGAACAAGATGAATTTTCACAACAACGCAGAGCCATTATCCAAAAGCAATCAGATCGTTGATCCATTGCATTTCGAAAAGAGTATTTGATGAGACGGAGGGGGTGAGTATGTAAACTGGAAAATAAACGCAGGCACGGATGAAAATGTTGTTCTACAGATGCATATAAAAAACGTGGCGACAACTGAAATATTCCCCCAAAAGAGAGAGGTTCAGATCAATTTATAGCGCCGCCTTAACGGCAAATACATACTGATTGTCAACATGCTCAAGAGGGCAATCCATCTGACATTGTTATTGATTTTTTGATTTGATTACCAAGAGGAGAGAAATTTTCTGTTTTTCTTTTTATAAGAGAGATTTCCACATCCTCAGTGTTGATCAGGATCGTGGACGACCCATCTTGGATTTTCAGGATACGCGGACCCATGTTCCCATTATTATCACGTGTGATACCTGTTTCCATCACATATCCTATACCATCCAGATTATAATATGCAACCGGGTACCATGGTGCTGTGCCCTGATAAATACAGCTTTGGCTTCCTCTCACATCGATCCGCGTAATGAGCCTACTGCCAATGTTTGCAACGAAAGATGTTACCGGCCTCATTCACAAATGCAGCGAACAACAGGTTCATGTCCTGGCTACCAAATGGTGGATTTTCTACCTGCTCTCCAACAAAAGATTTGCAACTACAGTGAGCTCTCCTGATGGAGAGATTTTAATCACGGATCCTTCGAGTCCTCCATTGTCTATCACGTAGAGATTATCATGCTGATCGAGTGGAGGCTCGCGATGCGTGCGAAGCGATAAGGAAGAAAGATTCTTGCAGGGCCTGTGATGGGCAAACAGAAATCTGATTGTCGGAATCGAACTAATATTCCCAGATTGATCTACGACGAAATTACCACTACTGAATTGAGTACGATCAGTTGTCGGTGGAATGACGACTATTTCTGATCTTGACTATTTAATTTCCAGAGTGAATAGTTATCCCCATGGTGTGTGCCCCAGATGGTCCCTTGCTGATCAAGGAAAAGAAAATGCGAAGGTTCACCGGTGAAAACAGGGGAGAGGCAACCGTTCGAGCTAATCTTCCAGATCGTACCCTCATTGTGCAGGACGTCGGCGAAGTAGCCAATATGATCTTTTGTGAAGATGAGCCATAAGAGGAATGGGAATACAATGGAAGATTAAATCCGATGGTCAAGCAGTACAACAATAAAGGGCAGATAATTCTCCTTTGCTTGGCTACTTCCAAGTTGCTATCAATCTCGGGGTTTACAAACCAGTTAATTTTTTAGGGTTTTGTCTTACATCCCAGAATCTCAAGATGATTATTTTCTTTCCTGAAATTTTATAGAACAACTTGAAATTTCTACCCATGAGGTGATACCGGACATTTAACCTGTTTGTTGCCAGACCGACCCCAGGATAGAGCTTAGTAAGTTTCAAATACTTTTCAACGAGTTCATTAATTCTTCTTGAATAGATGTTCGATGCATTTCTCTTATTCCAGAATTCAAAAATCCGCTCTCTATCCTCTTCTGCTTTTTCTGTCCAGAATACTAAGAAATCCATTTACGAATCCGATTTTTCGCTTCTTCTTCAGTCAGAATTCTTTTGCTAATTACATCTTTTTCAGCTTCGTCTAGAGCTTGTTCTTCTTCCTTAGTCAGGATGTAAGTCTCTTCACTTTTAAGGTCGAGTTCAAGTTCAAGATGCTTATAGAGATTATCAATAATGTCGGGATCATTGATTTCGTTGATGCGTTCGATGAGTCGTTTTTTAAGTTCCTGGGTTGCCATCGTCTGTGATTTGATTGCTAAGATATGCGTTTTATGTTTAGTTGACCCTGACCCCTTCGGTTTCAATTCAATCTATGGGTTCATCAATATCAGATGCATGATAAATACTTCCCTCTCCTTTGGAGAGGTGATGATTTTCTTGTTCTGATCATACATTATCTCAAGTCTGCCCGTAAGCGATGCTGCCGCAGTCAATAGGTCTTAGTCTTATATAATAAAAGTCGCATCTTGTCATCTGGTTTTGGATATTGCAAAAATATTCGGGCATCTTTCGTCTGGAATTCTGATTTTACATCCCTTCACTCCTTCACAAACGACACCACATCTATGCCTCCATCATTATCCGAAAGTAACAACCGATAAATACCTGAAGTCAGATCCTTGACATTGATAACACTTGCATCATTTTGAAGTATTCCGGTTTCTAATCTTTGTCCCAATCCATTCACAATCTGCCAATGAAATTTACCACGTGCCTGGCCGTTCTCAAACACAACCTGCAAGACATCCTTCACCGGATTCGGATAAAGGATCACTTGCGTGCCATGGGCAAGATCACGCGTAGCAGACGTCAGATCACCCTCCTGCACAGTGTTGCCGTTGGATATCAGCCAGAGCGCGGGATCAAATTGCACGGACGTTACCTCGAAGGAAACGGGAATGCTGAACAACTGGTTGTTTTGTATATGCTCCAGCCGAAGCGTGGTATCGATACCATTGCCAGAGAGTACAACCGGCACTGGCATTTCAAAGAAATCCACGGATGGATGTGAGGTTGTCTGACTGAGTTCTATCAGGAATTGATTGCCTTCTTGTTCCCAGGTCACCGCATATCTTGGAAAACCTTCGCCGTAATACCAATCATCGAAATACTCAGTGAGATCATGGCCGGAAGCTGCTTCAAGATGTGCTTTGAGGTCTGGTGTCTTTGCATAATCGAATTCAAAATCATTGAGATAATCACGCAACGCCTGGAAGAAATCTGCCTCACCCAGTTTCCAACGCAACATGTGCAATAGGTAAGAACCTTTTGAATAACTCAATCGGCCACTGAAAATGCGATTCACACTTGTTGTATCACTCACCTTTACCGAGCCACCGGGTTGAGAGGTGATGATATTCACCCTGTTGATTCTCCATGCATACCAGTCTGCTTCATCATGAAACCGCTCCCTCGAGAGTCCTTCGAGGTATGTGGCAAACCCTTCATTGAGCCAGATGTCTTCCCAGCTACCACAAGTCACCATATCCCCAAACCACTGATGTGCCAGTTCATGCGAAAGCAGACTCCAACCGAAACTTACGACAAAGCTCATGGTCTGATGTTCTTCACCGCCACCCCAACCCCATTGGGCATGCCCATATTTTTCTTGATGGAATGGGTATATGACAAACAGGCTATCAAAGAACTGCAACACCTGAACTAGATCTGCCGTGCCAGCCCGGGCACCAGTCAGACTCTCTGGGTATACATAGTTAAGCATTGGCAGGTCCGTACCATTGCCAAGTCGTACTGTGTCCGTATACTGCACATAGTTGGTTACGCAGATAGCGACGAGATATGGTGTGATAGGGTAGTTGTGTTGCCAATGATAAATCTTGTCGGTACCTGACGTGTCTTCATGGATCAGCACGCCATTGCTTGCAGCGCGGTAAGCTTCAGGTGTCGTGATGATCACATCAATGCTGTCGATTTTATCTGACAATCCGTTCTTACATGGCCACCAATCCTGGGTACCAAAAGGTTCTGAAAGAGTCCAGAGAATAGGTATACCGCCATGATTTCCTTGCTCGAAAGAACCAAATCCACCTGATGGAGGCGCACCTTGATAGACAATTGAAAGACTATCCAATGTACCAGCAACAAGAGGCGTGGGTAACTGGATGGTCAGCAGATAATCACCGCTTTGTGTATAATTCAATACCTGTCCGTGATACAGGATGCTATCGATATTCATCAATGTGGAAAAATCAAAATGGATCTCAGCGAAGTCATCCGCTAGGGTTTGAAAATACACAGTCGCACTACCCTGGATAAAGTAGATGGCAGGATCGATATACCACTCGAAACGATAGTACTTCAGGTCATAGTCTTCGGTAAGCGGATTCGATGTCAGGGCAGCTTCGAAGTGACGAGAATATGCTTCCGCTTCTTTGCAGACGGTGTCCTCGAGATCGTCGTGGAGATCTTGGGCGAATAGCAGAGTACAGAGGAAAAATGTATTGAAAAGAAGGATAAATCGCATGTCTTGGTATTTTTTGAATTCTTCTTGTCATTATTGCCTGAGTGGCAGAATTTTTAAGTGATTGAGATCAGGCGCTTTTATGACGGGTAAAACTACGATGAAAAGCATAGATGACCGAAGAATGTTGGGTTATGCCGTCAATTTGGCATGATGGGCGAGGAAGATTAAAGTCATCATCGATTCCACCAAGCCCTGCGTAAACAACCATCGGGGAGCATGATACATCGGTAGTGCTAAATCCATCAATGGGGGTAGTTGCTGACGCGAGAAGCAGCGGATTTCAGGCGTTGTGAGCCGGCTCGCTGCGAGACTCATGCATGAAGAGCAGGTCACGCTCGCAGCAACCGGCCGCTTTTATACTTCTCCTTTCACAATGTATGCGACGACGATCCCGAAAATAATATGACCCAGGATACTACCCATTGCCATTAATATCATGCCGCCTTCCACGGGTGGCATGTCACCAAAAAGCGGACCCATGACTGTCATCGCAATCTGTGCAATCAGGAAAGCCACAAGTCCGAAAATAATGCCCTTTAGAAGATGGCTGCGAATGCGTTTCAGCAGCTTTGCGAATATCAGCGCATACATTAAAGCAAAGGTGATCCCAATGACAAAGTGGAGCACCCATCCCATAGCCAGTGGGATATGCATCATCATTGTCAGCATTTCTGCCGGATTCATTTTTGGCATACCTGCCAGTTGACCAATGAACATGAACAGAGTCATGATCAAGGTGCCGGCGATGCCGCCGACCAGGGATTGTTTTATGAGCGTTGTCATAAGGTATATTTGATTATTCAGTGTGCTATTCCAAAAGTTTCGTTAATAAACGTGATATTGGGGCATCGGACCATGTCGTATCACCCAACATGATCCGAGCCCACAGACATTAACTTTTTTTGATGCAGCTGTCGAAAGTGTTTTTAATTTCAGCATCAGATTCTGCTACACTGATACTTGTGATGAGTTTTTTATTCTCCGCTTTCAGGAAGTAAATCATACCTGTACTTTTAGTCGAGGCGGCAAAATCCGTAATGCCTGCTTCTGCAAGCATGGTGTTTGATTTGGCCCTTGTGATGTCATCGGTCAGGTCATTCACAACAATCTGATAGTCGGGATTCATCATATACGATGACACGACATTTTTCTCGACACGCGGACCATTCGCCTTGCACACGCCACACCAGGCGGCTGAATTGATAAGCACGATCACTTTTGGAGATTCTGTCTTGTTACGCTTGTATTGTGCGATTGCTGTGTTGCTTTGGCTTTGTGCCAGTATAGGCATGCACATCCCTGTCAGCAGCAGGGCAGGAAAAACAAATGATTTCATTTTTTAAATTTTTGATGATGAACGATCAGATAACACAAATCAGTCGCCATCAAATCGGATTCCTGACAGTGAGAACAAAAAAAATTGTGTGAATACGATTCAGTTGTGATTAATGCTGCACAACCAGCCGTCCGTATAACACAGTCGTGCGCTGCGAGTCCTGTATCAAAAACAGATAAATTCCGGACGCTAAGGCTTCGGACGAAATAAGAAAGAATTCAGTGGTGGAACGTGATGTGGATACCTTCACGCCATTGAGGTTGTATATGGTCAAATGATATTCAGCCCCAAGGGGATTATCAAAATACATTTTTCCTTCGGCGGATACAGGATGAGGTCGTATGTCAAACCCTTCAGGTGGTAAATCAATCATTTCGATGGAGATGATCTGTGATTGACCGTTTCCGCCCAATTCAAGCCGATAATAGTTTGTCCTGTTTTTAATTGGGTTCCGATCAATAAATGTGTAATGCTGTGATTCTGTCAGACTCCCACACACCCCCGATATATTGCCTATCGATACAAAGCTGCTGCTGTCGATAGAGCGGAGAATCTGAATACCACTGCACGTGTTTCCGGCCACGATCACCCAACCGAGATGGACACTGTTGTCGATTTTATCCGCGTAAAATTTACCCAGAAAGGGATGTGATTGCGAGTGCAATCCTGAACCGGAGCTCATGAGAAGAATGCTCACAAGCACTGTCAGCAAACCCAGGTCCGGCATCAAAACTTTCATTGCTTTGAAGGGCACTTTACGGAGCCATACGAACAAAAAACGCAACAGTCGCCTTCCAATGGCCTCAAAACAGCGTTACAATTCTCGCACACGTAGTAGATCTGACAAGCATCAACAGGCATCGTTTCGTCCTTCTTGTGTCCGCATCGCGGACAGGTGATTTCAGAATTGCTCTGTATTTCCTCCGAGAAATTTCTCAGACTTTCATCCCAGTCATATTCTTTGAATCCTATTGAATAGCCTGTCACGTCGTCATCAAGATAGCGGAACAGCAGTTTTTTGATTCCTCTGACACCGCCAAAATCACCTTTAAACCATTGCAGAATTCTGCTTAGGCGGACCTCTTGATTTTCACTGTCAATCTCAGTATCTGTGTTGAGAAATACTGAAGTTGCGGTCTCGAGTTGTGCTTCCAGATCCTCATAAGAATAGAAAGCAATGGGAGGACAACTCCGTGCACCGCAATTGAGGGCAAAATGAACTCGATAGTCAAGTTTCGAAACACTGAGCTGTTTGATTGTTCTTGATGGAAAGAATTGCGGCAAATAACCCAGTCCCAATTTCCAGCGATATTTCCTGAGGATACCATGCTCTATATCGTCCAGGCTAAACGCGGTCTCTGCCACCGTGATCAGTTTCTCTGTAAAGATGTCCGGTTTGGCCTTCTTTTCCCGAATTGCCAGAATTTGATACCAGGCATTATACACGTTTATCCAGAACGATTTCCTGGCCTGGTCATTACTTAATCCGGAAATAAGCTCCGGCATTTTAATCCGCGCCAGTTTTAATTCGACTTCATGAGTAGATGTCTCTGTTTTTACATTCCAGAGGAGTTGTTCTGAAAGTGCAATCAGTTGAAGGTTGGGTAAAGCGGCATTATCCCTGAAGAGCGGTAACGCATTTAAGCTCCAGAGCACGAAAAGACCGACCAATAATACGCTGACTAGTATAACAATTTTCATTGTTGATCGAGTTTATGTACGATGCGGTTTTTTAGGTCGTCATTTGAAATCATAGTGTGTTGCATCTCTTCACCACAATTGGCTTGCTTTCTCAAGACTCGATCGATAAGCGCACTTTGTTTTTCATAGTTTCTGCACAACGCACACAATCTTGTATGCATCCAAAGCATCGTGCGTTCTTTGAGGGTCAATCGAACTACGTCTTTTTTCGAGATTAACTCTGTGGCTTTACTGCATGAAAGCATCATATTTCGCATCCAGGAGCTATGTTTTAAACCAGTTTTCCTCTAGGCATTTTCTCAATTTCAGTTTTGCTCTGTGAAGTAATTGCCAGAAATTAGTAGGAGAGATTCCCAATTCCTGACAAATCTGTTCGCCTGAATTTTCATCCAGATATTTTAATTGTAAAACTGAATACCAGGTATCCGGCAGGCCTTTCATACAGAGATCAAGGACACGTAAAAAGTCACCGTCATCTAAGAGATGTGTGCCCTCCTCTGGCCAGGTATGGGGTTTCTCATCAGATTTCCAACGTCCTTCGTCATCGAAAGGATCGGTAATCGTTTCAGGCAGGAAAACAGAACCGGCACGCAATTTTGTACGGTAGTGGTCGCTGATCTTGTTATTCAGAATCGCGAATAACCAGGTCTTTGGATTGCTTTTCTCTTCAAATTTCTGAAACGACTGTACGGCAACAAGAAAGGTATCCTGCACAAGATCTTCCGCCACTTCTTTCGAGCCGGTTTTGTGCAGTGCCCACGTATACATACTGTCCGCATATAACTCCACCCAGCATTTAACCGAACCAGTGGCATTGTTGCGATCCATGACGATTTGCATGATGCTAAGATAAGATTGAATAAATCGATGACTTCTGAAGACTTAAAGTGTTTCGCCACGAGCGACTTTCAATGTAAATTGGGCCTTATTATACTCAGTGATCGCATGCACAAGATCAACCTGTGCCCTTAGTACAAACTCCTGCGCCTGAAATACTTCAAACGGCTTGGCAGTACCCAGGTTTTGACGAGCCAGAGCCTGATTCAATGCCTCCGTAGCAGACGACAACGCTTGATTTGCAATTGACATTTGTTGCTGGGCATTTAAAATCTGGGCACGTGCGATAGATGTTTCCATGCGATACTGGTTTTCGAATTGAGCGATGTCGTTTTGTCGCAGGAGAATTTCAACATCCATTTTTTTCAGATCTCCCTTAGATATAATTCTACTCAACGGTATTTGCCAGAGCAGAGTTGCATTGAATTGAAAGGTATTATGAATGGAATTGATAATTGCTCCAAAGGCTCCGTTTTCGAGGCCGACGCGCAATTTTGGCTGGAACATACCGCGATCAGCGCGTGTACGAAGGGTTTGAGACGATTCTAATTCCGCAACTAAGCCCGAATACTCGGGCCTGTTTTTGAAAGTCAAGGTATCGGTCACTGGCATAGACATAGTAAGGGGGACCAATGCAGAATCTATACTGATCAGAAGGATAAGTTCATCAATATTCAGAATCCTTACAAGATGAGCTGAGTGTTTTTGTCGCTCTGCGTCTGCCTGCAACATCAGGACTTTCAAATGGTTGAAATTGCTTTGAGACAGCAGGTAGTCAGATTCATAAAGCAGGCCGACATCGCTTTTTGTTTTTATTTGCTGCGAAAGTGTATCTGCACGGAGCACAAGGTCCTGTAATAACAAATACTTCTGTTGTCCGGCCTGTAGTTCAAGATAAGTGTGTACGGCACTTAAAACGATTTGATTTTTTTCTGCATCACTGTAAAAGCGTGACGCCTCCGCTCGCTGATTTGCTGCCAATGTCTCGTATTTACCTCTGGCGAAGTCAATTTCCGCGGCGACGCCCAGACCGGTCCAGAAATTGTTTCGGCTTAAATCAGTGAGTATTTTGCCATCGGTATTCATGGCAGAACCGTTCAGGTAATGGGTACTGGCGCCGGCATAAATGACAGGTAACCACCACTCTTTGCTTCTCGTTTCGTCGGCCAGTGCAGACTGATATTTTAACTGGTATTCATGAATTGTCAGATTATTTGCGCCAGCCAATTTCAAAACGGTCTTCAGATCTATCGGCAATGTCACATCCTGCGCTTTCAACGAAATACACGTAGATGCGAAAATGATCAGAAAAATGATTTTGTGATAATAATTTGTTTTCATGGTTATTCGCTTTTTAGGACGGGTATCACGATTTGTCCCGGATGTATCAATGCCTTGCCCTGGACAATGACCTGAGATTGTGCTGTGATGTCGGTGTTCAGTACTTCGAAATAGTCTTTGTCTGAAAGACCTTTGCGTAATGGAATTGCATGTACATGGTTATCGATTACTGCCAGAACAAATGTTTGATTCTGAGATATCCATTGTGCTGTGATCGGTAGGGAGAGGACGTTCTCACGGCTGTTAATCTTCAACAACACTTTGGCATACATACCAGGCTTGATGTGCCCTGATGGATTTGCTAAATCAATTTCCACGTGCATGGTTTTCGAGGCTGGATCCAGCGCTCCTGCATTTCTGCTGACTTTGGATCTAAATGGATCACCCGAAAGCCCGGGGAAGGTGACCTCTACATCAATCTCTTTAGTATCAAGTGCCGCGATATCTGATTCCGGCAGCGGAATGACGAGTCTGATAGGATTGATTTCCTGTAATTCAACAATTCCCTGAGGGTTGTCTTCAGTCAATCCACTTTGTACCAACGCCCCATGATCTAACATTCTTTTTGTAATCCTTCCCGCAAAGGGAGCTTTCACGTGCAGGAACTCTAACCTGTCCTCGATAGCGTTGAGTTCTGATACCATTGTTGAGTATTCGGTTTCAGCATCTTCGAGTATTTGCATAGGGGTCAGTGCCGGAGTTGCGTCGCGGATTGATTTGAGCCTTTCATAAGTTGTTTTTTTGGCCTTTAGTTGTACGACCTTCTGTTCGTGCAGCCGTTCGAGTTCAGGATTCCTGAGGATCGCGATGAGCTCGCCTTTCCGCACAAGATCACCGATATCTTTAGAAATGTGTTGTACATATCCGCTTTCCATGGCATAGACAACAATCTGCTGATGCGCAAGAGCAGTACCGGTGACTTGTATTTCAGTCCTGAATGCACGTTGTTGTGGAGTTACAACTTCAACAGATTGAATTGTGCCAGTGTCCGTATCATCAGGGGTCGAAGTACTTATGCCCGTCGTTTTTTCATGAACGCATGCAATGCATGTAAGAAGTAAAGTGAATACCAAAGAGGTTGTATGGTTAAATTGTAGTGTCTTCATCAAACTTAATTATTTTTTTGTGATAAATGAGTATAAAATGGGAATCAGGTAGAGGGTTAGGATTGCGGCCATAAAAGTCCCTCCGATGACGGCAATCGCTAACGGTACATTGGCTTCTGATCCCGCACGCGTGGACATCGCTGTAGGCAATAGTCCAAAAATAGTAGTGGCTGCTGTCATAAGAACAGGCCTGAAACGATCCCCTGCTCCCATGATAATTGCGTCCTTTATGTCCTGACCTTGATAAGAAAGCGCGTTGATCCTGTCTACCAGGATATTCCCATAGGAAACGGCGATACCGACCATCATGATAATTCCCATCAATGATTGGATGTTCAAATTTGTGTCTGTGATCCACATGAGTGTCGCTACGCCGATCACACCAAGCGGAAAGGAAAGGATAATGATCAACGGCTGGATAAAAGAACGGAACAAGGGAGTGATGATCAGAAAGACCAATACGACTGCTAATCCCACCCCCAAACCGAGATCCGCAAACGAACTTTTCATTGCTGCGATTTCACCTCCAAAGTGGACTTCATATCCTTTTGGAAATTCCATAGCATCAATGCGCTTCTGAATTTCAGAGGAAACACGTCCTATATCAGCTCCTTCTACATTTGCATATACATTAAATTCCCGTTGCAGGTTGTAGTGGTTGATTTCTACAGGATTGGTCGATTCGCTGATTGTGGAAAAATTCCGAAACGGCACAGGCTTGTTGTGGGTGGTACTGCTTGTGTTCACGTTGCTGAGAATATGTGCGTCATTGATCAGGTACTCCGGATAGGTTACACCCACATAGTAATGGTTGCCGTTACGTTCGTCTATCCAAAAGGCCTTGTCAAATGTCGCCGATGAATTGAGCGCAGAGACAACGTTCTTGATTGCCTCCACAGGTTTTACACCCAACTCAGAGGCCTTGATACGATCGATTTCAATATCCTTGGTAGGTTGATCTATGCGCTGAAGAATGCGTACATCCCGTGTGGACGAAATTGATCCAATTGTGTCCCTGAGTCGTTCAGCAATGCCACGCAGTACTATGAGATCATTCCCGATAATTTGCACATCGATTGGCGCAGGTTTTCCTTCATTCAGTGCTGCGGTGATAAGTCCCCCTGTATTGATACTGATTTCTATCCCGGGAAATTTCTTTTTGAGTACGGATCTCAGACGTGAAGCATATTCAAACGTACTGATGGCATGCTCTTCTTTGAGCTGCACTCCAATAAACGCGTCCTGCGTACCGGAATTGGGAGTATATGCGGCAGGCAGGTCATAAAATATACCGATGTTGGAAATCATCTGTTCCAGATCTTCGCCAATACCATCACGCACAACCTGCTCCATTGATATGATCGTTTTCTCAGCTCGCTTCAGCGGAGTTCCGGATTCCATACGTACCTGTATTTCCATCTGTCCAACGTCTGACCTGGGGAACAATTCGTATCCAAGATTGAGAAGCAAGTACACAGTGGAGGCAAACAAAATTCCAATTCCTGCCAGAATGGGCCACCTCAGACGAAGCGTTGTTACAAGGCTTTGCTGATACCCGGTACGCAAGTGATTAATAAATCTTTGAAAAAACGCAAGCACATAGGAGAGCCTTTTCGCGGTCGATTCTTTATGCCGGTCTCTGAGCGTGTAAGCCGCAGCGAGGGGTACAAGGGTAAGCGAAAAAATATAAGATCCAATCATTGCACCAGCGACTGTGATAGCCAGTGGTGAAAAAAGAAATTTTGCCATCCCCGTTAGAAACATCACCGGAATAAACACCACGATGATTACCAGAGTAGATGTCAGCACAGGTGTAGAAACTTCCAGAGCAGCATCGAAAGCAGCCTGGTGTGTTGTTTTTCCCATTTGGATATGTCGGTCAATATTTTCCAATACGACAATTGAGTTGTCCACCAATAAGCCCAACACCAACGCAATGCCCCCAAGTGTGATACTATTGATCGCCTGTCCGGTAAAAGAAAGTGCGACAAATGCAAACAACACTGAGAGTGGCAAACTAATGGAAACAATCAGTGCGGATCTAAAACTGCCAAGAAAGAGTATGAGCACCAGGACAATCAATATCAATCCGCCGAGACCTGCATTTGTTAAACCGGCAATTGCCTTGCGTACATATGAACTTTGGTCAAACACGACATTCAGTTGGACGTCATCAGGCATACGTGTTTTTAAGGCAGGGATCGCTTTTTTAACTGCTTCCACCGATGCAATGGTATTTGCTCCGGGACGTTTGAAAATGGGCAGATAGACCTCTTCTTTGCCGTCCACACGGGCGATATTGGTTTGAATTACACTTGCGTCAGAAGCAAAGCCTACGTCCTTAATGTAGACAGGTTTTCCATTTTTATACGTGATTACGATATCGTTAAAATCTTTTACGTCAATGATCATGCCTTTGGCATCAATTCCATAGTTGATCAGTCCGATTTCGGCATTACCCGACGGAATCATCGTCGTATTTTCCTGAATAGCCTCGTTGATTTGTGTTTGTGAAATACTCAGTGCTTCCAGTTTGGCAGGATCTACGTAGATGTGTATCCTGCGCAGTGTCCCGCCATAAGCAGCCGGTGCTACAATGCCAGGTACTCCACTGAGCATTTGTCTAAGATTGTAGTAAGCAATGTCGTAGAGTTCTTTTCCGCTCTTTTCCTTGCTACTCACGGTCAACAACATCAGTGGCATACTGGCGGTAGGGTCAAAGGGTTGTACCATTGGTGGAAGGGTGCCTGGAGGTTGATAGTACATATCACTCATTGCGTAGGATGAGGTATTGGCCATAGCCTCGGCGGGGTCAATGTCTTCACCATAGAAATTTGTGACCATACTTACGCCCATGATGCTCTTGGATATCTGTTTTTCGATACCAGGAGATTGCCCGGTCCAACGCTCCATCCGGCTTGTGATATCTTTTTCTACAACTTCAGCAGGCATTCCAGGATAAAGGGTTAGGATCTGCATAGCAGACTTTTTGAATTGCGGGAGAATGTCCACCGGCATCCTTGGTATCAGTATCCCGCCAAATACTATTACAATGATGGCAAATACTACTACCAGGTATGGGTTTCTAAATGAAAGTCTGATCATGATGATAATTTCGAAGGTTGAATAATGTCATGTTTGACAAATGCCTTATGACAATTGTGTCGAACCAAAATGATTTTTCGATGAGACAGGAATAAAGCACAAAAGCCCTTCACGTGGGAAGGGGATTCAATGCCTGCCAGGCAGAAAGGTTATACGAAAGGAGGACCGCGAAGATTTAAAGAGGACCTCAGAGGAGCAGATCGACACTTACGTTCAAGAGGCAGTACATGAGAAGCATCAGCCTCATTCATGCTTTGTGTGTCTTGCAGAAATACGACACCCATGCATGTAAGATCAATGGGCCGTGCTTTCTCAATGACCTGTACCTGATATGCATCAAATTGTGATGCAATGCGGTGACAATGCATTGGTGGGAAATATCCCGGACCTGTCCCTTTGTAAAGTTTTCTTAATTCGCACGGGCTGAGTTTGCCGGGTTCATGATGTGCATGGCGATGTCCATAAGGATGTGTCACACATAAGGCTTCCCACGGGAAGACTATTACAGTAACCAGTAATAATAAGGATATTGCTTTCAGCCTTTGCACAGAGTAAAAATAGGAAAGTATATTGATTGCTTCAAAGGCTGACCTAATTGTGTGTATAACAAATTGCACAAATCAAAGAGGCCTGTGCCTCAGACACTCGCCCTGTAGCAGTATCGCTTCAGGGCTCGCTCCAATGGAGTCCCTTTGCGACAGGTTCATCGAACGCCCGTCACATCCGGTACGGGCAGGTTTCGAGCCTGTTTGCATCGCCTTCTCGTAGCCGCTACGGGCGCCTGCGCCATAGCCGGCTACGGCAACGGAGCGCAAAGCAAGGCCGACAAAGGCAGGTTCAGGACGCCCTTTTTAATAGAGTACAATAGTGCGATCTGTTATACGTCCTCCTAATTGCACCTTCCTGAGTGAATATAATTTGCATCACTTCCCTGCCTTATACCATATCACTTCCGCTTTCTCCAGCGTAATAAGCCCACCCGATTTCGATACCTCAAACAATTGTTCCACTGTACGGGTAAACGCTCTGATCTTCTCTTCCGTATCCACTATTTCAACAACCATGGGAAGGTCTGAGGAAAGTTCCAGAAGTTTTGCTGTATGGATTTTACTGTTTGCGCCAAAACCCATGATACCTCTTGTCACAGTCGCACCGGAAAGACCTTGTTTCTTCGCTTCAAAGACAATGGCTTCGTACAACGGGATATGCCCTGCCTTGTCTGATTCACCGATAAAGATGCGCAGCAGTTTTGCGTCGGGACGATTTTCCATTGTCAGATGAGTTTGAAGAGTGAGTAGCCGATAAAAGTGGCAAGCACCCCAAAGAGGACACTCGTTATCACATAAACGGAAGCATACCAAAGCTGCCCGTCCCGCAGAAGTCCGAACGTCTCGTGGGAGAAAGCGGAAAATGTTGTAAACCCTCCACAAATTCCTGTCGCGAGAAATAACCTCCATTCTGAAGACATGTTAGTCCTTTCACTCAACGCAAAGACAATTCCTATTGCGAAGCAACCCGCTATGTTCACACCAAGTGTTCCAAATGGAAATGTAGAAAGAAATTTTGCCTGGATAAAAAACGAAAGCAGATAGCGTAAGACGCCGCCGATAAAGCTCCCGGTACCGATGATCAGTAGTATTTTCATTCTGCCTTTATGAAGCTAAAGTGTTCAGTGTTCAGAGTAGAGTTTAGTGTTCAAAGTTCGGAAGTGCAATATATTCAAAGGATAGCCAATATCAAGCTGCGAACCCGCCGATAGCATCGTTCGGGCAGGCAGCGAAAAGCGAACAATAACTCGTAATATTACGTCAGAAAAACACACTCAGGATTAGATTGCGATTACACCTCTTGAAAGCAACACTTTATGGACGTTATTTATCTGGCTTTTGCGAATAGTCGTACGGAGCCATTACTCACACTCCAGGAGGAGGACAACGCCCTCTATAAGACACTGTCTCCTCGCCAGCTCAAGCAGCATTTCATTCTCAATCGCGACTCCTATGCGACAATTGGCAGTGTATCGCAGTTTATCTCACAAAGCAGGGATCAGTTGCGGTTATTCCTCTACAGTGGTCATGCCGGTCGTGACAAGTTGATGCTCGAAGGGCAAAGCGCAAATGCCGAAGGCATTGCCCATCTCCTCGGTCAGTGCAGGAATCTGAAACTCGTGTTCCTCAATGGCTGCTCCACGTTCGAACAGGTCAAAGGCTTGCTCGCGAAAGGGGTTCCTGCCGTCCTTGCAACCAGCGCGCCTATCGATGACCGCAAGGCAACAGATTTTTCATTGCGCTTCTTTCAGGCGCTCAATGATCAGAGCACAATTAAAGAAGCCTTCGAACTTGCAAAGGGTGAAATCCTGTTGCGTCATAAAGATGTACGGATAGACATACACAATATCCTTGCCGAACCGGGCGCCGGAGATAACGGAGAATCTCTCTGGGGACTCTATATCAATCCGGGAAAAGAAGAAGTAATGAATTGGAAACTCCCATTTCAGACTGTTGTTGCGGGAATGGAGTCTTTTGTACCGAACGTATTACTGATTGATACACTCATCGAATCGCTTGCGCCCTATCGGGAAGAAGTCAAAAAAATCCTTGAAGAAGAAAGTCTCGGTGCCACGAAAAGTATTCTCGACAAACGCGAGGCAATCCTAAAGGCAATACCGCATCCGGTCAGTGAACAATTGCGCAAGTTGTTAGTCGATGATGAGGCCTCTGAAGGTGGACTTACATTCTTCCATAAGGTGGGACCCGATCGCCTCGTCCAGATTACCGTGATCTATAATACGCTGATGGAGTTACTGGGGTATACCGTCCTTGCACAACTTTGGGAAGTTGCCAAAAAAGAAGGATTTCACATCTCTGAAGAACACCGGACGAAACTGCGTGGATTTTTTAATGCATCTGTGATCGGGCGCAGTGCGAATCAGTTTTTTGATCTCATCGGTATTGTCCGTAGCGTTCTGGCAGAAAACAAAGCAACGAGTTTTATTGAAGAGATGAATGACCTGTCGAATGTCTACAATGAGAATTCTGAACTCAGAGAAGCCATTAACTATCTCGAACAGATCAATCAGAAACTTGCGGAGAAGTCCGTCGATCCCGGAGAAGCAAATGAAATGTGTGTGATTGCGGAGCAGAAGCTTGCCCAGTTGCTGAAGCATTTGGGTTTTCTGGCAAACTATACGCTTCTTTCAATAAAATCTATCGATATATTGAATTACGCGCATTTTACAGTGGCGAAATTCAAGCATCGTATGGTGAAGTTGGAGCAGCGTTTCGTCGGCCTTGCAGAAAACCAGGAAATCGCGGACAAGGCACTGACCTGCAACTCTATCCTGATTGTGCGCAATGGAGATGAAAAGCGGTTTCTTAACCTGAGTCCATTTGTGATTGACGAAAATGCCTTTGACGATAAAGCAAGCATTGCGAAACTCTATTTCTTTGACAGCTATGACAAAGCATCCAATGCCTATGCGTTTCGCCATGTGTACAAACCAGCGGATTCTCTGCTCAAAGTGGAGCAACAAAAACATTTTCAGATCCTGAAAGCGCAATTCGACTCCTTTGCGAAATCAGTGTTTAACCAACCCATGCAGACGCTATGAGAAGTCCATTTAAATTTTTGGATGCCTTCACCGTCCAGGATAAAAACGTATTCTTTGGCAGGGACAATGAGATCGAATCACTCTATTCCCTGGTATTTAAAACAAATCTCCTGATCGTCTATGGCTTGTCGGGTACCGGGAAGACCAGTGTGATCCAATGCGGACTTGCCAGCAGATTCGATGGCCCGGACTGGTATCCGATGTTCATCCGGCGTAATGAAAATCTGAATACGTCTCTCGCTACTGCCATGCTGACAACCCTCGGCGATGATACAAAGGAGGATCTCGTAGCGAATGTGTCATACCTGATGCGGAAGACTTTGCGCCCCGTCTATCTGATCCTCGATCAGTTCGAAGAACTATTCATTCTCGGATCGCATCAAGAACAAGAAACGTTTATGCAAAGCCTGCGCAATCTCCTCGATGCAGGCTTGAATGCAAAAATCATCCTGGTGATGCGGGAAGAATACATTGGACAACTGTACCCATACGAGCAAATCATCCCGGAACTGTTCGATTTTCGCTTTCGGGTGGAGCCGATGGGCATTACGAAAGTCCAGTCGGTGATCCAGGACTCCTTCGACAAATTCAATATCTATCTGGAGGAGCCTAAGCGCGAAATGCTGCAGTACATGACCGACCAAATCAGCGATCCGAAATCTGGAATTGCACTGCCGTATCTCCAGGTCTATCTCGATATGCTCTATCGTGAGACATACCGGAAAAAATATGGCAAGGAGGGGACGCAAGAAGCTCTTCCGAGACTTGACATCACGAAGGAGGATATTGCTTCACTTGGTCGCATCGGCAATGTGTTAGATAAGTTCCTCACTCAACAGAGCGCTGAATTGACTGAGACGATGCAAAAAGAGTATCCATCCTTCCCATCAAATGGGATTCAACTTGTGCTGGATCCATTTGCCACAGATGAAGGCACAAAGCGACCCGTGCACTATGTGCGGAAGGGAGAGAAAATTGAACTCGATGCATTGGTGAATAAAGCCATGCCTGATCTGCCCGAGGGCAGTTTGTCACGGTCTATTGAATTGCTCGAGCATGCGCGCATTCTCCGTATGCGTGAAGACACGATAGAGCTTGCACATGATAGTCTTGCTGCAATCGTGGATCAGAAGCGTACGGACGAGCAAAGACAACTCCAGAATATCCGTCGGCGTCTTTCCAATGCCTTTGAAGAATTCCAGAAGACAGGACTCTACCTGAACGACAAACAGCTCGCAGCGTTTGACGAGTATCTGCCGAAGCTGCGGCTGAATGATGAATTGCAGAAATTTATTCAGGAGAGTGAATCGGATATCGTGCGTAAAGCACAAACAGAACGCAATCGTCAGCAACAGGAGCACGAAGCAAAGCAACAACGCAAGCTTGCACGCACAAGAGGTATTTTGCTCACTGTGGTCGGTATCTTCGCCGGGGCTGCCGCACTCTTTGCCGTTTTTGCGCAACGCAATTATAATAAAGCCGACATCGCGCTTATTGAATTAGGCAAGAAAAGTGAACTCCTCCAGGCACAGGTAGATACGACAAGACATCAACAGGATTCTATTCAAAACATTCTCACACAGGTTGATCAGCAACTTTCCCGTATGGATTCAGTCATCAACGGATATTTTCCTGATTACCAGATTGAAATTCAGAAGACAGTGATCACTCTCAAGTCACTCGTCTCCAATGACACGATGTCTTCACAGGAACTCGTCGAGCAATTTGCCTCAGTGAAAGATTTCATCACGACTTCTGCGATACAAAACAAATCGGAGCCGGGTCCACCTGGCAATGATTTTAGCTTGGGTCAGGAGGTTTATGTCTTCGCCAATGTATTAGTAAAAAAACCAAAGGAACTCCTGCAGATCAAATGGTTCGGACCTGACGCGATAATCATCGGTAATCCCACCTATGTTGAAGTGAAGAGAAGTAATTCGGATACGATTCCCATGTTTATGTCGTCGAAGTTTGGCAATCCGGGAATTCATGAGGTACGGTTGTACAATAGTGCCGGCAGAGAGATCGGCGCAACAAAGTTCTCCATCAGGGCTGAGAAACCCAGTGAGCTTAGTGTCAAGCCGGAGAATTTCAAGATTGTTTCTTCAGTCATAGATAATAAGCCAGGAAAAGAGACCTCAAGATTTCGCACAGGCAGTACAATCTATTATTGGGGAAGAGTACATTGTCCGCTGGCTTCTGAGTCTGTCATTGTCCAAATCACAGATCCAGATGGTAGACCCTGGGAGACGAAACATCAGATCGGAATGAACATGAATACCGGGTACATGATCTGGAGCGCGAAGGGCTTTAGAATTTCTGGAACATATGTCGCACGCGTGCTCGATAGCCAGGGAGTGGAGCTTGCCAGGAAAGAGTTTGTGATGGAATAAAAAGTGAGAAAGCGAGAAGGTGAGAAAGCGAGATAAGATTCAAAAAAATACTTGACTCCAAAGGAGTCACCGCGAAGCAGCGCAAAAGGCATTCGACCCCATCGGAGTCGTGCATGCATTATTTTCTTTGAACAAAGGGCGAAAAGCGAACAGCGATCGGCGAATAGCGAATAGCTATTCCTTCTGCCTGAAATCCAGAATATTCCCCATCTGGTAACAGATACGACATCTCGGTTCGTATTTGTCTTTTTCTCCGATCACGACAGTATCATCTTCATCGCTGAGCCGGTAGGAGTGCGTAGCGAGATTACCGCAATGAGGACAGATTGCATGGAGCTTGGTCACATATTCAGACATCGCCAGAAGTGCAGGGATGGGGCCGAATGGCCTTCCACGAAAATCCATATCGAGGCCGGAGACGATCACACGCATGCCTTTGAGGGCGAGTTTCTGGCAGACCATCGGAAGGTTTTCATCAAAAAATTGTGCCTCATCGATGCCGACCACCTGAATATCCAGGATACTATTGAGAATCGCCTCGGAATGATCAACCGCAATGCTCTGAAGGGATCGATCGTCATGAGAGACTACACGCTCCTCGTGATAGCGGTCATCCCTTGTGGGTTTGAAGATGGCGACCCGCTGATGAGCAATGATGGCACGACGTAACCGACGAATGAGTTCTTCAGTCTTGCCGGAAAACATAGATCCGCAGATCACCTCTATCCAACCGGCCCGCTGACTCTTGAATGATGGCTCCAGAAACATGGTGCGCAAAGGTACTCCAGCGCCATAATTAATCGCCTTTCCATGCGCGGAAATCCCCGACCCGCGCGTTTGTCTATTTTTACGCCATCAAAAAAGACTCCTGACCAGAATGAATACTGACAAAGCAAGACGACTCCTGAAAAAAATACAGGCTCTCCTTGACAATCTCAGTGACCAGGGCACAGTGTCAGCGCTCGAGCGCGATCTGCTGCTCAGCTATCTCCGGGATCTCTATGAGGAAGTGAGCAGTCCGATAACTCCCACAAGCATCTCGCATGAAGTGGTAAAGGAACCCATGCGTGTGAAAATTGAAAAACCCGCTCAGGAAGAATATACCGGTGTAAAGCCGCCATCAAGTTATACTACAGGATGGAACGAACCACCAAAGCCGGTGACTCCCGAGCCTGCACATACACGGGTTGAACAGATCAATGTTCCAATCCAACAACCTGTTGCTGCCTTCACTCCAGTGAATGTGCCGGTATCTCCACTTCAGTCATCAGTACAGGCACCGGTTTCTTCTCCTTCCACGATGCATGATAAAGAAGATACTGCGCTCACTGCGTTGTTCGAATTCAAAGAAGTCGGAGAACTCGCAGAAAAACTAAAACTCCAGCCACTTGATCGCATCGAACATGGGATGGGTATCAATGAGCGTATTCTCACCGTCAATGAGCTCTTTGGTGGAGACAATGAGTTATTCAAAAAAACACTCGACTACCTCAATGATCTCCAGAGCTTCAGGGATGCACAGTCATTCCTCACACAAGGTGTGGGATTACGATTCAATTGGGCTGATGAAAGGAAAAAGACCAAAGCCGTCTATTTCATACAACTTGTACGGCGCAGATTTGTAAGCGTTCGCTGACAAAACCTATATTGGACGTTGCCTGTTGTACCATGATGCATAAACCATAAGCGATGAAACAAAAGACGCTTGACATTTTAAACGCATTGCGCTTTCCGATGCTTTTCATCGTAGCCCTCTGGGTGATCCATACTGTAAGTTTTATGACCGGCATACAACTCGGATATCTCGGGGTGCTCCCGAGGGAGTGGAGCGGTCTTTTAGGGATCATTACTGCCCCTTTGATCCACGGTGAATGGCAGCACCTGATCTCCAATACCGTGCCCCTGGCTGCATTGAGTGCGGTGTTGTTCTTGTTCTTCCGGCGTGTCGCAGTGAAGTCATTCCTTCTTATTTACCTTCTCTCAGGTCTTGGCGTGTGGCTTTTTGCGCGTCCGCATACACATCATATCGGTGCCAGTGGCGTGGTCTATGGGTTAATTTCATTTGTATTCTGGAGCGGAGTATTTCGACGCAATGTGCGATCCATCGTGTTGGCCCTGATCGTACTTGTGTTGTACAGTGGTTACTTTCCTGGAATCGTACCGGGGGAGAAAGGTGTGAGTTGGGAAAGTCATCTTCTCGGCGCCTTTGCGGGTATCCTGATCGCATGGATGTTCAAAGGCAGAATTGAGCCTGATGAAGTGGTACAACCAGTGCCCGAGAACCTTGAACCTGAACGCTACTTCCTGCCACGTGACATATTTGAGAAGACGATTGCGGAACGCGAAGCAGAAAGCAGAGAGCCTTAGAGAATGGAGCAGAGAGGATAGTGCTGACATAGGTATAAAATTTATTAGTTGGCAGTAACTGCCAATAGCCAATACCAATAAGTAATAAAATCATTGTCATGTCAAAGAAAACACTATCCTCTGCCGATGTTGCAGAATTTCATCGCAATGGTTATGTCATAATCAATAGTTTTTTCGGCAAGGAAGAAATCGATAAGCTCTATAGCATTGCGATCGAAGACGTGGTGGTACGAAAAAATGCACTTGACCTGAATGATCAGAGCGGACGCAAAACAAAGCTCACGCTTTGGTTCACACCCGGCGATGATGTATATAGTATGGTGTTGCGCAGTGAACGGATGGTGCGCTCGGCTGCATTGCTTTTAGATAGTGATTCTCCGGTCTGCCATTTTCATACGAAGCTGATGCAAAAAGAGCCACGTGTAGGTGGTGCGTGGGAGTGGCATCAGGATTACGGCTACTGGTATAAAAACCAATTTCTTTTTCCTGACCAGTTGGTAAGCATCATGATCGCATTGACTGAGGCTAATCGGTCCAATGGGTGTATACAGGTCATCAAAGGCTCGCATAAACTGGGTCGGGTCAATCATGGTTTTGCAGGTGAACAGGTAGGTGCCGACATGGTATTTGTAAACCACTGCCTGAAGACAATGGAACATGTATATGTGGAGCTGGATCCGGGTGATGCATTGTTTTTTCACAGCAATCTTTTACATCGCAGCGAAGCCAACCGGAGCGATAAGGCAAGATGGAGCCTGATCAGCTGCTATAATTCGATGAGTAATGTGGCCTACAACGATGAAAGCGCTTCCTGGCATACACCGTTGGAGGTAGTGCCTGATTCTGCCTTGATGGATGCATCTGTTGGTGCAGCATCTGATGACGGTGATTTTCTGAAAAAGGAGAATGATCCGGCGTTGAAGGAGTCAGGCTGGGAGAGGTGAAGGGAGCACACGCTTCCCCTTACGCGTGACTGTCGCTCAGGATGACGAACATACTGTTGGGCCTCCCCTTGTTATTCAGAGCCATATCTTCCGAGCAGACAGGCGGGGCTCATCGAGTCGCTGCCAGAAGCAACTAAAAGCAGGTGAAGAACTCTCAGGGCAGAGTATACTAAGCTCAATACGGTTCTCCTATCCTGACTCAATAAGCATTGAGTGTGATGCAAAAACGTCTTGCCTGAACATGTATGGTTGCAACCAAATGCCAGAAGCTGGCTTTGAAGGACGCACGACTTGCATGTTGTGCTGGCATTGACGTTCACGACCATAGAAATGATACTTAATAGACAACAGCACACCAATTTGGATCAAAGGATCTTTCTCAGCTCTCTAATCACCACTGTCGCTTATCTTCGGACTGAATCTATCCAACTCCTCCATGCAGTTTTCCACTGTCAACTTCCTTGCTGTCGTAATCGGCACGTTTGCAAACTTTCTCTTTGGATTCCTGTGGTATGCGCCAACCGTCTTTGGTAAAGCATGGCAGAAACATACAGGCTTGACCAATGATCAGATCAAGCGGGGCAGTGTAGTCATGAGATTCGGCCCTGCTATCGTACTCACCTTTATCATGGGCCTTGTCCTCGCCGCATATCTACCAATGGACTTGAATTGGGAGATAGGCGCTTTTGGAGGATTGATCATGGGGGCCGGAGTCGGTGCAACGTCACTTGGTATGCACTATCTTTTCGCCAAACGGTCCATACATCTCTATCTCATCGATGCGGGATATCTGGTGATATCCATGACAATCTTCGGTGCCATCATTGCAGCAATGTCCTGATCGCATGAATGTCACTCCTCAGCTTCTTCTTGGTGTTGTCTTAGGATATTTCGTCGTCCTCATCATCGTGTCTTTGATAACGAGCCGCAAGGCAGGGAATGCGGAATTCTTCATTGCAGGACGTAGATCACCATGGTTTCTCGTAGCCTTCGGCATGGTAGGTGCGTCGCTCTCTGGAGTCACGTTTATCTCCATACCAGGTGTCGTCGGCGCAGGCGGAGCGAATCAGGCTTTCTCATACATGCAGATCGTGCTGGGGTATATCATCGGATATGCGCTGATCGCCAATGTACTGATGCCTTTGTACTACAGGCTGGGTCTCATCTCTATCTATGGATACCTGGAGTCGCGATTCGGTATCGCATCGTATAAAACCGGTTCAGCGTTCTTCATGCTTTCGCGCACGATAGGTTCGTCTTTCCGGTTGTTCCTGGTCGTAATCGTGATGCAGCAAGTGATCACCGGGCCGCTGGGGATCCCGTTCTGGTGCACCTGCCTGGGTGTGATCATGCTCATCTGGGTATATACATTCAAAGGTGGCATCAAAACGATCGTGTACACCGATACCTTTCAGACATTCTGCATGCTGGGTGTGCTGATCATCACTATCCTGGAGCTTTCGAATGCATTGGATCTGTCCATCGGCGATATCATACCGGCGATTGCGGAAAAAGGTCTGAATAAGGTATTTTATTTCAATGAGGGCTGGGCCGATCCCAACAACTTTTTCAAACAAATGATAAGCGGTGCATTGATCACGATCGTGATGACCGGCCTCGATCAGGATATGATGCAGAAGAACCTCACGTGTAAAAGTATCGGCGAAGCAAAAAAGAACATGTTTGCGTTCACCTGCGTCCTCACGGTTGCGAATTTATTATTCCTCACGCTCGGCGCCTTGCTCTATCTCTATGCTGCGGAGTTTGCAGTGGAGTTCCCTTCGCGTACAGATCAGTTGTATCCTACGATCGCAATGGAGTATTTGCCTCCGATTCTGGGCATTCTTTTTATTCTTGGATTGACAGCAGCGGCTTACTCCAGCGCCGATTCTACATTAACTGCACTCACGACTGCGTTTTGTATGGATTTCCTGGGTTTTAATAAACGTAATTCACCCGAAGACCAGGAGGTCTTGAAAAAGAAAAGGCTGCGTGTGCATATCATGTTTTCATTTGTGATGTTTTTCGTTATCCTCCTTTTCAACAGCCTCAGCAATGAAGCAGTGATCAATCAATTATTTATTGCAGCGGGATATACGTATGGACCGTTGCTTGGATTGTTTGCCTTTGGTATTGGCACAAAACGCATATTAAATGATCGATGGGCTCCTGCAATATGTATTGCAGCACCAATACTGACCTGGGTGATTGACAAGTACAATGATTTTTTACTTGGTGGCTTTGAGTTGGGATTTCTGGTATTGGCATTGAATGGGATATTGACGTTTGGAGGATTATGGGCGATATCGAACTCACCCCTAACCCCTCTCTTCCAAGAGAAAGAGAGGGGAATGCATTAAAAAAAGTCATTTAGATAGCTCCCCCTCTCTCTGGAGAGAGGGGGCCGGGGGGCCGGGGGGTGAGTTTGTACCTTTACCATTTCTATGCAAAAAGTGACCGAACAATCCTCACTCTACCATCACCTCGAGAAGATGTCAGTTGAAGAAATTCTACAGAGCATCAATACGGAGGATCAGAAAGTCCCGCTTATCGTAAATGATTTAATCCCTGAGATCGCAGTACTGGTTGAGACAGTAGTAGTGAAGCTGACAGAGGGAGGCAGGCTGTTCTACATCGGAGCAGGTACGAGTGGAAGACTTGGTATTCTCGATGCATCAGAATGTCCTCCGACGTTTGGCGTACCGCAGGGAATGGTCATTGGATTGATCGCTGGAGGAGATACGGCGATTCGGAAAGCCGTCGAATTTGCAGAAGATGATGAGACCCTCGCATGGAAAGATCTTAGCGAGCACGCAATCGATACACAAGACGTCCTGATTGGTATTGCGGCATCCGGGACAACACCTTATGTGATCGGAGGATTGCGTAATGCGCGTGCACATGGCATCCTCACCGGTTGTGTCACCTGCAATCCTAATGCACCGATCATTGCGCACGCTGATTATCCGATTGTTGCAGTTGTCGGACCTGAGTTTGTCACCGGAAGCACGCGCATGAAAGCTGGTACAGCACAAAAACTTATCCTCAATATGATCTCAACTTCCGTCATGGTCCGCCTCGGCCGTGTCCTCGATAATAAAATGGTCGATATGCAACTCGCAAACAATAAACTGCTCGATAGAGGAACACGGATGATTATGGAGCGGTATCCTACTCTTAATTATGAGGAGGCGAAAGCAGTGCTCCTTAGAAGTGGAAGTGTTCGTGCAGCATTCGAGACTTTAGAAAAAGAAGTCAAAATGTAAAAGTCTAAAGTAAGTTCAGTATTCTCCTTTTACATTTTGCCTTTTACATTTTGCATTTTAACTTCTTTACAAAGCTTATCCTCAATATGATCTCTACTTCGGTGATGATCCGCCTCGGTCGGGTGCTGGACAATAAAATGGTGGATATGCAACTCGCGAACAATAAACTACTCGATAGAGGAACACGGACGATTATTGAGCGGTATCCTACTCTTAATTATGAGGAGGCGAAAGCGGTGCTCCTTAGAAGTGGAAGTGTTCGTGCAGCATTCGAGACTTTAGAAAAAGAAGTCAAAATGTAAAAGTCTAAAGTAAGTTCAGTCTTCTCCTTTTACATTTTGCATTTTAACTTCTTTACAAAAGCTTATCCTCAATATGATCTCCACTTCCGTCATGGTCCGCCTCGGTCGTGTCCTCGACAATAAAATGGTGGATATGCAACTCGCCAATAATAAGCTCATCGACAGGGGGACGCGGATGATTATGGAACGGTATCCTACTCTTAATTATGAGGAGGCGAAAGCCTTATTGCGAAATCATGGTAGTGTGCGAGGGGCTTTGAAAACGTTGGAATAAGAACCGGAGGCGGGTTGATTTGTTCCCCCGCCGATGTCGGACTTTAGAAAAAGAAGTCAAAATGTAAAATGATAAATGTAAAAGTCAAAGGTCTGATGCAACGTTAGACTTTTACCCGCCTGCGGACGGGCAGACATTTGATATTTTACATTTTGACTTTAATTCTCGCGATTATGATCATCACTTAAACGGATCCGAAAACTTCTCGTCATGCATGTAGTTCTCATCCGTGAGGGTCTTCAGAAAACTGACCAGAGCACTTTTATCTTCGGGAGAAAGATTCAGTCTTCCTGGTCCACCATTCTGCCAATCGCGTAATTCGTTGGCGAGATTTGGATGATCTGCGATATTCTCGCTGTAGTGATTGATGACTTCCTCAAGTGACGAGAAACGACCGTCATGCATATAAGGGGCAGTAACGGCGACGTTGCGCAGGGAAGGAATCTTGAAGACGCCTTCGAGGCTTTGATCAAATTCACCCATGCCCTGGTCAGCATACTCTTTGTCGAGACCTATGTTTGCAGCGGGTTCCCATCCGCCACCGAAAGGAAAGACATCGATGAAAAAGCTTCCACGTTGATTGAAGTCAAGGCCTCCATGACACTGGTAGCATCTGCCTTCCCCGAAGAAGACCTGGCTTCCTCGTGTCTCTGAGGCAGTGAATTGCGATGTTCCGCACATGACATCGTCATACTTACTCTGGCCTGTGATCATGCTCGACAGGAATTGTCCAAGTGCATTGGCGATATTTTCTTTATTGATGGCATCCGCACCATATGCCTGTTTGAAGAGTGATTCGTAATACGGTGCTTTCCTGATTTTAGCGACAAGGAAATCCATATCGTCGAGTCCCATCTCCTTGTGATTGCGCACCGGTTTCAGGACAAGATCAGTGACAGATTTTGCACGGCCATCCCAGAAGAGCATCGGATCGTCATACACATTCGTAATCGATGGTGTGTGTCGACGGAGCACTTGTCCGTCAATGCCGGAACTGAACTGCACGGGATCTGAAAAGGCCTTCTCCTGCAGGTGGCAGCTTCTGCATGAGATCGTATTGTCCTTCGACAGGATCTTGTCATAAAAAAGGACACGGCCAAGTGTTGCTCCGGCATCTGTGACCATGAAGCGGGATTGATCGACCCAGAAACACGGGGAGATGTCTGGCAATGCATAATTTGCAAGCTGTGCGGGGAGTTGGGGTGAGCGCAAAGAGATGACGGGATCATCCTTCTGGCAGCTCATGAATCCAAGGCACACAATTGCCAGGATTACCTGGAGCTGGAACTTCGGCATTTTATTGCCGAAGAGAGATGTCGATAGTCGTTGCATAGTATAGGGTTTTATATTCTCAAAAATGAAGACGCACAAAAATCGTGTTTGGTAAGGTCACCGCCAGCTCAGAACCCGAGTTTTCGCTTATCACGTTGTTAAAATCCGGAAAATTCTCGAATAGCTGGGTCTGCGTTGTGTTCCGATGTTGCCAATACACGGCGCTCTCGGCGCTCAGGGATATCCGTTTTGACAGTTGAAAGGCGAGTTGAATGAAAGGGCCGCCACCATACGTTTCTACCTCTTCCTGATCTGTGATCCGATCAAATCCCGAGTCTTCGATATTACGTTCGCGGAAATATCCAGCCACGGCATCCAGTCCCATAATCGCCTGCCATCTATGATCATCAAGGACAACAAGACCTGCACCGATTCTGCCATCCATGCGTAAAAGGCTATTTTCTTCACTATCTGTAAATCCATCATGCACAATCGTCTCAGTTGAATATTCCGGGCCGATCCCCGCACGTACTGCCAACTTGCCCAATTCCATCGAATAGGTGATAAGATATGGTGTCCTGAAGCGATCGTTGGTGGACTCATCGCGAAACTGATTCAACAGTCCTGTCGTATTGAGACCCAGCATATGTTTGAAACCAGGTTGATCTTCACTGCTTTCTTGTGCTGAAGCGTGTATACTCAGTGTTGATATTGCTGCGATGACTATGCTTTTGTGCAAAACCTTCATCGTACTACTTTTAGTTGTGTTTCATCATCCATCATCCATCATTCAATATTCAATCGTTGTAATCAACGTCTGTGTGCTTGTGTTCAGAAAGACAAGTGACACGAGATACATATTGTCCTCATCTGTGAAAAGTGCTACCGGGGAGATCTGATTACTCAGCACATATTCTTCCACAAAGGAATAATCATTCTCTGCATCGTAGACACGGATCATCAGGTTGTTCTGGAAAGTCATGCCAAAGAACCTGCTGCCATCCGGAGAATAGGCCCAGAAACTGAAACTGAGCGTCCCGTTTTCCAGTGTCTTGATGATCTGCAGGTTTCCATCGACGATGATGCCGGTATTGGTGATCACAAATTCAGTCCTGACGGGATGTCGCGCTACTACCATAAGCCCACCGGGGAGCACCTCGCTACTCAGCAGATCAACTTCCAGAGTTGTGTTGTTCTGAACATAACGTGCCGAACCTGTCAGGGAAAAATCATAGATCGTGGCTTTGTTTGCATCATTGACATCGGGTATCACAGAGAAGCCGCGCCAATCTGATTGAAGCGCATTGACTTCATCTCTGAATGAAAGATCGGACCTGCGATAGAGAGCGAAACCGAACGGAAATTGCGCACGCGTCAGATAGATCCAGCCATTCGCATATTTGACGTTACGTATTTGATTGGTTTGAAATGTCTTAATGACATTGAGCGTGGTATAATCCAGGAATTGTGTCGTACCGTTTTCGCTGATGAGTATTTCCTGGGGTGACGCGCTATAACTGATCACCGGAAAGTTGAGTTGAAAAAATCTGGAAACGAGAAATTCACGGATGCTATAATCATAGACAAATAACTGTTGAGTCACGCGATCAAAGCCGATGAAAGCATTTTGCGAGGGTACATGTTCAACGATGTCTGCCCGCACCGGAACCAGGTGAAGGTTTTGTGTAAATCCGACAGTCGGACTCATCAGGAGGTGTCCTGCAATCCGCGCGTACACCTTGTAGTAAATCGAATCGGCAATGGGGAGGTTGCTGTCCTTGAACAATGTCGCCTTGCGTTCGTCGATTCTCGCAAGAAGGACGGTATTTCCTGTTATTTCCGGCTCAGGAGAATCCGGAATTTCGTCTGTAGACCGGAGGATGATGTATTCTTCGAAAGTCGAGACTGTAGCTTCGGACCAGGTAAGTTCTGCGATCGATTGTTTTCTCTCTACGGAGAGGCTTAGAGGATACTGGAATTCTCCCGGTTGGGTATCGAGCTTGTCGCATGCAAACATGGCGATGGCCATCAGACTCAACAATGCGATTTTTGCTGCTCTGGCGTCCGGGGAGTGAGGTATTGCTCTCGTCATAATCTACTCGTGAAGGTACTCACACGGTATAAGACGGAGGAAGCCGGATGTGGGTTGGGTAGGGGGGTAAACGCATGTAAGCGAGAGGCCACTAGCTTTCCGTATCTTTTCGTGCACTCTTATAGCCTATTGGACGCCTTGGTTTTTGTTGATCTACGGCAAATTTCTTCAGATAATCAAAGAGTAACTTCATCCTTTCATCATGACCAGTGTCTTTCCGCTCAAATTCGTTCGATTCTCAATAAAAAGTCTTTATGGGTCAGAATCATTTCGCGCATTCGCGTAAAAATACGCATGATCTGAATGTTCATTTCTATAGCTCGCTTACTTTTTAGAACGCTTGATAACATAAGTACACCATGCTCAGTGAAAGCCATCGGTGCATACCTCCATCCTTTTTGGTCTGCCTTGGAGATCACATTTTGTGATCTCCACTCCTCGAACTCATTTTTTGTCAACTGAAACATAAAATCTGCTGGAAACCTATCAGGGTTCCTCCTTACAGCCTGTAGAAGGTCTTTTGTGTAAAAATAGGGAGATAAACTCATAGAAAAAGTCAACTTCAATTGCTTTTTGATTTTGTTCATGCCGATCCTCACATCGGACTAAACTCCGCATTCGCCGATGCATACCTCATGCCGGGCTACCAGGTAAAGCGATTATATGCGAGTCAGATACTTTTGTTGTGTTATAATAATCTTTCTTATAATAAGTGCCCACAAAATGGCGCCAGACTTGTGATAACGCTGTATTTTTAAGCTCGTATCGGTTACTTAAGACTGTCTGCATCATAGACATTGTAAATAAGTAAGTGCCGCCAGGGGTATGAATAAACACAAAGTCAAGCTTATGCAAAAACACCTCATCATATGTATTCTTCTGTGGATTTTTCAAGGTGACATGTCGGCTCAAACAGGCGATCATGAATTCGGAGTTGTCTCCGTCGAGACTTTTGACATGCAGGTCTATGACAAGGATCCTGAAGCGGATGCAGTTGTGCTTTTCGATATTGGACACGCACGGTTTTATGAAGACAATACGGGTGGTTTCAATATTTCTTTTACGCGAACAAAAAGAATAAAAATCCTGAGGAATGAATCTATGGACGAGGTGACTGTCGTGAATATTCCATATCGCATAGGTGAAGACGGTGCATCCGAACGCCTGATCAGACTTCAAGCGTTTACGTACAATCTGCAACATGGTATTGTGACAAAATTTCCTCTTGATCCTACGCAGATCTTTGAAGAGCGATTGAGTGACAGTTGGAAGAACAAAACCTTCACATTCCCAAGGGTCAAAGCAGGATCAGTGATCGAATATCAATATGAGCTTGAAAGCCCGTTTTTGTACTACCTCGCCGATTGGGAGTTTCAATCCACGATCCCGACAATCCAAAGCAGTTATACTGTGAGTATGATACCGTTTTATGAGTACACATTTATTTTGCAGGGAGCTGACAAGTTCAGTACTCAGAGTACTGTTGAATCCACAAATGAGCGCAGAATTGGTGGTGTCACCTTTAAAGAACTCCTGCACACATATGTCATGACAGATGTGCCTGCCTTCCGGTATGAAGGATTTATTACATCGCCCGGAGATTATATCATCAAAATGGATTTCCAACTGTCGAAGATCATTTATTCAACCGGAGGTTCGAAAGAGATCCTCACATCATGGCCTAAACTTATTACAGTACTACTTGATCATGCTGACTTTGGTCGCTATATGGTCAAAGCCAAAAAACAGGCAGAGACAATCCTTGCAGATCAATTGAACATTCAACAAATACCCGAGGCCGAGCGCATTAAATCAATTGTGCAGTACGTCAAAAGCAACTATTTCTGGAATGGCCAATCAAGTCACATTGCCTCTATGGATTTCAAGGATTTTCTTACACGTAAAACTGGAAATTCGGCAGATATCAATCTCTTTCTGAACTCGCTTCTTGAAGAGGCAGGAATTTCAGCACACCCCGTCCTCATGAGTACCCGGAATCATGGAAAAATCAAAACAGATTATCCTTTTGAACATTTTTTTAACTATGTACTTGTGCTGGCGAATGACCGGAATGGTGCAATACTCCTTGATGGTACTGATATTCTTCTGCCATACAACCGAATTCCCCAGCGTTGTATTAACGAACAAGGACTAATTATTCAAAGCGACAGTGAAAACTGGGTAAGCCTTGAATCGCAGGCCGTATCTCTGGAATATATCGCTTTCGGGTTAAAATGTGATTTAGAGAATGAAATTTTACAGATTGGCATCACGCATCGCATGACTGAATACGAGGCTCGCGCTGCTCGGGCCGCAAGTAGAGATACAATTGATATTTCGGATGAAATGATGGGCAGAGATTTCCTCAAATTAGGAGCTGTGGTTATTCAAAATGCCGAGCAGGTCGACAAGCCATACCTCATAAGTATTAAAGGAAGTAAACCGTTGCAAAAGCTCAATGACGACATTATCATTTCTCCATTTCTTGATTATCCTGAGAGTCAAAACCCATTCAAACAGCGTTCCAGAACATATCCCATAGATTTTGTTTTCAGAAAATCGAAACAATACCTATGTGTGCTGGAGATACCCTCTGGTTTTCAGGTTTCAGAAATACCTGCATTGTTACAATTTGAGGATCATCTTCTCAAAATGGATTATTCGACTGAATTGATCGGTGATAAACTGAAACTTACCGCAGGAGTGGAATTCAAAAAATCCGTCTATGACGCCTCCGACTATGGCCTGTTGAAAACGCACTTTGACACGATGATTAAAAAGTTTAATGGAGTTGTAATCCTCAAACCTATCTGAATATTTTCTTTTCCCGGCGCCTGTAATCAGTCAGGTCAAGAGAAGAATACGCTGAAACCTCACATCGGACTAAACTCCACATTCGCCGATGTATACCTCATGCGGGGCTATTAGGCAAAACGATTACATGCGCGTCAGATACTTTTATTGCGTTCTCTTTTCATTCTTTCTAATTCTCCAGTATGTCACGTAGGATTTCTCTTTTCACCTTGATGCTGTCTTGCATTTCTCTCGCAAATGCTAGTGTGCCCAAGTATCAGTACACGGTCGACCTGGATAATATCGTCCAGGATAAAGTCTACGTCGAACTTCTGACTCCGGACATCAAAAAAAACACGATCAACTTCTATGTTCCGAAAGTGGTACCGGGTACCTACCAGATCTCCGACTTCGGCAGGTTCATCCAGGACTTCTCGGCCACCGATGCAGATGGCAAAGCCTTACGCGCAGAACGCACCGACATCAACACGTTTGTGATTCACGATGCAAAACGGTTGCACAAGATCAGCTATTGGGTCAATGACACGTTCGACGATAAAGGAGGAACGTCCGTCTATGGAATGTCCGGTACGAATATCGAAGAGGGGAGAGGTGTCGTGTTCAATGCACATGGTTTCGTAGGGTACTTCGACGAGATGAAAGAGATTCCCTTTGAGGTCAAAATCAAAAAAGAAGCCGGCTACTATGGTGCTACTGCAATGCCTGCAACATATCCTGATCAGACGACGGAAGTCTATGAGGTAGCCAGCTACAACTATCTGGTCGATATGCCGATTCTGTACGGTAAGCCCGATACCACAACTGTGCATGTCGGTGAAGCAGATGTCCTGATTGCAGTGAATTCACTTTCGGGGAAAGCAACGTCTGCGTTTATTGCAAAGCAGTTTGCAGATGTCTTACAGGCGGAGCGCGAATACATGGGTGGTAAGCTTCCTGTCAATAAGTATGCATTCCTCATGCATTTTCTCACGCAAGGTCAGCAGGTAGGAACAGGTGCCCTGGAACATAATTACTCTTCTCTCTATGTCCTGCCGGATTACCCTCAGGAACAATTTATTCAGCCACTCAAAGACATTGCGGCACACGAGTTCTTTCATATTGTCTCACCTCTGAATGTGCATTCTAAGGAGATCAGGTATTTCGATTTCAATGACCCGAAGATGTCACGGCACCTCTGGATGTATGAAGGTGTCACGGAATATTTCTCGCATCATGCTCAGCTTGTACATGGTATCACTGATATGGATTATTTCCTGACGCAGATGCAAAACAAGATTGAAGATGCACTGGGATCATACGACGATGCATTACCCTTTACGGATTTGAGTAAAGACTGCCTGACGACCTATCATGCGCAATATGGCAATGTCTATCAGAAAGGAGCATTGATCGGCCTGTGCCTTGACGTGATCCTGCGCAAAGAGTCAGGAGGCGAAATGGGTCTCATGGATCTCATGCTTGCACTGACGCAGAAATTTGGTAAGGATCAGCCGTTCAGAGATCAGCGCTTATTTGCGGAAATCAAGAAGCTCTCATATCCCGAAGCAAGCCGCTTTCTCAAGAAATATGTTGCGGGTAAGGATCCTTTGCCGTTGAAAGAAATTTTTAATAGTATCGGCGTAGAGTATTCTGCTCCCGGGATGACGAAACAGTTTACCTATGGCAATATTTCACTGGGATATAATCAAAAGGACAATCGCGTCATCGTAGCATCCACGTCTGAAGTCAATGCGTTCGGCAAAAAATTAGGCTATCAGGATGGCGACGAGATCAAGACAATCAATGGGAAGAGTTTTGATCCTCAAAACCCGATGTCCTTATTTTATTCGGAACAACAATCCTTAGTGGAAGGTAAAATGCTTCAAATTGAAGTCATGCGAAAGGATGCGCAGGGCATGGAGAAGACAGTCCTGTTGAGTGCGCCGATCGAAAAAGTAGAGATGCCTGGCAAGCCTGCATTGAAGCCGATGAAGGTACTGACTGAGGAGCAGAAGATTATGCAGACACATTGGGAACAAGGCGCGAAGAAACTGCCGGTGCGGTCTTAGTATTGATCCATTCGTTTCGACACGTGTACTGAGCCTGTCAAAATAAGATCTACAACCGGGCAATAAGCTTGTCAATGGATTGCTTAGGGACGAGAATTGGAGAGAAGAAGTCAATTAGGTTATTAGAGTGTGCATCACAAATGCACAGTGTTAAGTAAGGTCCATCCCTTTGACGCTCAAGGTCTATGGACGCCCGCCTGATCCGATCATTCCCGTCCGACCGCTCGCCTCAATGACATAGTCGGGCAGGGAGTCATCCGGGCGCGGCGGTCAGGCTTCGAGGTCAGCCTTCTCTTTTTAGGTGAAGAAATTATCCGTTCATCGAGACGAATTGGCGCGAAGAAGCTGTAGCAGGTATTCAAAGCTTCTGGGTGGCGGAAAAAGGTGAGGCCGTTTCTCGCTTTCTCACCTTCTCGCTTTCTCACCTTCTACCAGTTCCATTTCAATCTGCCTCTTTGCCGGATCCGCATCAAGAATGCGCACATGCACCGTATCACCCATCCGCATGACATTTCCGGTAACTGTACCAACTGCTCTAAGACCTCCGGGATCAACCATGTACGACTCCTCGAAGAGATCGAAACTCACCATCCCTTCTGCGTGCGTTGTCATGAGGGTCACAAAAATGCCCCGGTCTATAATGCCCGAGATATGCCCTTCAAATTGCTGCCCGATGAATTTCTGCATGTACTCCGCCTGCTTATACTTGATAGAATCGCGTTCAGCCCGTTGTGCCTTGCGTTCCATGTTCGAGATATGCAGGCATTGCCCCTGCAGATTCTTAAGATTCACACGCTGTGTCCTCCCATCGAGATTTTCAAAGAGAATCCTGTGCACCAGGACGTCCGAGTAACGCCGGATCGGAGATGTGAAGTGAGTATAGTACTGGAAGGCAAGGCCATAGTGCCCGATATTCTCCGTGTTGTATTCGGCCTTTGCCATCGTGCGGATCGCGATCGGTTCGAGCACCATCAGCGCCTCGTCCTTCTGTGCGGCGATTGCAAGTGCATTAAATGACTTTGCGATTTGTTGCGGAGTGTCGACTTTCATCGTGAACCCAATCTCCGTGGCAAACCGCACCAGTTGTTCAAGCTTATCGGGATCAGGTGTATCGTGTATCCGGTAGACAAACGGAATATTATCCGCGCGACGTGCATTCCCAATATACTGTGCGACTTCACGATTGGCAAGCAACATAAAATCTTCAATCAATAAATGCGCATCCTGACGCACTTTCGCATAGATTTCCATTGGAACACCGTGCTCGTCGAGGACAAATTGCACTTCATCTGTCTCAAACATGAGGGCACCATTCTTCAACTTTTCCTCACGCAATACCTGCGCGATCTTATTGAGTAAGGCGAGATCTTCGCTATGGTCTCCGACGCCCCGATCAAGTACTTCCTGCACTTCTTCATAATGGAAACGACGATCAGAATGAATGATGGTTTTTCCAAACCACCGCTTCACGACTTTATAATGCGCATTAAAAGTGAAGATCGCTGCGAAACATAAGCTGTCTTCATTTGGCCGCAGTGAGCAGAGCTCATTTGAGAGTCTTTCCGGCAGCATCGGCAGCACGCGATCCACCAGGTATACAGATGTAGATCGTTGGTACGCTTCTTTGTCCAACGCCGTTCCGTGTTTCACAAAATGACTGACATCTGCAATGTGGATCCCAACCTCCACATGACCGTTGTCAAGACGGCGTACGGATAAGGCATCGTCAAAATCCTTTGCATTGATGGGGTCTATGGTGAAAGTCGGGACAGCGCGATAGTCGGCACGTCCTTCGAGATCAGCTTCACTTAATTCCGAAGACAACTTTTTCATTTCTGCATGCACTTCCGGAGGAAACAGAAGATTGAAACCATTCTGGACAAGGATGGATTGCATGGCGATATTGCTGGATCCTGGTTCGCCCAGTACGACCAGAACTTCACCATGAGGTGTTTTATTGAGTTTACCCGCCCACTTGATCACCTTCACAAGCACCACATCACCATGGACGGCGTCACCGGCCTTATCCGGCATGACGATGATGTCAAAGGGTACTTTGTAATAATCAGGAACGACAATACTATAATTTTTGAACTCGTGGAACACTCCAATAAATTGATCCGTCGCTCTCTTGAGGACTTCGATCACTTTTCCGGAGGGCCTACCCAGACGACGTGATATGATCTGCACTTTTACGGTATCTCCATTCAATGCGGTCTCCAGATCATTGGCACGGACGAAAATATCCTGTGCCTGTCCTTCACAAATAATATAGGCTGCGCCCGAGCGCTTGAGATCTACAATACCGATTGATGTCTTGCCGTCGGATTTGCGTGATCCCGGGTCTTTAGGATTTTGCTGAAGGTTTCCGTAGTAAAATTGATCCTCAGATGCTGAGATCGCACTATGACTCTTCGCCAGTTGCTCCAATGTCTTCACCACGGAAGGCTTGTCGTTGGCAATCTTGAGTTTCTTGATCAGTTGTCTGGCACTATAAGGTTTACCCGGATGGGTCTGAAGGTAATGCAGCACAACATTGCGCAACATGGGTTGGCTCAACTTCTCGCCTTTGATGCGTTTATGTTTTTTGGGCATGTGTTCTCGAATCTGCGATCAAAGATGGGGAAACTGGATAACTGTAAACGTGTAATTGTTTAGCTGTTTAAATGTGTAGGTGTCGCTCTTCAACAATGATCTTAGCGTTGAGCATTAAAGAATCAAGAATGAAGAATCCTCTTTCCGTTCTGCCGTTCCGCCCTTCCACCGTTCGCCTTTCTTATACCATCGCTACCATCTTCGGTCCTGCCTCCAACACTTCTTTCGATGCTTTATCGGCATATTTCTCAAAATTCCTGATGAATCGGTTGGCCAGGTCATTGGCTGCACGATCATAGTCATCTTCATTACGCCATGTATCACGGGGATTCAATACTGCATTTGGAACATCGGGACATTTTTTCGGCATCTTCAATCCAAAAACCGGATGGACGTTGTAATCCACTTGTGTCAGCACGCCGGTCAACGCTGCCTTGATCATCGAACGTGTGAAGGAGAGTTCGATACGCGATCCCACTCCATACGGTCCGCCGGTCCATCCTGTATTGAGTAGCCATACATGAATCTCGCCTCCACTCGGCCCTCCTTTTTTGAGTTTCTCTCCGAGTAAGCTGGCATAGACAGTGGGATGCAGGGGCAGAAACGGGGCTCCAAAACAGGCAGAAAAAGTGGCTTGTGGTTCTGTCACACCCTCTTCAGTACCTGCAATCTTTGCTGTGTATCCACTGATGAAGTGGTACATGGCTTGCCCGGGAGTGAGAAGCGAAATCGGAGGAAGAATACCGAAGGCATCACATGTCAGAAAGAAAATATTCTCAGGCACGTCTCCCCTGGAGTTGTACATAGTATTGTCGATGTGATAGATCGGGTAGCTCACCCGTGTGTTTTCTGTGATGCGGATATCTGCATAATCCGGCGTGTATCCATCCTCCAGGAATCCGATGTTCTCCAGCAGCGCGCCGAATCTGATTGCACTGTGGATCATCGGTTCTTTTGATGCGGACAGATTTACCGTCTTCGCATAACAGCCGCCCTCAAAGTTGAATACGCTTTGTGTCGACCATCCATGCTCATCATCACCGATCAACATCCGGTCAGGATCATTGGACAACGTTGTTTTACCGGTACCCGACAAACCGAAGAAGAGCGCGGTGTCTCCATCTGTGCCCACATTTGCGGAGCAGTGCATGGACAAAACGTTATTCTCGAGAGGTAGCAAATAGTTTAATACTGAAAAGACGCCCTTTTTAATTTCGCCGGTATATGCAGAACCACCAATAATAATTGTCTTTTCGGAGAAATTGACGATGGAAAAATTTTCTTGTCGTGTATGGTGCAGCTTCGGATCTGCGAGGCAACCTGGGAACGCATAGATCCTCCATTGCGGCGTAAAGTTGGCAAGCTCTTTTAGTGTCGGCCTGATAAACATATTGTATGCGAACAAATTTTGCCAGGGAAACTCCGTGAAGACACGCAAATTGAGTTTGTAGTTGGGGCTTGCACAGGCGAACATATCCCGGACATAGATCTCATCGCGTGTATTTGCATAGTCAATAATCTTATTGTAGAGTGATTTGTAGTCAGCGGGATCGAGAGGAATATTGAAGTTTCCCCAATCCACGGTATCTGCTGTTTTCTCGTCTTTGACGATATACCTGTCCTTTGGCGAGCGCCCTGTAAACTTGCCCGTGTTGATGACAAGTGCTCCTGTACTGCTCAGTTTACCCTGGTCTTTACGGATGGTCGCTTCGATCAGTGCGGCCGGCTGGAGATTGAGATTCAGGTTTTTCTGCGTAAGCGTATTCATGATTGAAATTCGGTTAGCTAACGTCTGTATTTGGCGTGCAGCGAACTTAGGAAAATTCCCTCAGAGGGGTTGGAAGGCTGAAAAGCAGAATGGCGGAAAGGCGGAAGGGCGGAACCACCTTCGCTGAAGATTCTCCAATAGAACGATCCTTGGGAGTACGCAACGCAGGACTTGCCTGGTCTACCAAGCCGACGTCCGCGCAGTACTTTCTGAATAGATCTACCGACAGTGTCAGAGTGGCTACTGTTGCAGACACATTTTACCCGGTGAGCTCACTTTACAAAGTAAAGACTACAGACGAAGATGGAAATATGAATCTGTCTATTCCCGGGCAGTGAAATGTTCCTATGCATATTCACTCATTTACCTTCACAAACTTCTGAACACCATACAATTTGCCGCCTTCGTAGACATATAAGAAATACATCCCGTTCGGAAGATTCGCGACATTGACATTTGATATAGCAGAATCAAGTCGCCCATCTTGCAGTTTTGACCCATGGATATCCACAATTGTGTAGTCCACAGGTAACAAGCCGGATGCATCAATACCAAAGTATAGAAATTCCGATGAGGGATTGGGAAATACCCTCATACGATCTGTAACCTCCGACAAATCCTGAGTACCGGTCGTGATATCCACTGTAATCACCTCATGACAGTCTCCCGGATCAAGGCATCCGTTTGAATCCACGCGCATGATCAGCATGTCATCGTCATCATACCAAACGTTGCCAACGGCAATGATATCGCCATTGTCCAACTCTGCGAAATCCAGAATTGTACCTATGCGGGAGCTTTCAATCGCAGAATCGTATTCGTAATATGCGCGTTCCCAAAGGAGCTCACCTTCCGGACTCATGCGAAACAACCAGGGAGCAATTTCTATCCTGGGGTCTTCCGCGAGCTCGGAATAACTTCCTGATCCCATGATATCCCCGTTCTTCAATGTCTTTATCCTGTATATGTCGCGGATTCGGGACCCATACCATTCATAGTCATACTGCCAGTCTGTTGTGCCATCAGGATTTATCGCACGTACTGAGTGAAGGTTGTACCCGTCGATCGGATGTCCAATGACAAGTATCGTGCGACCATCCTGTAACTCACAACCACGCGGAAAAGCGTAATTATGCCAATTGTCTTCTGTTCTGTAAGTCCAGACCGTATCAAAGGTTGCATTGAATTTGTAGATCTTGCGGTAATTGATATCCGAGTCATCTTCTTCGATCCAGTGAAATGTCGTAAGTCTGCCTTGATTGTCAATATAGCTGTCCCAAACAACAGATTGTTTACTTGCAAGCATCAGGCTGATAAGTGTGTCTATGACACCATCCCTACTAACAACATAAACGAGTGATTCTCTGTCCGTACCTATCTTCCCAGTACCACATACCATAAATCGGTTGTTAAGATACTTCGTAGTTAATTGAAACATCCGTGTGTATTTCCTGGTAGGATGTTCTATTTCAACCGTTGTTCCAAGCTTCACCCCATTCAGCGTAAAGTGAGCCATTCGGAATGCATTGTTTAACGGATCGTTGTTTCCCGTAACAGTGATGGTGTCATTGACTATAACCATTGTGCCCTGGGCAATATCGATATCCGGCACTTCCGCGCGCCAGAGAATATTCCCTAAAGGATCGATTTCTGCCAGGAATGAACACTCCACACCACACCAGGTAGCGGTATTGATAAACAGTCGGTTTTTGTAGAGGGCAATCTGATATACATATTCGGCGGTTCCGAAATCGTAAGACTTAATATAGCTTTCTTGCGTCATAATTGCTAAAGGCAACCAGGTTGCTACAAAGAGTATAATATGTTTCATCGTATTGCAGTTGTATAGCCGGAAGGCAATACAGCCCTCCGGCACCTTGATATTCAATTACAAGATATTAGTTGTGTATTATGCGTTTAGAACTGACGATCCTGTCGTCTTTCAAAACCACAAGAAAATATATGCCAGGCATATCTCCAAGTAAAACCTGATCGGAAGCATTTGTGAGGACCTCGGTGTTGATTATTTCACCGAGTAGAGTATATACATTTACTCTATAAATCCTCGCAGGATCGAAATTTCCGATTGAAACACTCACCTGGTTTTCATCTGACGGGTTTGGGAAGACAATCACCGACTCATTCACTGCCGGCCGTTCCTTTACAGCGCTGATTCTTTGGGTCACTGTGCTGTCCAAGTGCTCAAAGTCTCTTTCAATCCATTGACGGGTCAACAGATAAAAGATCGATCGCGCATACCCGGCATACGGATTGAATTTCTCACCTGCTTTTGCAAGTCTGAAACTATCAATTGCACTCAGCTTGAAACTGTCTACATCTGTAATATACTCGAGATAGATCTGTTGTACATCAACGAAGTCCTGCTCCTCCTCACCATTTACACTGAGTGTATCGAGGTATTCTTTGGCCCGGTCAAGTTCCAGATTGTGGACCATAATACCGTAAGACATAATGCGGTATGGGAATTCGGGTTGCGCTGCGAGATACGAAATCGCGTCTTCCGCATCACCCCGTCCAAGAACATCCTGAACATATTGG